>DATNAM010000174.1:0-10464 GCA_035572595.1 Gemmatimonadaceae bacterium
CCGACTCCGACCCCGCCAACCGCGGCCGCGACTCGCTGGACATGCTGCGCCGGGCCGTCGCGCGCGCGGCCGAACGGGGCTGGCGCCCCGTGTACGTGGACGTCACGGTGATCGCCGAGCACCCCAAGCTCGCCCCGCACACGCCCGCCATGCGCGACGCCCTCGGCGCTGCGTTAGGCATTGCGCCGGACGCGGTCAGCGTCAAGGGCAAGACCAACGAAGGCATGGGCTGGATCGGCCGCGGCGAGGGGATCGCGTGCATCGCCGTCGCCACACTCGAGCACGAGGAGCCGGGCCCGTGAGCCGTCACGCGGCCGCCTCGCCGTCCGCCGCCGTCCCGCGCGCCATCGCTGCGTTAGGCGACGACATCGCGCGCGCGTTCGAGCTCGAGCGCTTCCAGGATTTTCTGTCGGTCGAGCGCGGCTCGGCGCGCGCCACGAGCGAGGCCTACGCGCTCGACCTGGCGCGCTTCGCCACGTTCATGCGCGTGAAGGGCGCCACCCGCCCGGCGGGCGTCACCCCGGCGCTCCTGCGGGACTTCGTGTATCACTTGAAGGACCTGGGCCTCGCGCCAACTTCCATCCGGCGCACCATCTCGGCCGTTCGCACGTACTTCAAGTTCCTTGTGAACGAGGGCGAGATCGCCCAGGATCCGAGCGACCGCCTCGAGACGCCCAAGCGCTGGCTCAACCTCCCCGATGTCCTCACCGTGCAGGAAGCCGAGCGGCTGATTGGAGCCCCGTCGCTGGACGAGCCGCTGGCGTTCCGCGATCGCGCCATGCTCGAGCTCGCCTATGGTGCCGGCCTTCGCGTGTCCGAGTGGATCACCCTGAGCGTGAAGGACGTGCTGCTCAACGACGGGCTGGTCCGCGTATTCGGCAAGGGCAGCAAGGAGCGCCTGGTGCCCATCGGGCGGCGCGCCATCGGCGCCGTGGCGGTCTATCTCCGCGAGCTGAGGCCCAGGCTCGAGCGCGGGGCAGGCAAGGGCATGCTGCTGCTCAATGCGCGCGGCCAGCCGCTCTCGCGCATGGGCGCGTGGAAGATCCTCCGCAAGTACGTCGAGCTCGCCGGCATCACCAAGCGCGTCACGCCGCACACGCTCCGGCATACGTTCGCCACGCACCTGTTGGAGCACGGCGCCGATCTGCGCGCGGTGCAGGAAATGCTCGGCCATGCCGACATCTCGACCACGCAGACCTACACGCACGTGGACCGCGAGTACCTGCGATCGGTGCACAAACAGTATCATCCGCGGGGCTAACGCGCCGAGCCATGATTCTCGTCATCGACAACTACGACTCGTTCACCTACAACCTGGTGCAGTACCTGGGCGAGATGGGCGCCGAGCCGGTCGTTAGGCGGAACGACGCGCTGTCGGTGGAGGACGTGGGCGCGCTCCGGCCATCGGCCATCGTGCTCTCGCCCGGCCCGTGCACGCCCCGCGAGGCGGGGATCACCGTGCCGGTGGTCTCGCGGTGGGGAGCCACGATTCCAACGCTCGGCGTGTGCCTGGGACACCAGGCGATCGGCGAGGCGTTCGGCGGACGCGTCGTCCGCGCGGCCCGGGTGATGCATGGGAAGATGTCGCGCATCGCGCACGACGGCACGGGCCTGTTCGCGGGCCTGCCGTCGCCGCTCGAGGTGATGCGGTACCATTCGCTGATCGTGGAGCGTTCGAGTCTGCCCGACACCCTCGAGATTCTGGCCACATCCACCGACGACGAGACCGAGATCCAGGCCGTACGGCACGTCCAGCACCCGGTATGGGGTGTGCAATTCCACCCCGAGTCGGTGCTCACTCAACACGGGAAACTGCTTCTGAAGAACTTCTTGACGCTCGCCGGATGCTGAGACGCCTCGCCCTGCTGCTGTTGGTCGCGGGCTCGCCGCTCGCCGCCCAACAACCGCAGCAGCGTGTGTACGTCCGGCACGCCGCGCCGATTCCGTCGGGCCCGGTGATCAAGGATGCGCTCGCGCATCCGTACGTGACGCGCTACGAGCGTTGGAACACGCGCCTCTTCAAGGACAGCGTGTTTTCGGCGTCGGTGGTGGTGGTCGGGAGCGACGCGACGGTGGCGAGCACGGTGCACGGCGACGTGCTGGTGCTCCAGGGCAACATCTTCCTGCGGCCCGGCGCGCACGTGGACGGCCGCGCGATCGCCGTCGGCGGACGCGTCTACGACTCGCGCGACGCGACGGTGGTGGGCGGCAAGCTCTCGTTTCCCGACGTGCGCATCGACGCCGACACCACCAAGGACGGCATCGCGCTCGACTACGTGGCGCCCGAGGGTCCGGAGCTGGCGGGCATCTTCAACCTGCCGATCCTGTTCGGATTCCGCGTGCCGAGCTACGACCGGGCCGATGGGTTGTCGGTCGTGTGGGGTCCGCGGCTGTCGCTGTTAGGCGACCACCTGCGCGCCGACCCGACCGTCGCCTATCGCAGCGACCTCGGCATGTTCGATCCGCAGGCGGCCATCGAGATCCCGATGGGTCCCGACTGGGTGATCACGGGCGACGCCGGCCGCAACACGTTCACCAACGACGACTGGATCGAGCCGAACCTCGAGAACTCGGTGGACGTGCTGGCGATCGGCCACGACTATCGGAATTATTGGCGTGGCGACCGGTTCAAGGGCACGCTGTTGCACACGTGGGCCAGCGGGTCGGGCCAATTTGCGTTAGGCGTAGGCGCCCAGACGGAGCGCGACTGGTCGGTGCGGGCCGGCGGCCCGTGGAGCGTTACCGGGTCCGAGGATTCGGACGGCATGCTGCGGTTCAATCCGGTGATCGAGCACGGGCGGATCTCGTCGGCGCTGGGGAGTGCCACCGCCGCGTACCAGTTCGGCGACGTCAAGCTCTCCGGCGACGTGGTGGTCGAACGCCCGTTCGACACGCCGTTAGGCGAGCGATTCACGCAGACCACGTTCAACGCCGACGTGCAGTTTCCGACGTTCGGCCCGCAGCACTTCGCGCTGCACGCACACGGCGTGCTCACCGCCGGCGACACCGCGCCCCCGCAGCGGTTCGCCTACCTGGGCGGGGCCGGCACGCTGCCCACCTTGGATGTCCTGTCGTTAGGCGGCGACCATTTGCTCTACCTGCTCGGTGTCTACACGATTCCGATTACCGGCCTCAAGGTGAAGTACCTGGGCGCGCCCACCGTGGTGCTCCGCGATGCGTTCGGCTCGGCCGGCGTGGGCAGCCTGCCGCGCTTCGAGCAGAACCTGGGTGTGCGGCTCGGATTCTCGTTCTTCTACGTGGGATACGACTTCGATCCGCGGACCCACAAGGACGCGGTGGGATTCGGCATTCGCGTGCCGGGCCAGCATTAGCCGCGCCTGGCGGCGCGTGGCGGCTGCCACCACCAGAGCTTGTCGGTTGCCTCTCGCGGCAGGCGCGCGCCTAACTGACGGGCCACGAGTACCAGCTGCCCCCGATGGTGGCCCTCGTGGGCGACGAAGTACGACAGCACGTGGCCCACATCGAGCGGCAGATTGCGCCACACATACTTCCGAGTGGCCGGCACGCGACCGCCGGCGTCGAGGCCGGCGCGCAAGATGTCCTCGATGCCTCGCTCGCTCGCCGGCAGGGCAGCGAGCACCTCCTGCCGCGTCGCCTTGAAGACGCTGACGCGCGGCGGCCGCGGAATGCCTAACGGGACGCCGAGCGTGTTGATCCAGCCGCTGCGCGAATTGTGGAGGTGCGCGGCCACCATGCGCACGGTGCGCCGGGGCAGGCCGGGCACCGGCTTGGTCCAGATCGTGGCCGGCAGGCTGCTCACGAGCAGCCGCGTGATGCGGCAGCTCGTGCGCCACGGCTCGATGATGAGGTCCGCCGTGGGCTCGGGTGCCTGAGTCAGGGACGTGGCGCGCACCATGAAATCATTGCGGGATAGTCGACTCGGGCGCAATACAGCCGGCCCTTCAGTCGTGGGTCAGTCCGAAATGCATGGGTCGATGGCTTCTGGTGACTTGACGCCTGGTGAGTTGGCGCCTGGTAAGCTCCTCTGTAGTTGGTGAAAGGGATAACGAAAGTGATGCAAGCGATGAGGAAGATGGCCGCGGCGCGGCGGTGAGCGCATCCCGCACGCGCGTGAAATCATCCAGCTGCGTGCGCCGTTGACGTTGGATGTGCACCGAGCCGATCTTCTCCATCTCTCGCATCACTTTTGTCATCCTTTGAGCCCTTTGTCGTGGAAGCTGACCACGTGGAGCCTCGTGATGCAGCACGGCTTCACGCCTGGCGAGTTCCTCTGCGTGAAATCATCCGGGTGCACGCCCCGGTGACAACTCATTTGAACTGACCTACCACCGGCCCTTCGCACGGTCAGTCGAGCGACGTCCCGCTCGCGGAGCGTATCCGCTCGAGAATGTTCGCATCGCGGATCGATTTGTCCCGTGCCAGCAGCAACACTTTCGCCAGCACCTCGGCCGTGCGTGGATCATCGTCGGCGAAGGGAAGGAACAGACGGCCGCGATGCTGCGAGTGAACCGCCACGATCGGGATCGCGGTGGACGGCATGAGCATCACTCCCGCACTCCCGAGATGCACCGAGTAGGTGCCGAGCTCGCCGCGCACGATCGCATGATGCGACTTGATCTCGACGTTGTCGAGACCGAGCAACTGACACGTCTCGCCCACGAGTGTGCCGCGCATGTCGACCGTGGATGCCGTCGCCTCGGGATCGACGCCGCCACTATGCGCGACGCTCACCACCAGGTCGAGATCGCGCATGGTTTCGCTGAAGACGCGCGCCGGAATCTGGTCGAGAGGCAGGGGCGTCGCGTCGCCCTTCTTGGCGAAGATCACTTCGTCGAGCGTCAGTCCCTCGATATCCGCCGGGGTGAAAAACGGCTCCTCGAACGACAGCCGCGCCGTTAGGCTCGCGTCGTGGAAGGTCCGGCTCACGCCCTCGTCCGGTGACACGAGCCAGCCCCGGCCGCCGAGCAGCGACAGCGCTTGACGCGGGTTGACCTGGTGCCCGGCGTACCGCCGCGTCCGCTGCGTGCCGCGTTCGCCCTGCGTGATCGGGTAGAGCTCGCGAAAAACCTGCTTGAACGGCTGGACGCGCTCGGCGCGAAAACACTCGCGCTGCCATGCGGACCAGTCGCCGCGCGCGAACAGATCCGCCGGATGCGCGACGCGTACCTCTTCCGTGTTGCCCAACGCGTGCATCGCGCCGGCGGCGTCAATCAGCGCGCGGCCGTGCTCGGTTGGATAGCCCGCCGTACCGTCGCCGACGAACACGAGCCGCGCGACCGACGGCGCGAGGATCGGGTGCTCGAGCAGCGTGCCTAACTCCGAGGCGGTGAACGCATCGCCGCGGCACATCGCCTCCTCGAGCGCGGTCCGCACGCGCGAACGTTGTCGCTTGAGCTCCTGCAGTCGCTCCTTGAGCTCCTGCGCCTCGTCATCCTTCTTGAGGGCGGCCGGAAGCGCCTTGAGCGTTTTCCCGTTCTTCTGCACGCCGAGCGACGGCACGCCGTCGGCGTCGATGCCTAACGTGAGCGTCACGTCGCCGCGCGTCACGACGAGCGGGCCGCGAACCAGATCGGCGACGGCGTGCTGCTCCATCGCCCACGTGAGACGCTGCGGATCGCGATAGCCCGCGGTGCGCGCCAGGTTTGCGAGTCCGATCGTCACGGCGCGCTTCTCGCTCTGTTGGCGCTGCGATCCGAACTTGCGCGACTCGCGCCGGAAGTTCTCGAGATGCACGTAGCGCTCGAGCAAATCCTGTTTCCCGGCCACGCCCGCCGCGAGAGGCAGTAGACCGAGTGCGCGCACCGGATCCTGATGGCGCTTGCCGTCGATCCGCGCCAGAATCGCCTCGCGTGTGATCGCGCCGCACATCGCGTCGGCGAACAACTGCGCGCGAGAATGACCGCCGCTGCTCGCCGCATACTTCGCCGCCACATACAGCGCGCGCCAACGCTCGGCGCCGAGTGCCTTGTAGGTCCGGTCGAACCACGCAACGTCCACCGCACCCTCGGTCAACTCGTCGGCCGTGAGAGGCGTGTGTTCGCCCGCGCCGGCTGCCCATTCGTCCTTCAGATCGCGCAACTGCCACGAGCGGCCGTCCTTCGTGTGCGCTTCGATCCACCACACGCCGTCCTCGAGACCGGGCCACTCGAGCACGTGATTGACGTGTGCCGCCCATTGCGGCGCGTACACCGCGAGCTCGACGAGACGTGACTGCGGGATACGTGCCGATCGCGCCCATGCGGCGAAGGCCTCGGGACTATCCTCGCGCCGCGGTGAGCTCCGCACCACGAGATGGCTCAGCGATTCCTTTCGCGACTCGCCCATTCGCGACCACCCGAAATTGCGGGCGAAATGCGTCTTGCCTAACGCCGGAAGCGCGCGGGCGAGCGCGTCGAGACCGCCCGTCCATCGCAGCTCCATGACGTGCCGTGACACGACTGTCGGCCGGTCGCCGCGCTCGGCCTCCACCTCGACGATGCGCCGGCGGCATCGGTCCACTGCCTCGACGAGCTCGGCGTGTTCGGCAAATCCCGCGGGCAGTCGCTTCGCGGACACGACCCGGAGTAAGTCCGAGGTCATGGGGCCAGACCAGCGACCAACGAGCAGGTCCGTCAGCTCTGCGCACGGATCGCGCAGTTCGCCCGCGCGGTATGCGCTCAGGAAATCCTCGAGCGAGATGCGCAAGCGCATGTGGCCGCGCGAGCGCGACTCGAGCGCTCGCAGCACGCCGTACAGGCGTCCGGCAGCCGCGGCTCGCACGGTCTTCGGGAATAGGGCGCGCCACCAACGGGTGCGATTCAACCAAGTCTGCGCTCGGTCCAGCTTGCGTCGCACCGGGCGCTTTGGATCGTTCGCCGCGTAGTACCAATTGTCTGCCGCCACGCCGTCCTTCAGCAGCTCGGCGTACTCATCGTCGTCGATCGCGGCAACGGCCGACTCGAAACCATCCAAGAGGAACTCGAAGCCGTGTGCCGGCGGATCCCACACGACGCTCCATTCGGCCAGTCCCCTCAGGAGCAAGCTGCGCATGTGCAGTTTGCCGTCGCACAGGGTTCGCACGGGAGCGCTCTTCCAGACTTCGCCCTCATCGTTAGGCGCGAGCGCACGGAGCAGCTCGATCCCGTCATCATCGCGGAGCGAGGCCGGCCGCTCGCGCGCCCAGCCGCGCAATACATCGACCAGCGGCACGCCGGTGCCGCCGTCCTCCACATCCTCTCGCCTTCGGGGGCCGAACGACCAGCCGACGGACTGCGGCAGCAGGACCACGTCACCGTTGCTGCGGCGGACTTCCGTTTCGACATGCGCCAGCACGAGCTCCGCCAACGAGGCGAGCGATGCGCGCGCGCCGCGCGTGTCGACCTGGACTTTGCGCGACTGCGGTGCGGGCCACGGCTGCATCGTGCGCGGGTCGATGAGGCCCAGCGCGTCCTCGTTCGTCGCGACCGTCGGCTCGCGCAGCACGGCGGTGACGTGTGCTTCCTCCTGCGTCGACAGCGTCGCACGCCCGGCCGAATATCGTTCGATCCGTTCGCGCACGTCGGCCAGCGACCGCTTCGTCTCAACCGCATCGCGCAAGAGCTCCAACCCGGCCTGACGCCGCGCCTCGCTCGCGTCGGCGAGCAACCGGTCCGACACGCTCAGCAAATCCGCATCGGAGAGGGCACGCAAGCGCCTGAGCGATCGGGCGCGAAGGTCGCTCGCCTTCCGGTCGAGCAGATCGATGATGCGCTCGACTTCATCGCGCTCGAGCGGCAGCGCATCCAGTACGTCATAGGCCGTCGATCGCACCGACGACGCCGCGTCGCCAAGCAGGTCGATCGCCAAAGCGCGCTCGCCTGCGGTGAGCGTGCGCCGCTGCGCATCGGGGCGGCCGCGCGAGCGATACGCCGCGATGCCGGCGACACTCCGCAGAAACGCGGCGCGCCCGTCCGCATTCAGATCGCGCACATGCGGCAGCAGACGCTCACCGGGAACGCTCGCCGCGTGGGCAACCATGGCCGCGGCGACATGCGCGCGTTCGAGCGTGTGCTTCCACCACGGCCAGACGATGGCGGCCAGCGGTTGACCGCGCTTCGGAATGCGGGCGATGAGCTGCTCGAGCCGCTCGAATATCTGCGCGACGTCGGCGTGCGTGGATCGATCCGCGAAGAAGCCGGCGAGCGCGCGTGCGGCAACGCGCAGATCGGAGTCGCCTAACAGATTGATGAGCGGGCCGAATGCGCTCGTCCACGATGACTGGACGAGGACGTGCGCCGCCACGAACCGCATCGATTCGGAGCTCGACGACGCGAGCTTCGTCGCCAGCGGGAGCATCGCGTCGACGTCCTCGAACGCGATGCTCCACAGCGCGAGGTAGGCCGTTTCGGCATCGTCACCGTTGAGCGCGGCGTCTCGAGCCGCGGCGTCGTCCAGTAGCGTGAGCACGCGCCCGAGCAGCGAATCGATCTTGACCTGCGATGTGCCGTCCCAGAGAAATCCAAACCACGTGTCCGCCGCGCGAATCACCGACGAGAAGCGCGACAGATTATGCTCGCGGATGACGGTCACGATGCGTCGAAATGCCGCGGGGTGCGACTCGTCCACGCTCTCGAGGATGACCTGGCGCAGACCTTCCTCTCGCTGGGCCGCGAGGAGCATTCGCTCCACGAGCTCCCACGCATCCGGCCGCGCGCAGCTCAGGAGCGCCTGCGTCACGTGCCGACCCATTTGCGAGGTCGGGTGGTCGCCGCGAACCGTGGCGGCCAGCACCTCGAACACTGCATCGCCCGTCGCGCCGCCGGCGTCGATTGCGCCGGCAAGCAGCCAGCCCAGATCGACGGCTCCGGACCAACCCGCGAGATGTGCCCCGTGCTCGGCGATCCAGACGATGTCCGCATCGTAGTCGCCGAGGAGCAGCGCCACGCTCGCGAGCCACCGCCCGCGCATGCCCGCGAGCGTCTTCTTCGACAGCGGTGAGCGGAAGGGACGGCGCGTTAGGCCTTCGGTATAGGGGCGGCGCTCGAGTGCGCGAAGCGCGGCGACGACGCTCGATTCCAACCGCGGGAGGAGCGAGTGCGCCAATTGCCGCCAGTCGTCGTCGGAAAGGCCGGCGAGGTGTGCGCCTAACTCGGCGCGGTTGCGGGCGATGAGCGCGTATCGGGAGTACTCCGAGGCGTTGCATGCCTGTGCGAGGAGCGCGCGCACGGTGGGCGGGATGCCGGCTCCGATGAGTGCGGCGGCCTGTTGCTTGATTCCGCTCAGCCGCTCGAGCAGGGCCCCCGGCCGTCGCTTGGCCGCGAGCTCAGCCTTCATCTGATCGTTGTCCATGCGTTAGGCGCCGGCCAGGAACGTGAGCCGGACGAAAATGAGGGTACTCGTGTCCTTCGGGTAGATCTGGCGATCGAGGTCGCGCTGCTCGACCCCGTCGAGGACGACGAGATACAGTCCGTCCTCGAAGCCCTGCAGCGCCGCGCCGACCGCGGCGTCCGGATCGGCGACCGGTGGCGAGATGTGGCCGCCGGGATCTATCCTGCCGGCTGCGGCGCCATCGGCAATCTCGGTCTGCGAGAGCACGCGCATCAATCGGCGCTGTCGTTGCCGCTCGTCGAACGCGGCGACCTCGTTCAACACCACGCGCGTGATGAGCGTGCGCAGGGTGAATGCGCCGTCGTCGCCGTCGCCGGTGGCGGGCGGGACGGGGATCGACCAGCGGTCGAGCGACCGAGCTTTTTTCCCGAGGGCGCGTGTTTCGATGAACATGGAAGTGTATCTCAGTGAACGGACACCCGGACGGGCGTCATGGTCACTGCGCTCGTGTCGCGAGCGTGTTGCTGGACAGGCGGAGGCGCTGACTTCGGGAGATGGCCACACCCATTCTTATCGTGTCCGGACCAGCCGGCTCTGTAGCCACGCCTAACGCAGCCGCTCAGAAAGAACTCGTCGAGCAGGCTTATGAAGTCGGTCTTGGCCTGGTCACGTCGCGGCCCCGGACACCCGGAGCGTCGCCGGCTCGTACGACCGACCCCGAAGCCGCGCGCGAATCACCGCACAATCGGCCTCTGGAAGCCTGGCTTCTTGCATTACCATAGAATATATTGCATGGCGTGAATCTTGCATTGCGACCCGCTCCCGCAGAGCGACCGATGACCATCCTCGCGGTCATCCCAGCCCGTCTCGGCGCCACACGGCTCCACCGCAAGCCGCTCCGCCTCCTCGGCGGTTCTCCGCTCGTCGTCCGCGTCTGGCAGCGCGTCCGTGACCTCCGCGTCGCCGACCTCTGCGTCATTGCCACCGATCACCCCGATGTCGCCGCCGCCGCTCGTGAAGCGGGCGCCATGTGCGTGCCCACGAATGAGCATCACCCCTCGGGCACCGACCGCGTCGCCGAAGTTGCGGCACGCCCCGAGTTCGTCGCACGCAATTACGACGTGATCCTCAACGTGCAAGGCGATGAGCCCTTCGTCGCCGCCGCAGCCCTCACCGGAGCCGTCGCCATGGTCCGCG
>DATNAM010000175.1:0-5192 GCA_035572595.1 Gemmatimonadaceae bacterium
GGCGATCCCGAACGCTGCGGTGAGCGCGTCCTGGCCGTGGAGCACGTCGCCTTGCGCGTCGGTGAGCGTGCCGTAGGCTTGCGTGATCGCGGCAATGCCTAACCGCGCCGACTCGATCGAGGCGTCGAACTCGCCGCCCGCAACCACGGCGTCCCGCACCGCGCGGTACGCTTCGTAGACGCTGATGAGCACCAGCAGTTGCTCGGCCAAGCCCGCATAGAGCGACGTGGTTTCGGCCACGGCGGCATCTTCTTCGGCGGCATCGCCCGCGCCGCCGCCGCCGCCGCCCGGCGGTTCTTCCGGCGGGGCCACTCCCCCACTGCGGAAGCGGACTGGCGGCGGCGTACGCAAGGACGCGAGCGAGGCCCGCTCCATCGCGGCCGCGGCGCGATCGGCCGCCACTTCCTCCTGCGCAAACGCGATCGCCTGCGCTTTGGTGATTGCCTCGACCTCGAGGCCGGACCGGGCGAGGATGCTGTTGGCGTTCGCCAGTTCGCGGTCGGCCACCACCACCGCGTCGACACTGAGCGCGGCCTGCTTGGCACCGATCCCCATCGCGTCGAGCAGCGCGATCGCGTTCTCGATGGCGTCGGCCGCTTCCACGGCGCCCGGCGTCGTGAAGGGGATCGTGCCGAGGTTTTTGGCCGCCGTGGCTTCGCCGCGCTCGTCGACCGCGCCAAAGGCGGCGAGCACGTCATCGAGCCCCGCCGCCTGCAGCGTGACGTCTAACGCAGAAAGGTCCAGAGTCACGCCGGTTGCTCCTTCCGTGTCGGATCGCCGAACAACGCGTCGGCGGCGCGCCGGAGCTCGTCGGCTCGGGCCATCATCTCATCCAGCGAGAGCGGCGCGGGCGCCGGTTCCCCCGGCATGGACCGCAACGCCTCGACGTGCTCTGCTGACGCCTGCTCGAGCTTCTCCGGTGAGGCAAAGGCGTAGTTCGTGTAGTACGCGTCGCGGATCGCCCGCGAGCGTTCTACGAGGGTGTCGATGCGCTCGGCTTCGGTGAGGAAGTAGAACGCGGTGAACGTTTCGTGGAGCGGCCTGCGCCACTGGTCGAACCAGTCGCGCCCGTACGCGCGGGCGACGCGGGTAACGGCGTGGGCGGTGGCGTCTTCGGGGTCGAGGGCTGGCTGCCGCTCGCCCGGCTCGCCGCCAGCCTCCGCCCGTTTTTTAGTGCGGCCATCACGATGTTGAGCCGTCGCGTCGCTGCGCCTAACACGGCGGCGATGAGCGTGCCGTCGTCCGTGATGAGCGTGTTGAGATCCTCGTCGCTCGCCTCGGGCTGGTTCGGCAACGGCTCGAGGATGTAGCGCATGAGCCGCCGCCAGAGCTCGACGCGCGCCGCCGGATCGATGTCCGTGCGTTCGGATTCTTTCTGCAGCGCGTAGCCGGGGCCGTCCAACAGCCGGAGCAGAAACCTCCGACCGTTGGGCAGCACCACATCCTCGCGCTCGGCCGGTGTCCCGACCTCGAGGAGGTTCAAGGTCATGAGGCGGAGTCCTGGTAGGTGTACGGGCACGACGAGATGTCGATCACCGCGGAGCCCAGCACCGCCGTGATCTCGATGTCCGCCAGCGCCTCCTTCTTGGGCTTCGTCTTGTATTGGAACTTGGAGACGTAGGCGACCGGCATGAACACGCGGATCGTCGAGTTGTCCGACCGGCGCCAGATGCACTGCACGTCGGTCAGGTAGTCGCCCGCCGCGAAGAACACGAACGCATCGATCGGCGTGATGGTGTTGGTGCCCACCGAGCCGTCCGATGAGGAGCCGGGCGTGTAGCGCCCGAACGCCGTGCCCGACGCATCGAGGAACGAGCCCGAGAGCTTGTTCTTCGTGTAGTCGACGACGCGCTGCAGGAGCTGGATGTCGGCGGCTTTGCCGTCGAACTGCGGCGACTGGTATTCGATGCCGGGATCCCAGGTGAAGCCGCCCTCGGACGCACCGAATCCGACGGCCGCCGCGCCGACGTACAGCACGCCAGCGTCGACCCCGAACAGGTTGGGCTTCACATACGGTGGAAACGAGGACGTCATGGTCCGCTCCGTAGGATGAAAAAACGGCGCGGCCTAACGCCCCCCGATGTGGGAGCGCGAGACCGCGCCAATCGCGGTACTGTCCCGGCCACCACGGCCGGGCTATGTCAGGCCGCCGTTAGGCGGCTGTCTGCCCGTACTGACTCAACGAGTCGGGATACCAGTAAAACTCCGCACCGACGTAGGCGATAATGAGCTCGCGATCGGCGGCATTGGGATCGGGCGGCCGCCATTGGACGCCCGAATCCGTGAGCACGAGCGGCCCGGTCGAATCGTCGACCCACTTCCAGAGGGCCTCCTGCGCCACGTCGGAGCACGACTTGAGCGCCTGCCGCTGCGCCGAGTTCCGGCCGTAGAGATCGAGCACCACCGTGCCCTGCCGGCGGAAGCCGCCGTCCCCCGGATCGGCGTTATCGAGCACGTGGACGTGCAGCACCCCGTAGGGCGCGACCGCGTCGTCCGGCGCCTCGTCGATCCAGATGTCGGTGAGCTGCGCGGCAAGCGTCGGCGAGCCGTCGGCGGCGACGAAGGTCAGGAGCCGCGTGCGCAACGCTTGCTCCAAGGCGAGCTGTCCGGGTTGCGGCGTCATAGCTCGGCTCCGAGGATCGCATCGTACCGCTTCGCGACGGCCGCATAGTCGTGGTATTCACGGACGTACGCGTGCACGCGCGCCGCCTCGGCCGCGTAGTACTCGGGCTCGTCCATGAGGGCCGTCAGCTTGCGTTCGAGCGTTTCGGCGTCGTCGGCGAAGGTGTAGGGCACGTGGCCCACGTGTTCGCGATAGAGCGCCGCGACGTGCGTGTCGCCCGCGATCACCGGCATCGCCATGGCGCCGCCTTCCAAGCCGGAGCCCTGAATGCCTAACCAGAACGAGTCGAACACGGCGTCGCACGTCGCCTTGGCGAGCAATGCGGCGCCATGGCGCATCCCCTCGATCAGCATGACTTCGATGCCGATGCCCTTGTTGCGCATCCGGCGCGTCACGTCCAAGAGCACGTCGGTGCCCTTGTAGCCGCGATTGGTCGGCGAGTGCGCCACGCGGAAGACGCCCCGCGAGCGGCGCGGCCGACGCGTCAGTTCCGCCGTGTCGGCCATCGCCTTGTAGCGTTCGACCGGCACCGGGATCGGCAGCCAGTGCATCCGCGGCGACTGTTCCAGATGCGAGAGGCGCGCCCCCACCTGCACGGCGCCCCACGCGTCGTCGAGCGCCTGCTCGACCAACGACTCCCCGTTAGGCAACGAGCCGTGATAGTGGCGGACGATGCGTCCCTTCGGCCGAACGCGGCTGTTCGTGATCGCGAGGTAGTTCATGTGGCAATGCACGACGTCCGCCTCGAGCACCGCCGCCTGCAAGAGCGCCAGGTCGCGCTCGCCGTCGAACTGCCGCATGGACGTGTAGGGCGAGGCGTCCTTCCACCGGAAGAACATCGACGCGTGCGGCGTCGTCTCGTTGAGCGCGGTGTGGAAGCGGTACGCGGCGCAGCCGGGGTCGAAGCCCACGCCCTGCAGGATGCGGAGCGCGCCGTAGCTCGGCGCTTCGAGGAAGGGCGCGGGCTCCGTGTCGCAGAACTCTTCGACGAGGATGCGCCGGGGCGCGCCCCACCAGTCGACGGGCGGCAGCGTCGTCGGGTCGAGGACATTGGCGCCTAACGCTGCCGCGGCCTCGGCCTCGAGCGTCAACGACTGCCCGACGCCGTAGAAGAACGGTCGGCCGGCGTGGTCGACCATGGTGAAGGGCTCGGTGGCCAGATAGGTGCGCATCAGTCGGCCGCCTCGCTCACACCCAAGAGTGGCGCCGCATCGCCGCCCATGACCGCGTTGAATGCCACGCGGAACGCGGTGCGGCGCGCATCGGCGGTGTCGGCTAGCGCGGGCGCCCAGATCTGATGCTGCGCGAAGCGCCGCATGAAGAGGTTCTGGTGCCCGACTTCCCAGAAGAGCGCGTAGTCGACGTTCGACCCGACGTGAATCACGCGCACGCCCGGCCCCTCACTATCGGGCGCGGAGCGCACGACGGAGCCGAGTACGTGGCCGGTGACGAAGGCGCCGGACGTGTAGCCGGGCGCGATCCGCCGTTTGACTTCGGTGCGATACGTCTCGGCGGACGCGGTGAGTCCTGCGTCGACCGCCTGCCGGAGCCGGGCGGCGATCTCGCTCGTGCGGGAGGTGTAGGTGCTCATACGCCGACGTCCGTGAACACGGCGTCCGTGTTGAACACCGCCAAGACCTGCTGCTCGGCGTCCACGTTGTCCCGCGGCAGGATCGCGGTGATGCGGAACTCCTGACCCGAGATGATGTCGATGAGCGCCCCGTCGGAATCGACCGGCGCCTCCGGCCCGAAGCCGAACATGGCGTCGGCCGTGTGCTCGGCCTGCATCGCCTTGAGCGATTCGCGGCCCGTCGGCACGCTCCGAGACGCCCACCAGTTGCCGTCGGCGGCTGCCGAGCGCGTCTTGGTGAACGTGTGCGCCACGAGGCCGCCCGACCCCGTGTTCGAATAGGCGTAGAGTGCGACGCGGCGATTGCGGAGCGAGATCGGCATCGTTAGGCGCTCCGCTCGTAGACGCCTGCCACGAACGCCTGCCGGTGCGACGCGCTCTCGTCGATGCCTTCGGTCCGGTGGACCGCGCGGAACGGATGCAGCCCCTCGTCGATCTCGGCCGAGCGCAGCGAGTGGAGATGCACGATCGACACGGGCTCGTCGACCCATTCGAAGATGCGGATGCGTTCGAGGGCATGCGCCGCCGCGATCCAGAGGACTAACCCCGGATGGATGACGTGCTGCAGCACGTTGGTCATCCACACTTCTTGGAAGTGCTCGCCCCTGTTGAGCGCATGCCACCGCTCGATCGGCATCTGACAGAGGGTCGCACCGGCGCGCGCGTAGCCGTCCACGTCGGCGAACGTGAGCGCCAGCGGCTCGACGGCGACCTTCCGCGCGCCAGCGCCGTAGCGCGTGAGCAATCCCTGCGGCCCCGCGCCGATCTCGAGGATGCTCGTCGGCTGCGCGTCGGCCAGCCGCAGGAGCCCAGCGTACCAGCCCTGCGTCTCGCGTTCGATGCGACGGCGCGCGGCGAGCTCAGAGCAGCCACCGGGATACCAGTAGCCGCGCTCGGCCGCTTGCGCCTCCTGCCACGCGCTCCCACGTTCGGCGACGG
>DATNAM010000176.1:0-6283 GCA_035572595.1 Gemmatimonadaceae bacterium
TTCGAGGGCGCGAAGCCGCTCGACTGCAGGAGCGAGGCGTTGGCGTCCGTCTGCCAGTCGTCGTTCGTCGCGACCACCGACTGGTCGGAGGAGCGCACCAGCGTGAGCGCCGGGTTGGCGAGCGGGTTGGTGATGCCGAAGGCCGCGAGCGAGGGACCGGTCGCCGTGATCGCGACGGTCTTGTTGGCCGAGCCGCCGATCACGAAGCCGCCGATCATCACGTTGTTGCCCGTGAGCACCTGCATGCGCGTGGAGAGGTTCGCGAGGTGCGCGTCCGACGGCGGCGGCGGCAGGGGCGGGGGCGGCGGCGAGGCGCTGCAATTGCCGGTCACCGAGCCCGTGCCGTTGATGCGGAAGTCCGCCGTCGCAACGCAACCCGCGGTAATGACGACCTGGGTGGGCGTGCCGCTGCCGAGGACGACATTGAGCGGCGTGCCCGTGCCGTTGGCGCCCGAATAGAGCGGCGGCTGGAACGACGCGTCCGTGATGTCACCCGAATAGGGGCCGACGCCGGACCCGCTGGTGAGCTCGAAACCGGTCCCGGCGTCGGTCGCGTCGAGCGCGCTGGCGTGGAGCGTGTACGTTCCCGGAGGAAGCAGCATCTTGAAGGCGCCGTTGCTCTGGGTGAGGTAGTCGGAGACCACGCTGTACAGCTTGCCGCTGGTGTTCTCCTTCGCCCAGATGTTGGCGCCCGGGACCTGGGTGCCGCTGGTGTTGCGGAAATTTCCCTGCAACGTGCCGTAATTCGCCGCGACGTTCGTGTCCGGATAGAGCGACGTGACGGCCGAGACGTCGTCGTCGGCCAGCGTGGCCGAGCTGCGGTAGGCGACCGGGTACATGAGCGGGAAATTCGCGGACGACAGGCCTTGGTCCGCGTTGAGGTCCGTATGATCGAGCCCGATGAAGTGGCCGAGCTCATGCGCGAGCACCACCGTCATCGTAGTGTCGCTGACCGCGATCTTTCCGTTGATGACCGCCTGGCCTTCCGTGTAGCTGCAGACGGATCCGTTGAACGCGGCCGACGAGCCGGCGAAACCCAGCACCGAGCCGCTGGCTCCGACCCCCAGCTTGAGGTCGATGATCGAGCCGTCGGTATCGTAGATGACCGGGTTCAGGTGATCGCCCACGTTGTTGTAATACGTATTGACGTTGCTGGTCGTGACATCGACCGGCAGGTCAGGGCCCCTCAAGAGCGAGATCCTGGCGGTGGACACGTTCGTCCATTGCGCGATCGCGTTGTTGACGATCGCGTCGGCCTGCGCCTTGGTGCGGCTGCCGAGCGTGCCTCCGCCGTCGTAGTTGAGGCTTACGGTGAAGGGACTCGGATAAGTCGCATAGATCCCCGGGGCGCAGACGAGCAGCGGTCCACCCGCCTGCGCGACCGCGGCCGCGAGACCGGCCGTCGCGAGCAGGATGCGTGCCAGCATGCGGGCGCTCATCGCCGGGCTTCCACGTGGCTGCGGACCATCTGCTTGAACGCGTCGAGGTCCATCTCCCGCACGGGGCCGCCCTGCGCGGCCATCAGCGCCCTGCTCTGCGCAGGCATCTGCGCACTCATGCGTGAAGCGTTGTTACGAAAGTCGCTGCCGTTGCCGACATGGCGACCCTTCGCGTCCTGGCTCACGGTGAAGCGTCCCTGCGCGAGGCCGATCGGGCTCGAGAACCCTTCGGCGGAAACGCCCGCCATGAACACGACGTAATCCTGGCCGACCTTGAACTGCGGGATGCCCGGGACGCGGAAGGTGACCTTCTCGGCCGGCAGCGTGCCGCCGATCTGCTTGATCGTGTACGTGGCAGGCACGGAGCCCTTGAGCACGTCGGTGACGGTGAAGGTCGTGTAGGTGACGATGTCGTGGGTCGCGGCATCGCGCGCCGAGTGCGTTTCAGTGACGGTGCCCTCGAACGCCGTCGTCGACTGGTCGATGACCTCGTCCAGGTAGAGCGGCAGCACGCTGGTGGCGTGCGCCGGCGCGGCGAGCGCGAGCGCGCAGACGAGCGCCGCCGCGGCGAGCAGCGCCTGCAATGAGTAGGAGATGTTTCGGATGCTCGTCATTTGCTTTCCTGCGGTTGGTCGGCGCGCCGACTGCGGCCCATCAGCCCCGCATAGCGTACCGGCTTCGCGGCCGATGGCCCTGCTCCTGAAACGCACCGCCGATGCGGAAAATTCGGCATCGGCGGTGTGGCATTCGTCACACGGCTCGACTTACTGCGCGGCGTATACCCCGATCACGCCGACGCCGGTGCTGTTTGCGGCGCCGCTCACGATGGCGGTGTACGCACCCGGCTGCAGCGTCATCATCACGGCCGACTCCTTCGCGTTCGACGGCGCGAGGCCCTTCGCCTGGATCTGCGCGGCGTTGGGGCCGCTTTGCCAGTCGTCGTTGCTCGCGACCACCGACTGGTCCGAGGAACGGACGATGGTGAGCGTCGGGTTGGCGAGCGGATTGGCGACGCCGTACTGCGCGAGCGAGGGACCGGTCGCGGTGACCACGACCGTCTGCGGCCCGCTGCCCTGCACGATGAAGCCGCCGATCATCACGTCGTTGCCGGTGAGCACCTCCCCGCGCGTCGCGAGGTTGATGAGCGGCGACTCCGGATGGTCGACTTCATACGCGGCGACCATGCCGACCCCGGTCGATCCGTTCGCGCCCGAGACGATCGCGGTATATGCGCCGGGGGGCAGCGTGACGAGGATCGCGGACTCGCGGGGATCGGAGGGCGCGAAGCCGCTCGCCTGGATCTGTGCCGCGTTCGCCGCGCTCCGCCAGCCGACGTTCGTCGCGACCACCGACTGATCCGACGACCGCACCAGCGTGAGGGTCGGGTTGGCGAGGGCGTTCGCGATGCCGAAGTTGGCGAGCGACGGCCCGGTGGCGGTCACGACGACCGTCTTGCTCGTCGATCCGCCGATCACGAAGCCGCCGATCATCACGCCGGCGCCGGTCGCGACCTGCGCGCGAGTGGACATGTTCACGAGGGCGCCGCCGCCCGCTTGCGAGGTGCCGGCGCTGCCGCTGCTGGTCGCGCTGCCATTCACCGTCTGCGTGATCGGTCCGGCCACGCCCGCGCCGTAGGTCGCGTCCCCGGAATAGGCGCCCGTGATCGCGTGCGTGCCGCCCGAGAGCGAGCTGGTGGTGCAAAGCGCCTTGCCGTTGGAAAGCGTCACCGCCGCGCACGCGGAGAGCGTGCTGCCGTTGTCCTGGAACTTGACGCTGCCCGTCGGCGTTCCGGAGTTGCCCATCACGGCGGCGGTGAACGTGACGCTTTGGCCGGCATTGCTGACGTACGCGGTCGAGTCCATCGTCGCGGACACCGCCGCGGTGCCGGTCGACGTGCCGGTGCCGGTGGTTCCACCAGTCGTGCCGCCCGTGCCGGTGCTTCCGCCAGTGCTCCCGGTGGAGCCGGTGCCGCCTGTGGAGCCGGTGCTCGTCGTGCCCGTGCCTTGCGTATCCGGCGTGGCGCTCGCCGCGGCGATGCCGAACTTCATCGCGGCATCTCCCGCCTCGGCCGCGCCCACGTCGGGCGCCGCGCCGTTGAAGTGGTCGTTGAAGTTCGCGATGCGCTTGCCCTGGTCGTAGCCCGGCGTTCCGGCGGCGAGCTGGTACATCCCGCCCGATTCGCTCACCCAGCCGTTGCCCGAGGCGTACTGCGGCGTCGCCACGATCCCGCCCACCTCCGGCGAGGAGGGCGAGTTGGTCATGTCGTTCGTGAACTGCGCGTCGCTTCCGATCTGGTAGAACGCGCCGTTCTGCGGTTTCCACAGGTCGTAGATGTTGTTCATCGAGACCGTGTTCATCACGAGCTGCGTGTCGCCCGTGCCGCCGATGCCCGCGCCTCCGCCCATGCCGTACTGGCATCCGGAGCACTGCGCCTGCAGCATCGTGTTGTGGAAGAGGTAGCGCCGGCCGTTGCCGAAGCTGCTGGAGCTGCCGTCCTTGAACATCGGCTGGCGCTGGTCGCTGTCGTTCGCGGCACCCTCGATGAACTGGTTGCGGTTCCAGACGTTCCTGAAGATGTAGAGCGGACCGACCGAATCGATGGTCGAGGAGATGCCCGTGCCGGTGCGGTTCACGTAGTTGCCCCACACGCGCACGTTCTCATCGCCGCCCTCGATCTCCAGGCCGTCGTCCCAGGTCATCTCGACGCGGTTGCCGTAGACGTCGCTATCCTTGTTCGGGAAGCCCGCGGTGGAGAAGTTGTCCTCCCCGCCCATGCCGTCGTTGAAATGGTTCTGGCTGGAGTAGATCTCGTTCCAGCGGTAGACGTTGTTGCCGCCGCAGTAGCTGAAGGTGATGCCCTGGGGACCGGCCGGGTGCGCCACCGCCCACGAGTTCGCCGGATAGCGCGGGTCGTGGATCTTGTTCCTCTGGATGGTGACGCGCGTGAGCTCCTCGTTCACGCACACCGCGCGGATGCCCGAGTCCATGTCGGTGCCCCAGGTGCCGTCGCGCGTGCGCCCCCAGCCCGAGATGTCGTTGTCCTCGATGATGACGTCGTGCTGGTTCTTGTCGATCAGGATGCCGTGCTGCTGGGCGCCCTTCAGCGTGAAGCCGCGCACGATCACGTACGAGGCGGTGATGTTGATGTCGGTGGCGGCGTTGTTCTGCACGTCGAGCGTGGAGCCGGTGCCGTCGTAGAGCACGTAGCCCGAGGGGCTGCCGCCGGCGGTGATGTTCAACGTCGTCGCCCCGCTCGGCACCTTGATGGTCTGCGCGACCGGGACCGAGTTGGACCACGTCGTGAAGGTGATGCCCTTGGTGAAGGCGCCGTTCACGCCCATCTGCGCCTCGTACGCGGTGCCGGGCGTGAGGTACACGATCGAGCCGCGGCACTGGTTGGTGGCCGGGTCGAACCAGAGGTTGAGGGCGTTGCTCCAGGTGCTCGTGCCCTGCACGCGATACTGCACGTTGCAGCCATTACTGTTCGCGTTCGCGTTGTCCCAGTAGAGGCCCACCGCTTCATACGTGGGCACGGCGCGAACGCCGGTGGAATCGAGGGTCTGCGCGTGTGCGGAGTGCTGCACGACTACGGCGCCGACGATAAGGGAAGAGGCTGCGATGAGCCCACGTGCGCGGCAAAAGAGCTGTCCTTGCATTCGGTCTGTTCCTGATCTCGGTTGCAACAACGGAACCGATCCTACTGCAAGCGCGATGCCACCACGATTTGTTTATTGGAAATCAGTTACTTGAATCGTTGTTCTGGACCGACGGCGGGAGCGGGCTGTAGCGTGGCTCCGAGCGAACCGGTAGTGTAAGCGCAATTTTCCTGTAGGAAATCCGCCACTTGGGGTGTCGGCGGGCGCCTACGCTGTAGCTGAACGGCGACAAAGCGCGGCGATCCACTGACGCGGATCGTCCGCATCGGCGTTGAGCCGCGATACCGGGGTCCAGGGAGTCGCCCGAGGGCGACGAAAAAAAAGGCGGCCGCGGGGGCCGCCTTTTCGCAAGCTCGAGCGCGGAACGCGCTAGCGTTCGGTCGTCATCCGGTCGTCGACCTTCGCCACGCCGGGGACTCCGCGCGCCACGTCGACGATGTGGTCGCGCATCGGCTGGTCGCGCACCGTGCCTTGCAGGATCACGCACGCGTCGCGAGCGTCGTAAACGGCGACGAGATCGTGCGGAACGTCCGCGACGCGGTCCTGGATGTATTCGAGGACCAGCGCGCCCTCGAGCACGTGGCCATCGGGCCATTGCGGACCGATGGCGAGGTCGGGCTCCCGGTCGGGCGGAATCGCGGGATCGGTGTTCGCCAAGGTGCGCCTCACGCGGGGGCCGCGCCCAGGCCCGAATCGCCGCGCGGCCGCGCCATACGAGCCTCGCCCGAGCCGGATTCGACCTGCGACTTGAGCTTCTGCAGGTCTTCGCTCATCTCGCTCGCGGGGTCGGTGCCGAAGGCCCTCGCCACCGCCTGGCCGATCACGCCGCCCGGCGGGCTGTAGTGCAATTCGACACGCACGCGGGTTCCTTCACCGTCCGGCTCGAAGCGCACGCGTCCGCCGTTGTCCACGGCGCCTTCCACCGAACGCCACGCGAGCTCGCGGTTCTCGCGATCCTCGGTGAGCTGCGCATCCCACTCCACGGGAATGCCCGCCGGTCCATCCACGCTCCAGTGCCAGCGGTTCTCGCCCGTCGGTCGCACCTCGCGCACGTGCGACATCCAGCGCGGGAAGTTCTCGAAGCTCTTCCAGTATGCGTAGACGCGCTCGATCGGCGCATCGACGTGCAGCGTGCGGTCGATCGTAAAGCCGCTGCCCCTCGCGAGCCGGCCGAGCTCCTCGTTCGCC
>DATNAM010000177.1:0-2370 GCA_035572595.1 Gemmatimonadaceae bacterium
GCAATTTCACCAACGACGCGCGCACGCTCACCGCGTCGTTAGGCACATCGACGGCCTGGTTGGCCGCCGACCAGAACCCGCAGCGCTTCGTGCGCGGCGTGGTGACGCTCAAGCAGCCGTACGTGTTCATGCCCGAGCTATCGGCGTTGGTGAGCCCGTTCACCGAATACCGCGACGACTTCCGCGACCGCTCGTGGGCGTTGGGCTCGGACGAGACGCTGCTCTATCGGTTAGGCCCTGTCTTCCTGCTGTCGCTCAAGTACAGCTACTCGGCGCGGCACGTGCTCCAGTACCGGAACGGCGATTTCTCGTCGGGGCGCATCGACTTCCTCACGCTGCTGGCGCAGAACGCGCTGCTCGATTCGCTGCACACCACCATCCGGCGCAGCACGTTCACCTTCGATGGGACCTTGGGCTCGCTCGACAACGTGGCCTCGCCGCGCCAGGGGTTCGTGCTGCGGCCGAGCGTGGAGGTCACCGCCGGCAGCGCGCTCAACACGGTGGAGTACACCCGCCTCGACATCACCGGCGCCGCCTATCATCCGATCAACAAGCGCGTCGGCATCGCGATCCGCTTCAGCGCCGGCCGCCTCTACCCGCGCGGCAAGAGCCTCACGCTCGGGGGCAGCGATTCCACGGTCAAGTTTCTCGAGCTGCGCGACGTCGCGTTCACCGCCGGCGGTGCGAGCGATGTGCGAGGATGGAGCAGCCAACTGCTCGGCCCCAAGTTTCCGGATCTGCGATTCAACGTGCACGGTACTGACACGACCGCCGTCGCCACCGGCTACGTGCCGATCGGCGGACTCGCGCGCATCGCCGGCACGTTCGAGCTGCGCCTGCCCTTCCCCGGGTTAGGCGACGACTGGGGCACGCACGTGTTCATGGATGGCGGGCGCGTGTGGACACCCGACGCGCGGTTCAAGACCAGCTTCACGCTGCCCGGCGACGACCGCTTCTTCACGTCGGTCGGTGCGGGCGTCGACTATCGCACCGTCATCGGCGCCGTGCGCGTGTCGGTCGGGTACAAGCTCAACCCGTCGCTCGATGACGTGCGCGATCCGCAGAAAGTGCTCGACGCCATTCTTGCCGGCACGCCGATTTCCGCCATCCCGACGCAGTGGGTCCGCCGATTCCAGATTCACCTCGCGCTGGGCACCGCGTTCTAGCGCGGCGACGCTAGCGGGCGGCTGCGCCGTCGTGCAGTTTCCTGCGCCGATCCATCGATAGCCCACTTTCTCATCCGTCCTTCGTAGAGGCTCGTCATGACGCGCCGTTCGACCTGCGCATGCATTGTTGCGTTCACGATTGCCGCGCTCGCCGGCATCCCGACGGCGCGCGCGCAAGGCGAGCTGCACGGCCTAACGCCGGGCCGCGACCCGAGCCAGCCCATCGACACTGCGTATACGGCGAAGATCAAAGAGTACACCACCGAGCCGTTCTTCACGTCGCCGCTGGTGGACTACCTGCCGGCCTCGAAGACGGTCCCCACGCCGAAAGCCGTCCTCGGCGACATCGCCGGGGCGCGCGACAACCTGCCGTACTCGAAGCAGGTCTACGAGTACATGCGGCTGCTCGCCAAGTCGAGTCCGCGCGTGCGCGTGTGGTCCATTGGCACCACCGAAGAAGGCCGGGAGATGATCGCCGTCGGCATTGCGTCCGAGGACATCTGGAAGAATCTCGATCGCAACAAGGCGAACCTCGCCAAGCTCGCCGATCCGCGCACCATCGGCATGAACGACTCGGTCGCGGCGAAGCTCATCCCCGAAACGGTGCCGGTGTACTACATCACGGGCACCATTCACTCCACCGAATCGGGCGCGCCCACCGCGCTCATGGAGCTCGCGTACCGACTCGCCGTCGACGAGAGCCCGTACGTCGCCAACATCCGCGACCATCTCATCACGCTCATCACGCCGATCGTCGAAGTCGATGGACGTGACCGGTTAGTCGACATCGTGCGCTGGCACATGGCGCATCCCAACGACACGCAGCTCCCGCTCATCTACTGGGGACACTACGTGGCGCACGACAACAATCGCGACGCGATGGGCGTGACGCTCAAGCTGACGCAGAACGTGATGAACACCTACGTCGCCTGGAACGCGCAGGTGCTGCACGATCTGCACGAGTCCGTGCCGTACATGTACGACAACACCGTCGGCGACGGCCCGTACAACGCGTGGATCGATCCGCTGCTCTCGAACGAATGGCAGATGATCGGATGGAACAACGTGCAGGAAATGACGCGCTTCGGCATGCCCGGCGTGTTCGCGCACGGTGATTTCGACACGTGGTCGCCGGGTTACTTGATGTTCATCGCCGCGCTCCACAACGGCATCAGCCGCTTGTACGAAACGTTCGGCAACGGCG
>DATNAM010000178.1:0-8381 GCA_035572595.1 Gemmatimonadaceae bacterium
CCGCGACGCCCTCGATCCCCGATTCCTCGGCGGGCGCGACACCGCGCCGGCCCACGCCCAACCCGTATGACGTACGACGTCGAGCGCCTCCGCGCGCAGGAATTTCCGTGGACCCGGTCCGGATCCACCGTCTACTTGAACAATGCGTCCACCGGTCCGCTCCCCGCGCGCACCGTGCGCACGATGGCGGACTTCAATGCCCGGCGCGCCGAGCCGTACCGGATTACCGACCGGGACGAGTTCGACACCGTAGCCCGCACGCGCGAGCTCGTGGGGAAGCTGATCAACGCGTCGCCCACCGAGATCGCGTGCATGGTCAATACGTCGTACGGCATCAACGTCGCCGCGCGCGCGTTGCCGCTCGCGGCGGGCGACATCGTGCTCGGCTTCGATCGCGAATTTCCCGCCAACGTGTATCCGTGGATGGCGCTCGAGCAGCGCGGCGTGCGCACCATGCGACTCGCCACCGACGCCAACGGCGTGCCCGACGAGCGCGCGCTGCTCGCCGCACTCGACACGCCGCGCGTGAAAGTGGTGGCCGTGTCGTGGGTCCAGTTCTCCACCGGCTTCCGCACCGATCTGGCGACCGTGGGCCGGCTCTGCCGCGAGCGCGGCATCTGGCTCGTGGTCGACGCGATTCAAGGGTTAGGCGCGGCCACGTTGGACGTCGCCGCGTGTCACATCGATCTGTTGGCATGCGGCGGGCAGAAGTGGCTCTTGTCGCCGTGGGGTTCGGGGTTTCTCTACGTGCGGGATGAGCTCGCCCGCACGCTCGAGCCGAGTGCGGTCGGCTGGCTCTCGATGCGTGCGTCGTTGGACTTCGCGCATCTCGTCGACTACAAGTTCGGCTACCACGACGATGCGCGCCGGTTCGAAGTGCTCACGCTCCCGTTCCAGGATTTCGCCGGCTTCAACACCAGCCTCGAGCTGTTGCACGAGCTGGGTCCGGCCAACATCGAGCGTGCGGTGAACGCGCTCGTGGATCTCATCGTCGAGTGGGCCGGGAGCCGGAGCGACGTGACGCTGGTGACGCCCGCCGATCGCGCGCATCGCGCCGGTGTCGTGGCGCTCAAGCCGGCCGATCTCGGCGCCGCCACCACGCGCCTTACCCACGCGCAGATTTCGCACGCGGTGCGCGAGGGCTGCATTCGCCTGTCGCCGTACTGCTACAACACGAAGGACGAGGTGATGCGCGCGCTGGCCGTGATGGTGGGAGAGGACGACTGATGTCCCGTGTCCTGCCGCTGCTCGCGGCCCTTGCGTTAGGCATGCCCGTCGGCGTGGCGGCTCAGGGCGACTCGACGTGGCTGGATCACAACCGCGCCGCGGCCCAGGCGTACAAATCGCGCGACTTTTCGACCTTCCGGGCGCAGCTGCTCTCGATGCGCCGGGAAATCGGTCCGCTGCCGGTCATCGACTACAATCTTGCGGTCGCCGAGGCGCGCTTGGGGAACGGCGATCGCGCGCTGGAATGGCTGGAGATCTTTGCCGGGATGGGCGTGTGGGAGGATGCGGCGCGTGACTCCGATCTGGCATCGCTGCGTGCACTGGGCGGCTATGCCCGCGTGGCGCAGATGATCGCGGCCAACCTCACGCCGGTGACGCGCGGTGCGGTGGCGTTCACGCTGCCCGATGCCGACATGGTGGCCGAGGACATCGCGTACGATTCCGTTAGGCACAGATTTCTGGTGTCGAGCGTGCGGCGGCGGAAGATCGTGGCCGTGGACAGCGCCGGCCGCGCGTCGGACTTCACGCGTTCGGGCGCCGATTCCACGTGGGCGATGTTCGCCGTGCACGTCGACCCGGTGCGCCAGATACTGTGGGCGACCACTGCCGCCGTGAACGCCGCGCAGGGCTACAATCCCGCCGACTCCGGGCGATCGGCGCTCCTGGCCTACGACCTCGCGACCGGCGCGCTGCGCGCGCGCCTCGAGGCGCCCGATCCGGGCCATGCCCACGTGTTAGGCGACATGACCGTCGCCCGCGACGGCACCGTGTACGTGTCCGATGCGGTGTCCGGTGCGGTGTACACCGCGCCGCCCGGCGCGCGCGCGCTCGCGGTGCTCGTGCCGGCCGGTACGTTCCCGTCGCCGCAAACGCCCGCGCTCTCGGCCGATGAAAAGCGACTGTTCGTGGCCGACTATGCGCGCGGCATCGCGGTGATCGATCTCGCGACGCACCGCGTGAGTTGGTTGGGCCATCCGGGAAACGTCGCGCTGGTGGGTACCGACGGACTGTACCGCGTGGGCAACACGCTGCTGGCGGTGCAGAACGGCACCACGCCTAACCGAGTCGTGCGCGTGCTCTTGGACACGGCGATGACGCGCGTCCTCGACGCCGAGGTGTTGGAGCGGGCCACGCCGGCGGTGCGCGATCCGACGCACGGCGTGATGGTGGGTGACGCCTTCTACTTCATTGCACGCAGCGGGTGGGATCGCGTCCAGCCCAACGGGACGCTCACGCCGGCCGAGTCCGACGATGCGCCGCTCGTGCGGCGCATCGAGCTCTTGCCCTACCCGTGAGCTGCGTTAGTCCGCCATCCGCAGCAGCGCGTAGTTCTTCGCTCCCTTCTTGAGCAGCACGAACGACCCGTGCAGGCATTGCGACGGCACCACCGGTTGGTCGCCCGATGCGCGCACGCCGTTCACCGTCACGCCGCCCTGCTGAATCGTCCGCCGCGCATCGCTCTTGGAGCTCGCGAGCTTCGCCGTGACTAACGCATCCTGGAGCGCGAGCGACCGTCCGTCCGGCGACCCGTCCGCGTGCGTCCACGCCGCCTGCGCCGTCGGAATCTCCGCCGCCAACGCCTCGAAGGCCTGCGCCGACAACTCCGCCGGATCCTTGCCGCCAAACAACAACCCCGACACCTCGGCCGCGGTCCGCAGCGCCACAGCGCCGTGCACGCGCGTCGTCATGTCCTCGGCCAGCGTCCGTTGGGCCGTGCGGCGTTCCGGATGCTCCTGCGTTTCGCGATCGAGCGATTCGATCGTGGCGCGATCCAACAGCGTGAAATACCGCAGCCACTTGGACACATCGCGGTCGTCGGCGTTGATCCAGAACTGATAGAACTTGTACGGCGACGTCATCGCCGGATCGAGATACACCGCACCCGCCTCCGTCTTGCCGAACTTGGTGCCGGCCGCCGTCGTCACCAGCGGCAGGGTGAGCGCGTGCGCTTCGTGTCCGGCCACGCGGCGAATGAGCTCGATGCCCGCGGTGATGTTGCCCCACTGGTCGCTGCCGCCGATCTGCAGCGTCGCGCCATACCGCTGGTGCAGCTGCAGGTAGTCGTAGGCCTGCAGCAGCATGTAGCTGAATTCGGTGAACGAGATGCCGCTCTCGAGCCGCGTCTTCACCGATTCCTTGGCCAGCATGTAGTTCACGGTGAAGTGCTTGCCCACGTCGCGCAGCATTTCCACCGCGCCTAACGGAAGCAGCCAGTCGGCGTTGTCGCCCATGATCGCGGCACACGGTCCCGAGAACTCGAGGAACCGCGCCAGCTGCGCGCCGATCGCACGGCTGTTCGCCTCGATCACCTCGCGTGTCTGCAACTGCCGCTCGGTGCTCTTGCCGCTCGGATCGCCGATCATCCCGGTGCCGCCGCCCACGAGCGCGATCGGCACGTTGCCGGTGCGCTGCAGGTGCACGAGTCCCATCACCGGGACCAGGCTCCCAACGTGCAGGCTTGCCGCGGTGGGGTCGAACCCGCAATAGGCCGTAAGGCGACCGCTCGAGAGTGCCGCGTCGAGCGCGTCCGTGTGCTGGTAGAGCAGCCCGCGCCACGAGAGCTCGGCGAGCAAGGAAGAAGTCGGCATGCGGCAAAGCTATGCGCGCGACGCCCGGGTGTCATGGGCGCAGCGCGAGCCGTCGGCGCCGGAGCTTCGCGTCTGGCGTGCTTACGATTCGGCGCGCAGCGCCTGCATCGGATCGGCCCGCGTCGCCCGCAACGCCGGCTCGAGGGTCGCCGCCAGCGCCGTGAGCATCACGATCGCGATCACCCCCGCAAACGTGGCCGGGTCGGTGGTCGTCACGCCGAACACCATGGACCGAAGGAGTCGCGAGCCCGCGTACGCGGCGCCCACGCCTAACGCGACGCCGAGTCCCGCCAGCCCCATACCCATGCCGGCCACGAGTCGCACCACGCTCCAGCGATCCGCGCCGAGCGCCATCCGAACGCCCAACTCTCCCATGCGTTCCGTGACCGTGTAGCTCAGCACGCCGTACACCCCGATCACGGCGAGCAGAATCGCCACCGCACCAAACGCCGCCAGAAGCACGGCATCGAATCGCGGTTTGGCGATGCTCGACCGGACTTCGAGCGCGAGTGGTTTCACGTCGAAGAGCGGCACCTGCGGATCGAGACCGCGCAACGCCGCGCGAATGCCCGGCACCAGCGCCATCGGATCGCCGTGCGACACGCGCACGAGGAGTGTCGCCTGTCGCGGCGGCGCCTGCGCGAGCGGAGCGTATGCCGCGGGCTCACTCGGCGCAGCGACGCCGCGGAACTTCTCGTCGCCGATCACGCCGACGATGCGTCGCGCGCTGCCCCAGAAACTAATCGAATGGCCGATGGGGTCGGCGCCGGGGAAGTAGCGCCGTGCCGCGGCGCCATTGATCATCACCACGTTAGGCGAATGCCCATCGTCGCCATCCCCGATGGAGCGCCCGGCGAGGAGCGGCACACGCAGGGTCTCCAGGTAGCCGGGCGACACGAACCGGGTGCGGATCTCCGGATAGTGCGCCGACTCGGCTTCGCGCCCCACGATCGTGAACGAATTGGTGAAACCGGGATCCAGCGGAGGGCTTCCCGCCAACGCGGCCGCCGCTACGCCCGGCATCGCCCGGATGGCCACCAGCAGCCGGGCGTGAAACGCGTCGATCTCCGGAAAATTCGGGAAGTGCTTGTAGTCGGCAGGGTATCGGGTTGCCGGCAACTGGTATTGTGCTTGGAGCACCTGCCCTGCGTCGAAGCCGGGGTCGACCTGCGACAAGCGCCACAAGCTGCGCAGCAGGAGACCGGCGCCCACCACGAGCATGACCGTGACCGCCACTTCGGCGACGATCACCCCCGATTGAAAGCGCCGCGCGGAACGGCCAAGCGATATGAGTCGCCCGCCGTGCGACTTGAGCGTATGCTGCAGGTCGAGACGCCGCAGCTGGAGCGTCGGCAGCGCTGCGAAAAGGAGCGCGATCAGCACTGCCGTGCCCGCGCTGTACGCCAACACCCGGCCGTCTACCGAAGCGGTGTCTATGCGCGGCACGTCGCTCGGTGCGAGCGTGATGAGCAGGTGGAGCGCGGCGAACGCGAGCGCGACACCAGCCGCCGTACCCAGCAGCACGAACAGCAGCGACTCGATGAGAAACTGGCAGCCGATGCGCGCGCGCCCCGCGCCTAACGCCACGCGCACCGCCACCTCTCTCGCGCGCGCGGCCGTTCGCGCGAGCAGAAGGTTCGCGACGTTGGCGCACGTGACAAGCAAAAGCAGCGTCACCGCGCCGAAGAGCAGCACCAGTGCTGGACGCACGGCGCCGAATACGACGCTTCCGTAGGACTCGATGTTCACGCCGCGATGCGCGTTCACCGGATACGCGCGCTCGAGGTTTGCCGCGATGCCCGCGAGCTCGCGCTGCGCCGCGGCGACCGTCGCGCCCGGCGCGAGCCGGCCTACGGTTAGGAAAGGATGCGTCTCGCGCGGGAACGAGTCGGCGCTGGGCTCGAGAGCGAGCCACACGTCCACGTGCGCGGCGCTGAACGTTTCGGAGTAGTCCGCGCGTTCGTGGATCTGCCGAACGCCTAAGTCCGCCGCGGCCGGGAGCACACCGGCGACGAGCGCCGGACGCTCGTCCACCATAATGGTGCGTCCCACGATGCCCGGATCGGCCGCGAACTGCGTGCGCCAGAACTCCTCGCCTAACAGAACGACGCGTTGGCCGCCTGCACGGCCCTCATCCGCCGTGAACGGACGGCCGGCGATCACCTGCACGCCGAGCACCGAGAGCAGGCTCGGCGTGATCGCAAGACCGGCGACGCGCTCCGGATCGCCCGATCCTGGTCGCGAGATCGTGACATCGCGACCCGTCATGGCACCAACATCCTGCAGCGTGCGGCTCCGCTCCCGTATGTCCGCGATGTCCGGCCACGACGCCGGCTCGTGATGTGTGCCGCTGGCGCGGTCGGTCTCCCAGATCATCACCAGCCGATCGGGATCGGCGAACGGCGATGGCCGAAGCAACACGGCATTCACCGCGCTGAAAATGGCGGTGTTCGCTCCGATGCCTAAGCCTAACGTCAGGATCACGGCGATCGAGAACCCCGGGCGCGAGACCAACAACCGCCACCCGTGCGCCAGGTCGGACCGCGCTTCCTCGAGCCACCGCGGCCGGTGCGTGTCGCGCGTCTCCTCGCGAAAACGCTCGACACCGCCGAATGCCACCAGCGCTCGGCGTCGCGCTTCGTCGGCCGGCAGGCCGCGCTGCTCGCCGGCTTCCGTCTCCATCGCGACGTGGAAACGCAACTCATCGTCCAGGTCGCGCTCGGACGCCGTGCGATTCCAGAGCGATCGCAGACGCACGAGCAAGCCGCGGATCCGGTCCATGATGTCTCCGGGTGGTCAGCCGATGGCCAGGACGAGTTCGATCGCGGCGGAGAAGCGACGCCATGTCGCGAGCTCCGCTTGCAGTTGCTTGCGCCCCGTTGCCGTGAGGCGGTAGAACTTGGCCCGCCGGTTGTTGTCGCTCGCGCCCCAGGACGCGGCAATCCAGCCGCGCTGCTCGAGACGATGCAGGGCGGGGTAGAGCGAGCCCTGGTTCACCTGCAGCACATCGCGTGAGATCTGTTGAATGCGCTGCCCGACGCCCCATCCGTGCATGGGCTCGACCGACAGCGCCTTCAGGATGAGCAGGTCGAGCGTCCCTTGCAGGACGTCGGCATTGGCTGGCGGCACGAGGACTCTCCCCTAGACGTTCGACAAGGCGACGATACGGCGTCTCTTGTAGAATGTCAAGGGGAAGCGGACCCGGGGAAGCAAACCCCTCTAGCCGTTTCACCGGAGGTTGCGTTGCCGGCTCCATGAGCGACGGTTAGCTTGCCGATCTCGCCCTCAACATTCCCATTGTCTCCTTCTGACTCCGGCGTGAGTCGCGCGAGCGCGCTTATTCACTGCCTCACCAATGCCTGGTCGCCGGCCCGCTTCGCGTAGCCGATCGCGTTTCGCGCGGCCGCTGCTGCTCGCCGCGACCTTCGCGGTGACCTTCCTCGGCGGCTTTGCCTACGCGTCGTGGACCCTCGTCTGCCGCGGCAGCGCGTGCCCCGACCCCCGTCAGCTCGACGCGTTCACGCCGCACCAGACATCCAAGCTCTTCGCCGACGACGGACGCTTCGTCGCCGAGCTCGGACTCGAACGCCGCACGCTCGTCCCGTTGTCCGAGATTCCGAAAACGGTCCAGGAAGCGTTCGTCACCACCGAAGACAAGCGCTTCTATTCGCATCACGGCATCGATTGGATCCGCGTCTTCGGCGCCGCCGCGCACAACGTGGGCGCGGGCTCCTACGCGCAGGGATTTTCGACGCTCACGATGCAACTCGCGCGCAACATCTTCACCGAGAAGATCAGCCGCGAAAAGACGCTCACCCGAAAAATCAAAGAAGCCAAGGTCGCGCGCGAAATCGAGCGGCTCTATCCCAAGAGCAAGATTCTCGAGCTGTACCTGAATCAGATCTACCTCGGCAACGGCGCGTACGGCGTGGAGACGGCGGCGCAACGCTACTTTGGCAAATCGGTGCGCGAGCTCAATCTCGCCGAAGCGGCGACGCTCGCCGGATTGCCCAAAGCACCCGAGCGCTACAATCCGCGCCGCTTCCCCGATCGCGCCATCCAACGGCGCAACACGGTGATCGAGCTCATGCGCCGCGCCGGCGTCGTGAGCGCCGAAGATGCCCAACTGGCGCGCGCATATCCGCTCCGCCTGGCACGCAAGGAAGAATCGGGCGAGCTCGCACCGTACTTCGTCGAATGGGTACGCCGTCAGCTCGAGGACCAGTTCGGCGAGAAGCTCTACACCGATGGGCTCAAGGTGTATACCACGCTCGACGTCGATCTCCAGTCGGCGGCGGAGCGCAACCTCGAGAAGCAGTTACGCGCGATCGAGGGCGGGAAGTACGGCGCGTTCAAGCACACCACGTTCGAGCAGTACACGGCGCGCGCGGCGTCGGGGCAGAGCGACGCCGCAAACTCGCCGTACCTGCAGGGCGCCTTCGTGGCCGTCGACCCGCGCACCGGCGCCGTGCGCGCGCTCGTGGGCGGCCGCGACTTCGACGACTCCAAGTTCGACCGCGCGACGCAGGCGTTGCGCCAACCCGGCTCGACGTTCAAGCCGGTCGT
>DATNAM010000179.1:0-6693 GCA_035572595.1 Gemmatimonadaceae bacterium
TGTTGATGGTGAGCGCGGGCACGAGCCCCGGAATGCCGGCATGGATCGCCGCCTGCCGGGCGGGCGCCTGCCCTTCACCGCCCTGGATCACGTTCCCCATGATCACTTCATCGATGTCGTCGAGCGGGACCTGGGACCGAGCGACCGCGGCCTTGATCGCGATGGCGCCGAGATTGGGCGCCGTAACCGGCGTAAGAGCGCCGAGGAATTTGCCGATCGGGGTGCGAACGGCACTGACGATGACGGGTGTACGGGTTGGGTCGGCCATGATCGTGTGTCGATGGGTCTCATTCGCCGGGCGTCGGCGCAAGCATTGCAACCCATGAAGTTTACGCGGCGGACGGAAGGCGTACAACACGGTGACTGCGGGGAATAGGGAATCGCTCGCTGACGCTCGCTTGGGGAAGCGCTGCGCTTGGGGAATCGGCGGGGACTCCCCAAGCGACCGCCAGCGAGCGATTCTCTCTTCACGTAGTCTGCAGCTCGCAACTCAGACACAGTTCATCCGCGAATGGCGCCGGCGTCACACCGCGACAAAACAAGGGCCGCCCCCTCTACTGAGGAAGCGGCCCAGAGGCCCCTATAGGGTCCACCGACGTACACCGAGGATCACCTTTGCGCGAACGCGGGCTTGCGAGACCCGGTTTCCCCCGGCAACTGAAATTACGATGCGAACCTTGTTAAGGCAACAGATTACGCAGAGACGGTGGACCCTAGGGGAATCGAACCCCTGCCTCATGATCCGCAGTCACGCGCCCTCCCATTAGACCAAGGGCCCAAAATACCCCATGCGATCGTAGTCCGGGGTGCGAGCCCCGACCGCAGGGGCATCCAAGCGCTCACGCGCCTGCCGTTCCTCTGCTCGCCCGTCGCACGATGCCGAGCGGGACGAAGGCCTAACGATGGCTCCATTCCGACCTCCGCGTCCGAGGGTTTCGGTGCCGTGCAGGCGAGAAGATGGCTGCGACGAGCGATGGGTCAGCGCCATTTCATCGCGCGGCGGAGCGAAACTTTGCAGGCGCAGTTTGGCGCTGCGCTCAGCGCGACGCGCGCGGATGGTCGCGCGACAGCGAGAACGCGGCGCGCAACCGGTCGCCGAGCGGCGCACGCGGCGGACGAACCTGTGAGGCGAGATCGAGCGCCGGATAGCGGCCGGTGAGGTCGACGAACCCGCCGCCCGGCTCGCTTCCGTTAGGCATGGCGATCAGGAACTGGTCGAACGGCAGCGCGAAGATCGTGGCGCGGATCGCGAGCGCGAGGTGCACCGCCAGCGGGAACACGAGCGTCGGCTCGAACGACGGTCCGTGCTGCCACACGTCGGCACAGAAATCGTCGCCGCCCAAGAATCCGCCGGGCCGAATCTTGGGCTGCATGGCGATGAGATCGGTGACGATGCCGCGCAGCGTGTGGTCGCCGTCGACGTACGCGAAATCGAGCGACGCGTCCGCGATGCCATCGATCACTTCGAGCGTGGTGCCGCGCAGCACGCGGCGCCTCGACGCCGCGAACTCGGTGTTGGCCATCGCCTCGCGATGGATCGCCTCGAACGTGTCGCCGTCGACGTTGGCGGGCTTGTTCCAGTCGTCGAGATGCCGCCACGGGTCGATCATCGCGTACGACTCGATTTCCGGACACGCCGCGAGCATCGCCGCCGCGAACGCACCCTTCCACACGCCGACTTCGGCGGCGCGCGCGGGTTTCGTTGCGACGAGGAACGACGTCCACAACTGCAGTCGCGAACTCGATTCGGCGGCGATGCGCGTCAGGAGTGCGCGGCAGTCCATACGGCGTTAGTGCTCGCCCGCGATCGAACGCGACGCCACCTCGTCTGCCAGCCGCGTGACGAGATCGTCCACCGGCATCACCTGCGGCTTCTGCTCCCTGCCTAACCGATGCTCGCGCAGCGAAACCGTGCCGGCCGCCGCCTCGCGCTTGCCGACGATGGCCATGTACGGCGTCTTGAGCCGCTCGGCTTCCGCGATGCGGTAGTTGAGCGTCTGCGCCCGGTCGTCGAGCATCGCGCGCAGGCCGGCTTCCTTCGCGCGCGCGGTGACCGCCGCCGCGGCATCGCGCACTTCATCCGTGATCGGGATGACGCGCAAGTGCTCGGGCGCGAGCCACAACGGGAACGCGCCGGCGTAGTGCTCGATGAGTCCGCCCACGAACCGCTCCATCGATCCGACGAGCACGCGGTGGAGCATCACCGGACGATGCGTCGCGTTGTCGGCGCCGATGTACTCGAGACCGAATCGCTCCGGCAAGTTGAAGTCGAGCTGGACCGTTGGGCCCTGCCACTTCCGGCCGATGGCGTCGATCAGCTTGAAGTCCAGCTTGGGTCCATAGAACGCGCCGCCGCCGGCGTCGATCACGTACGCTTGCCCGCGGCGCTCGAGCACGCGCGCGAGCGTCTGCTCGGCGCTCGTCCACACCTCGGGGGCGCCGAGCGCGTTGTCGGGACGCGTCGAGAGCTCGATGGTGTACGGATAACCGAACGTGCGCAGCATCTCGTCCACGAGATCGAGCAGGCGTTCGATTTCCGAATCGACCTGCTCGGGCGTGCAGAACACGTGCGCATCGTCCTGCGTGAAGCCGCGCACGCGCAGCATGCCATGCAGCACGCCGCTCCGCTCGTAGCGGTACACCGTGCCGAACTCGGCGAAGCGCAGCGGCAGATCGCGATACGACCGCTGGTGCGCCTGATAGATGCAGATGTGGCCCGGACAGTTCATCGGCTTGGGCCGATACGCCGCGCCTTCCACCTCCATCGCGCCGAACATGTTCTCGCGGAAGTTCACGAGGTGTCCGGAGATCTCGAACAACTTTTCGCTCACGATGTGCGGCGTGTACACGAGATCGTAGCCGTGCCGCAGAATCAGCTCGCGCTCGAACTCCTCGATCGCGTTGCGCACGATCGCGCCTCGCGGGTGCCAGAGGATGAGGCCCGGCCCAACGCGCTGGTCCACCGAGAACAGGTCCAGGTCTTTGCCTAACGTGCGGTGATCGCGGCGCTTTGCTTCTTCCAGCCGATGGAGGTACGCGTCGAGGTCGTCCTTGGAGAACCACGCCGTCCCGTAAATGCGCTGCAGCTGCTGGCGGTGCTCGTCGCCGCGCCAGTACGCCGCCGCCGTGTGCATCAGCTTGATGTGCTTCACGCGCGACGTGTCGGGCACGTGCGGGCCGCGGCACAGGTCCACGAAGGGCCCGTCCGTGTACACCGAGATCACCTCGTCGTCGCCGAGCTCTGCCAGACGCTCGAGCTTGAGCGGATCGTCGACGAAGCGCCGCTCGGCTTCCTTGCGATTCACTTCCTCGCGCACGAACGGGAACTTCTCCTGCGCAACCTTCCGCATCTCGTCCTCGAAGGCGGCGAGATCGTCGGGCGTGAATGGTTCTTCCACCTCGAAATCGTAGTAGAAACCGTCCTCGATAGCGGGGCCGAATCCGATTTTGGCGCGCGGACGCAGACGACGGACCGCCGTGGCCAGCATGTGCGCGGCCGAATGCCGAAGCACGGCCAGCGAATCCGCGTCTTTCTCCGTGAGCACGCGGAACTGGCCGCTGCGCCGAAGGGGCGTGACGAGGTCTTGCACCGCACCATCGACTTCCACCGCAACCGCGGCGCGCAACAGACCCGCGCCGATGGACGCGACGACGTCGCGCGGCAACGTTCCTGCAGGAACGCGGCGTTGGGAGCCGTCCGGAAGGGTGAGCGTAAGCTCGTGGTCGCTGCTCGAGGGCGGCGCTATGGGCGAACGATCGATCATCTTTGTCGGAATTCGGGAGGGAGCGCCGGAGACGAGTCGCGGCGGGAAGCGGGCGCGCCTCTTGCGCTCACGCTTCCTCAGCTTCACGCTAAGTTATCGTTGCGAGTCACCCTCCGCCACAGGTCGGATTATGTCACGATATCGCATTCGCTATGAGGAGCCGGAGTCCGGCGGAACGCTGACGAGTCTCGTCATCGGCGCAGTCGCGGGCTTTGCCGTTGGAATGCTGGTCGCACAAAAGTCCGGCGGTATCGCGGGGATCACCGCGCGCGTGAAGGATCGTTGGGCGGAGCTCGAGGAGAGCGCCGAAGCTGAGCTCGAGCCCACGAACCTCGAGGCGTCGCACGAAAGCGACTTCGGAGAGGAGCTCGAAGAAGAAGAAGAAGTGGAAGACGACGAAGCACTCGAGGACGAAGACCTCGATGACGACGAGGACGACCTCCACGCCGCGCTCGAGGACGACGTGCTCGAGGCGTTCCAGGCGGATGCCACCCTGCGCGAGCGCGCGATCGACATCAGCGCGGTGGGTGACGGGCTGATCGAGCTTTCGGGCTGGGTCGACAGCGACGACGAGTCGCATCACGCGGCCGCGGTCGCACGCCGCGTGGAAGGCGTCGAATCGGTGGTGAACCGCCTCGCGGTCGGACAGGCCGATTCCCCCGAGCCGGCGAGCGACGAGACCCGCGAGCACGGTGCGATGCGCCGCCGGCCCGCCGATATCGACACGACGCGCGACGAGCAGGAATAGCGCGTACGCGGCTGGCCCGTTGGTCGGGGCCAGCCGCTCGAATATCTTTCGAGGTCTATGCGCGCAGACCTCGCCCCACAATACGATCCCGCCCATCACGACCCCGCGCTCTACGCGCGGTGGAAGGCGGCCGGTGTGTTCACGGCGCACGCGGAGCGCACCACGCGACTCGGCGGCGATCGCATGCCGTTCGCGATCGTGATCCCGCCGCCTAACGTGACGGCGGTGCTGCACATGGGACATGGTCTCAACGACACCGTGCAGGACGTGATCGTGCGGTGGCGTCGCATGGCGGGCGATGAAGCGCTGTGGGTGCCGGGCACGGACCACGCGGGCATCGCCACGCAGAACGTGATCGAGCGACAGCTCGCGGCGGAAGGCGAGACGCGCTTCGACCTGGGACGCGACGCGTTCGTCGAGCGCACGTCACGGTTCGTGGCCGAGACCGGCGGCGTGATTCTGGAGCAGCTCGAGGCGATCGGCGCGTCGTGCGATTGGACGCGCACGGCGTACACGTTTTCGGCCGAGTTGTCGCGCGCGGTGCGCGAGGCGTTCGTGCGCCTGTACGAGGCCGGTCTCATCTATAAAGGACACCGCGTCATCCACTGGTGTCCGCGCTGCCTCACGTCGCTGAGCGACGAAGAAGCCGAATTCGAGGACGAGTCGGGCGAGCTGTATCAGATCGCGTATCCGGTGGCGGGCGCGCCGGCGCGCAGCCTGGTGGTGGCCACCACGCGTCCCGAAACGATGTTAGGCGACGTGGCCGTGGCGGTGCACCCGGACGACGAGCGCTATCGCGATCTCGTCGGGCGGCGCGTCCTCCTCCCGATCGTCGGCATCGAGATTCCGGTGATCGCCGATCCGTACGCCGACCCGGCCTTCGGCACGGGCGTGGTGAAGATCACCCCGGCGCACGACGCGAACGACTTCGACGTGGGCGCGCGGCACGGTTTGCCGAAGCCGGTGGTGATCGATGAGTTAGGCGCAATGCGCGAGGGCGCGGATGCAGCCGGACGCGTGCCCGAGTCGCTGCGCGGCGTGGACCGGTTCGAGGCGCGCCAGCGCATCGTCGCGATGCTGCGCGCGGCGGGACGGCTGGTGAAGGTGGAACCGCATCAGCACGCGGTGCGCCACTGCTATCGCTGCGGGACAGTGGTCGAGCCGCGGCTCTCCGATCAGTGGTTCGTGCGCATGGCGCCGCTCGCCAAACCGGCGCTCGAGGCGTTGCGCGCGGGACGGCTGCGCGTGCTGCCCGAGCGATGGGAAGCGGTGTACGTGAATTGGATGGAGAACATCCGCGACTGGAACATCTCCCGCCAGCTCTGGTGGGGCCATCGCATTCCGGTGTGGTACTGCGACGCGTGCGGCGGAGCGCCCATCGTGAGCCGCGATGATGTGTCGGCCTGCGCGCAATGCGGCGGCGCGGTGCGCCAAGACGACGATGTCCTCGACACCTGGTTCTCCTCGTGGCTCTGGCCGCTCTCCACACTCGGCTGGCCTAACGAAGAGGCACGCGATCTCCAGGCGTTCTATCCGACCGACGTGCTGGTGACCGCGCCCGAGATTCTGTTCTTCTGGGTGGCGCGGATGGTGATGGCGGGCCACTTCTTCCTCGGGCGCACGCCGTTCCACACGGTGTACCTGCACGGCACCGTGCGCGACATGCAGCACGTGAAGATGTCCAAGTCGTTGGGCAACGGCATCGACCCGCTGGACGTAGTGCGGCTGTACGGCGCCGACGCGCTGCGGTACACGGTGATCGCCGGCCTCGGGTTAGGCACGGACGTGATGCTCGACCCGACGAACCTCGAGTCGTCGTTCGCGCCCGGCCGGAACTTCGTCACCAAGTTGTGGAACATCGGGCGATTCATTCTGCAGAACCTGGGTGACGCCCCTGCCCCGGCGCTGGCCGACATCGACCCGTCGCGCCTCACCCGCGCCGACGCGTGGATCCTGTCGCGGCTCGACGCCGCGATCGCCGAGTGCGATGCGGCGTTAGGCCCGGCGCGGCCCGACGCGTCGCGCGAGGGGCGGTGGACACCGGCCCAACTGTACGCCGGCCTCCGGTTGAGCGAGCTCGTGGAATCGGCGCGGCGGTTCGCGTGGAACGAGCTCGCCGACTGGTACGTCGAGAGCACCAAGCCCCGGTTAGGCGGCCCCGACGCCGACGTGGCGCGGGCG
>DATNAM010000180.1:0-11076 GCA_035572595.1 Gemmatimonadaceae bacterium
GTCGGCTTCTTCACGCGCGTGATGAAGCCGATGCCCTCGGAGAACGGCACGGTGTTGGCGAACGATTGGGCGAACGTGCGGTAGCGGGGGAACTCCATGATGCGGAACTGGGTGAACTGATACGGGCTGTAGTGCGACTGATAGTAGTCGAGACCAGCGCGCGCGCTCGCGAGCATGTCGTCGATGTCGTATGCGTGCGCCGGATCGTAATACACCTCGAGGTTCACCGGGTCAGTGCCGGTGGAATTCCTGTAGACTTCCTTGCGCACCGCGTACCGGCCCGAGAGATAGGCGTAGAAGTTGAGAATGTGCTGCGTGCCCATGCTGTACTCGAAGTACCGGCGCCCGTCCTTCTCCCATTGGCGCTGCAGGTAGCCCGGGGCGATGGCGATCTGGTCGTCCGACGTGCTCACCACCGTGTGGTACGTGATCCAGTCCGAGGTGGGCGTGAACAGGTTGCGCGCCGCGTAGACGGAGTCGGTGCGCGGCGGCAGCTCGACTAACGGACCCAGGTGCTGCTCGCGCCGCCGGCGCGGGTCGGCGATCTCGAGGTTCCGGTTGTACCCGATGGTCGGGAAGACGCCGGCATCGAAGAACGTTCCGTTAGGCGAGTACTGCGCCAGCTCGTTGCCGTCGCGGAATCCGCGCGTGGTCCACGACACGCGGAACGTCATCGACATCGTGTCGCCCGGCTGGAGCGGCTGCTCCAACGCGTAGATCGAGTAGAGGTCGCGCGCCGCGCGGCTCACGAGGTGGAAGGGCCGGTTGAACGACACGTTGGAGACCGTCTGCTGCGCGTCGGTCAGGTGGATCTGCGTGATCGGCACGCCGGACTTGTTCTCGAGCGTGAACCGGCCCGTGCCGTCGAACGACCGGCGCGCGGGATAGATGTTGATGGTGGCGTCCACCGCGGTCGTCTTGGGCTGCGGCAGGAGCTCGTACTGCTTGAAGTCGCGTTCGTACCCGGCGTTGATGCGGCGGTTGTCCTCGGCCGTGCGAAACTCGTTGAGCACGTGCGCGTTGTAGTAGAACCACCCACCAGCGCCTAACGCAACCAGGGCCAGCACAATCGCCGCCGGCGCCAGCCGCGGCGCGCGCGCCAGCGCCCGGCGCACCCGCGCCCGTCCGGATTCCTCGGCGCCGCGCTGGGTGAACGCAATGGAAACCACGCCCAACAACGCGAACATCGACAGCCAGTACGTGATGCTCCAGAACAACGGCGCCACGAAATAGCCGTAGCCGTTCATGTCCGAGTACGTGTAAGCGGGAACCTGGCCCGGCAGGTACAGCGAGTTCTGCCACCCGAAGTTGTACAGGATCGGATTCATCACGAAGATCGCGATCACGATCCCGTGCCCAACGAACTTGTTCGACACCACCGTCTGCACGAACATCGCCAAGAGCGCGAACGCCATCACCTGCGGGAACGTGACGATGTACAGCTCCTTGAAATACTGGAGCAGCTCGTAGTGGTAGTAGCCGGCGATGGTCTGCATCATCATGCCGACCAGCGCCGTTACGGTGAGCATCACCAGCTCGATCACGGCGATCGCCGACAACTTGGAAAGCCAATCGGTGCTCGAGTGCATCGGCAGCGCGTCGTGGATCCCGTCGAAGTGGTTGTCGCGTTCGCGCCAGACGAGCTCGCCCGCATAGAGCGTGGCGACGATGTAGAAGAAGAGGAGCGCCGATCCTTCCACCGCCTGCAGCATGAGGTACGTGACCGGCCACACGTTCTGGTCGCCCACATTGCCCGCGAACTGGCCGTTGTTGATGGCGAACACGACGAGCAGCGCGACGATGCCCCAGAACGGCACTTCGCGCGTGATCATCCGCACGCGCAATCGTGTGAGCGTGAGATACTGGTCGAACGTGGTGGCGCGGCCGAACACCTGCTTCACCGTGGGCAGCGCGGTTGCCACCAGCGTGCGGATGGGGCGCGCCTCTTCCTCGTCCTGCAACCGCGCTTTGGCGGCGCGCTTGCCCTGCGAGCGCGCGGTGAGCGCCTCCACCGACATCGGGAAGAGCCGCCACACCAGGCCTAACGACGTCAATCCGACGAGCGTCCACAGGATACGGTTGTACAGGAACACGCCCGGCGAGTAGCCGCTGAATCCCCACGGCACGAGCAGCGTGTTGCGCTCGAGCACCGTCCAGTACCGGGTGATGTTGTCGAACAGCACGAACCCGATGGGGTCCAGAATGCCGGACCAGAAGTGCTCGAGCGACCGCGCGGCGGAATACACCGTGATGCCGATGATGTAGACCATGAACACGGCGACGCCCTGCAGGTACACGACCACCAGCTTCCGGCTGAGCGCCGCGACCGCAAAGAACAGCGAGCCGAGGAAGAAGATCTGGATGACCATGATCGAGAGGAACGGCTGCACGTACCACCAGAGGTGGTTGGGAGCGATCCGCGTGTGATCTGCCCACGGCGCGAACGTGCCCAGGAACATGCCCACCGCCACGCCCGCGAATACCAGCACGCACACCACGAAGGACGCCGCCCAACGGCCGCCTAAATACGCGAACTTCGAGATGGGTTTGGTGAACAGCATCTGGTACGTGTCGCGCTGGAAATCGCGCAGAATCGACGTGCCGAAGATGGCGGAGATGATGATCACGCCGAACAGGCTCGCGCCGAGCTGGTTGAAGGCCAGCGCGTACGGCCCGTTGAGCAGCACCTTGCCGTTGGTGAATCCGACCGGTCCGAAGTTCTCCGATGCCACGCAGAAGAACCCGAACGCCAACCACGCCAAAAAGTAGACGTAGGTGGAGATGCTCTTCAGGCGGAACTTGAGCTCGAACGTGAAAAACTCGAGGAACTGGTTCATGGCGTCGCTCGCGCGTTAGTCAGTTGACGGAATGGCGAGCGACGGTCAGGAAGTACACGTCCTCGAGCTCCGTCGGCACCGACGTGTAGCCGGCGCCGGGATTCGCCGGCGAGAACACGCGGATCTCGTGTTGGCCGGCCACGAGATGGCTGCTCACCACCGTGAGCTCGGCCTCGATCGCCGCGAGCTCGTCCTCGCTGCTCAGCACGTGCGACCAGATCTGCCCCTTGAGCGTGGCCAGACATTCGTTAGGCGAACCCTCGAGCAGCACTTCGCCCTGCGCGATAATCGCCATGCGCGGGCACAGCTCGAGCACGTCGTCCACGATGTGCGTCGAGAGGATCACCGTGACGTCGCGGCCGATGGACGAGAGCAGATTGAGGAATCGATTGCGCTCGGCGGGGTCGAGACCGGCGGTGGGCTCGTCGACGATGATGAGACGCGGATTGGCGAGCAGCGCCTGCGCGATACCGAAGCGCTGTTTCATGCCGCCCGAATACGTGGAGAGCGCTTTCTTGCGCACGTCCCACAGGTTGGTCTGTTGGAGCAGCGCGTCGACCATTGCCCTGCGCTCGCCGGCGCCGGCGATGCCCTTGAGCACCGCCAGATGCGTGAGCATGTCGATGGCCGACATTTTGGGATACACGCCGAACTCCTGCGGCAGGTAGCCCAACACGCGGCGGACCTCGTCTTTTTGCTTGAGGACGTCGAGGCCGTCGAGCTGGATGGCCCCGGCGTCGGGCTCCTGGAGCGTCGCGATGGTCCGCATGAGCGAGCTCTTGCCGGCTCCGTTAGGCCCGAGCAGGCCGAACATGCCGCCGCCGACGGTGAGCGAGACGTTGTGGAGCGCGCGGACGCCGTTGGGATACGTCTTCGAAAGACCGGTGATCGTGAGAGCCACGGTGCCAAGCTCCGGTAGTCAGGGTGGGAGGGCTGTCGAGACGGCGACGGCGGGGAGCGACGAGCAGTTGGGTTGTCCTACGCTTGGGTTGTCCTATCGGATTCGGCCACGATATGTTTCACGGCTGTGGAAAGTCGAGTTTTTCACCATTCCCGGACTTGGCCGCCAGGCTTGGGGACCGAGCAGAAGTACGGCAGGGCGCACTGAGTCTCCGCGATCGATTACAGGATGCCATCACTCGCGCCGAAGAGATCGAGCGCGAGCTCGCCAACCCGGCCACCGTGCGTGACCCGAGGCGGCTTGCCGACCTCGGCCGCGAGCACAGCCGGCTGGCGCCGGTCATGGAGATGGCTGCCCGTCTCAAGAAAACCGAGGACGACCTCGCGCAGGCGCACGAGCTGCTCTCGGTGGACGACCCCGAGATGGCGGCCGAAGCGCGCGCCGAGGAGCAGCGCGCGCGCCAGGAGATTGCCGCGCTCGAGGCGGCGCTCAAGCCCGCCTTACTGCCGCGCGACCCGCTGCACGACCGCCCCGCCATCGTCGAGATTCGCGCCGGCACGGGCGGCGACGAGGCGGCCTTGTTTGCCGCCGACCTCTATCGCATGTACACGCGCTACTGCGAGCGCCAAGGTTGGCGCGTGGAGCCGATCACGCACTCCGACGGCACGTTAGGCGGAATCAAGGAAGTCATCTTCAAGGTGCAAGGCGAGGGCGCGTACGGACGGCTGCGCTGGGAGTCCGGCGTGCACCGCGTGCAGCGCGTGCCGGTCACCGAGAGCTCGGGGCGCATCCACACCTCGGCGGCCACGGTCGCCGTGTTGCCGGAAGCCGAAGACGTGGACGTCTCGATCGAGGACAAGGACATCCGGATCGACGTGTTCCGCTCGTCGGGTCCGGGCGGGCAGAGCGTGAACACCACCGATTCGGCGGTGCGCATCACGCACATCCCCACGGGCATCGTGGTGAGCCAGCAGGATCAAAAATCACAATTGCAGAACAAGCTCAAAGCGCTCGAGGTGCTGCGGGCGCGCATTCTGGATCAGCGCCTGGCGGAGCAGGAGGCCGAGCGCTCGCGCATGCGGCGCACGCAAGTGGGCACGGGCGACCGCTCGGCCAAGATCCGCACGTACAACTTTCCGCAGAATCGGGTGACCGATCATCGCATCGGGTTCACGCTGCACGCGCTGGATCGGACGCTGGACGGCGCGCTGGACGAGCTGATCGACCGGTTGATGCTGGCCGACGTCGAGGAGCAGCTGGGTGTCTGAGGCGCGGGCGGCGGGCGGTGTCGCGGCGGACGTGCATCCGTTAGGCGACGAGCGCGGCGGCACCACCGTGCGCGCGCTGCGCCTTGCGTTAGGCGAGGCGTTGGCTGCGGCGGGCATCGCCGACGCCGATGCCGAGGCGCGCGACATTCTCGCGGCCGTCGCCGGCGAGCCGCGGTTCTGGCCGTCGCTCAATCCGGGCGTGCCGCTCGACGCGCGCGTCGCCCAACGCGCGCGCGGCGCGGCGGCCCAGCGCGCCCGCGGGGCGCCGTTTGCCTACGCGGTGGGACTCGCCGCGTTCCGGCACCTGACGCTCGAGGTCGACCATCGCGTGCTCATTCCGCGGCAGGAAACGGAGGTGCTGGTGGACGTCGTGCTCGAGTGGGTGCGGAGCGATGCGCGGCGTGCGGGCGGCCTGGCGGTGGACGTCGGCACTGGATCGGGCGCCATCGCCCTCGCGTTGGCCAACGAAGGCGCGTTCGACCGCGTGATCGCCACGGACATTTCCGCGGGCGCGGCGCGCGTCGCCCGGGCGAATGTCGAGCGATTGGCCGGCGTGTTGCACGCACCGGTCGAGGTGCGCGAGGGATCACTGCTCTCGCCGGTGCGCGGCGAACGGGCGCGGGTGGTGGTGTCGAACCCGCCGTACATCGCGTACCGGGAGATCGTGGAGCTGCCGTCCAGCGTGCGGGATTGGGAACCGCCCACGGCGCTCTATGCGGCGGACGGGGGGATGGCGGTGATCGCGGCGCTGGCCAGGGAGGCGGCGGACGTGCTCGAGCCCGGCGGTCTCGTTGCCATGGAGATAGATTGCCGTCGTGGGGCGGCATGCGCCGATCTGCTGCGCGCCCAGGGGTGCTACCACGACGTTCGCGTCCGGCCCGACCTCACGGGCCGGGATCGCGTGCTCACGGCGACACGACAGGACGGGTGACGTGCTCGAAGACAAGGCGAAAGAATTGGGGCGGCTCATCGGCCAGACTCCCGAGTACCAAGCGGTGCGGCGCGCGAACGATGCGTTGGGCGAGGACCGCGAAGCGGTGACGCTGCTGCGCAAGATGGAACAGCTGCGCATGGATGCCCAACGGATGATCGAGAGCGGTACCAATCCGACACCGGAGATGGAGAGCCAACTCGATCAGCTGCTGGAGCAGGTGCAGGTGAATCCGATCTATCAGCGGATGGTGGCGGCGCAGGAGAACTTCGACAAAACGATGCTGCGCGTGAACGAGTGGATTCTGGACGGGATCAAGAAGGGCGCGGCGAGTCCGATCATCACGTTGGGGTGATGGTGACGCGCGGCCGCCTGATCGTATTCGAGGGGCCCGAGGGGGCGGGGAAGACCACCCAGCTCGGGAACCTCGCGGCGTGGTTGACGGCGCGAGGGATCGATCACCTGCGCGTGCGCGAGCCCGGCGGCACTGCGTTAGGCGACGAGGCGCGGCGCCTGCTGCTGGACACGCCGGGCGGCCTGGAGCCGCGCGCCGAGGCGTTGTTGTTCATGGCGTCGCGGGCGGCGCTGGTGGCGGAGGTGATCCGGCCGGCGCTGGAGCGCGGCACGCTGGTGCTTGCCGACCGGTATTTTCTCTCGACGTACGCCTACCAGGTGTCGGGTCGCGGTTTGCCCGAGGCCGAGGTGCGCGCGGCGAACGCGCTGGCCACCGCGGGTGTGTCGCCCGATCTCACGCTGCTCTTTGGCGTGCCGTCGGCGGTGCGCGCCGCGCGGGCCGCGGCGCGCGGCGCGCCAGACCGCATCGAGCGCGCGGGCGACGCGTTCCACGCGCGGGTGGAGCAGGCGTTCGCGATGTTCGTGTCGCCTAACTGGCAGCACGCGCACCCCGAGGCCGGCCCCGTGGTGCCGGTGGACGGCGACGGCGACGCGGCGGTGGTGTTCGACCGGCTGCTGGCTGCGTTAGGCGCGAAGTGGCCCGACCTCGTCGAGGCGCCGGCGGCCGCGCCGGCCAGGGGCCGCTAGCATGAATCGCTCGCGCGGCGCGATCGCCCTGGCGGTATTCACCGGCGCCCTCATCACCGGCGGCTGGTTCCTCCAGCGCGGGTTCACCGGCGACAGTCCCACCGTGAGCGGGTCGGCGCTCTTCGACCACGTGATGGAGCGGGTCGCCGAGAGCTACGTCGACTCGATTCCGCAGGGGTCGCTCTACCTCAAGGCGGCGGCCGGCATGGTGGACGCGCTCGATGACCCGTACTCGGCGTTCCTGCCGCCCGAGCAGTTGCACGTGCTCAACGAGACCACGTCGGGCTCGTACGTCGGGTTAGGCGTGCAGGTGGACGTGCGCGACGGGTGGCTCATCGTCATGGCGCCCGTTCCCGGCTCGCCGGCCGAGAAGGCCGGCATCGAGGCCGGCGATCGGGTGGTGACGGTCGATGGGCAGTCGACGAACGGCTGGAACATCGAGCAGGCGAGCCGCGCGCTGCGCGGCACACCGGGGACCACGGTCTCGCTGTCGGTGGAGCGGACAGGTGTGCCCGACCGGCTGCCGTTCCACATCGTTAGGCGGGACATCCACGTGGCGTCGGTGCGGCACGCGATGATGCTCTCCGGCACCGTGGGCTACGTCGGCCTCACCGTGTTCAGCGATTCGTCGGACGACGAGCTGCGAAACGCGATTGCCGCGCTCCGGCGCCGCGGGATGCGGACGCTGCTGCTCGACCTGCGCGGCAATCCCGGCGGCTTGCTCCAGCAAGGCGTGGGCGTGTCGAGCATGTTTCTCGCGCGCGGCGCCGACATCGTGCAGATGCGCGGGCGCACGTCGGACGTCACGCGCGATTTCCGGAACCGCGTGGCGCAGCTGTGGCCGGATCTCTCCGTGATCGTGCTCGTGGACGGCCACACGGCGAGCGCCGCCGAGATCGTGGCCGGGGCGCTGCAGGACCACGACCGCGCGCTGATCCTCGGCTCGCCCACCTACGGCAAGGGCGTCGCGCAGACGGTGTTCTCGTTAGGCGACGATGCCGGCGCGCTCAAGCTCACCACGGCGCGCTGGTTCACGCCCTCGGGCCGCAGCATCCAGAAGCTGCACACCGATACCACGGCCGCCGATGGCGACAGCGCCATCGCGCATCCGGACACGACGCGCGCCGTGTACCACACCGATGCCGGCCGCACGGTGTACGGCGGCGGGGGCATCACGCCGGACGTGATCGTGGCGCCGGACACGGTGAACGCGCTGCTGGCGTTCCAGGAACAGTTAGGCGCGGGGATCCAGCCATTCCGCGACGCGCTCACCGAGACGGCGCTGGCGGTGAAGGCGGCGCACCAGGTGGCGTCGCCCGATTTCCAGGTCACCGCCGCGATGCGCGAGTCGCTGTGGACCCGGATGCAGAGCAAGCGCGTGGCGCTCGACCGCGCGCGCTTCGATGCCGCGGCGCCGCAGATCGACCAATTGTTAGGCAACGAGATCGCCGGCTTCGTGTTCGGCCCCGATGCCGCGTTCCGCCGCCAGATGTTGCGCGACGCGGCGGTGGCCGCCGCGACCGATCTGGCCAGCCGCGCGCACTCGGAGCACGATCTGTTGATGGAGGCTGCGGCGCGCAGCGCCAAGCGGGAGGTCGTCCCGCCCCGTTCGTGACCGAGCGCGTGTTCGTGCTCGGCGCCGGCCGGGCGGGGCGGAGCCTGGCGCGGGCGCTCCGTGAGGCCTCGGTGGAGGTGGTGGGCCTGCACGGCCGCCGCGCCGGCGAGGCCGGCGACCCGATCACCGTTGGGCAGATTCCCGACGCGATCCGGGATGCGTCCACGGTGCTCGTGACCGTGCGCGACGCCCAGCTCGACCAGGCGTTAGGCGAGTTGTCCGCCGCGCCGCTCGGCGCCGGCGCGGTGATTCTGCACGCCAGCGGCAGCGCCGATCCGGAGGGCCTGCGGCCGCTGCGTGCCGCCGGCCATCCCGCCGGCACGTTCCATCCGTTGGTGCCGCTCGCCGATCCGGCGCGCGCCGCGGCGCTGCTGGCCGGCGCCTACATCGGTCTCGACGGCGACGACGCCGCCCGCGCCCGCGGCCGCCTGCTGGCCGCTGCGTTAGGCGCGCACACGCTCGACATCCCGGCCGGCCGCAAGGCGCAGTATCACGCCGCCGCCGTGCTGGTGTCGAACTTTCCGCCGGCGCTGCTTGCGTTAGGCGAACGCACGATGACCGCCGCCGGCCTCCCGCCGGACCTCGCCCGCCGCGCGCTCCTCCCGCTCTGGTCCGCCGCCGCCGAGAACGCCCGCGCGATGCCGGCCCCGGGGTCGCTCACCGGCCCCGCCGTGCGCGGCGACACCGCGACGATCGAGGCGAACCTGGAGGCGCTCGCGGGAGATCCGTTGGCGGCGGAAGTGTATCGGGTGATGACGGAAGCGGTGAGGCGGGAAGCCGGCAAGTAGGGCAGCGCTTCCCTCAGGGCGCGCCAGCGCCCGCTTCCCCGGTGCCATAGATTTTCGCCCCCTTCGGCACCTTGAACACGAACGCATCCTTGTCCAGCGTCGCGTTAGGCACGACCCGCGTCAGCGTGATCCGGCGCTTGAGCCCCTGCGTGTCGATCGTCTCCACCTGCCGGATGAGCGCGTCGTCGTCGTCCACCCAGATCGTCGCCTTCGAGAACGGCAGCGACGGATCCTTGGGCACCAGCGTCACCGCCGTGGTGGCATGCCCGTCCACCGTGGCCGTCCCGGCGTTCGTCATCGTGTAGCGCGTCTCGGGCGAATGCAGAAACCACGTCGCCACGTCCGGCACTTGCACCGCGCCGCTGTCGAGATTCGTGCGCATCACCTGCCCGGGATTCGTGCTCGGCAAGTACACCCACACCACCTTCCCGTTCGCCACGATGCGATCGCCCGCCGGATCGGTGAAGTTCACCGACACGTCGCCGGGAATCCGCTGCTGCACCTCGCCGTGCGACGTCACGTCCGAGCCCGTGAGCGGATTCGTCACCGTCTGCGTGAACGTCGCGCGCAGCGTCTTGATGTTGGCGTACACGCGCTCCGCATGCTTCACCACCGCCTGCTGCGCGTGCACCGGTGCCGCAACAATGGCGAGACTAACGAGTGTGACCACAACGCGCATGTGTATCCCGTTGGTGATTGATGGCCGTGCCAGATCCCGCTCTGCGCCCCATTCCCTTTTCCCCAAGCGCAGCGCTTCCCAAGGGCGCGGCAAGCGCCCGCTTCCCCGCTGTGTTCTACACGTGTGCCGTTGCCGTGCTCCGCTCCGGCGCCGGCGCGAGCCGCCGGCCAATCGCCCCCGCGATCGAACGCAACTCGCGCACCAACTGCGCAAACTGCTCGGGATAAAGCGACTGCGCGCCGTCCGACAACGCGCGCTCGGGATTCGGGTGCACTTCCACGAGAATGCCGTGTGCGCCCGCGGCGACCGCCGCGCGCGCCATCGGAATCACCTTGTCGCGAATCCCCGTGCCGTGGCTCGGGTCGGCGATGATCGGCAGGTGCGACAACCCCTGCACGATCGGAATCGCCGTGAGGTCGAGCATGTTTCGCGTCACGTTGTCGAACGTCCGCACGCCGCGCTCGCACAGAATGACGTTCGGATTGCCCTCGGCCAGCACGTACTCCGCGCTCAACAACAATTCGCCGATCGTCGCGGCGAGGCCGCGCTTGAGCAGCACCGGTTTGTTGAGGCGCCCAACGAAGCGGAGCAGGGAATAGTTCTGCATGTTGCGCGCGCCGATCTGGATGCAGTCGCCGTATTCGGCGACGAGCTCCGCACCCTCTTCGTCCATTGCCTCGGTGACGATGGCGAGGCCGGTTTCCTTGCGCGCGAGGGCGAGCAGCTCGAGTCCGCGCAGGCCTAACCCTTGGAACGAGTACGGCGAGCTGCGCGGCTTGAACGCGCCGCCGCGCAGACACGTCGCGCCGGCCGCGCGCACCTGGCGCGCCGCGGTGACGATCTGCTCCTCCGATTCGACCGAGCACGGTCCCGCGATCACGACCACTTCATTGCCGCCGACGCCGACGCCGGGCGCGATGTTCACGATCGTGTTCTCGGGGCGCCATTCGCGCGACACCTGCTTGTACGGCTGCGTGACGTGAATGACCTGGGCCACGCCCGACAGCGCTTCGATG
>DATNAM010000181.1:0-13815 GCA_035572595.1 Gemmatimonadaceae bacterium
CGCTGTGCTCACGCCATCTCCTGTTGGCCGCCCCATAAGATGTCACCAAAGCTGTCGTCCGTGGAGGGGCCCGCGCGTTGTTTGCTCATGCGTCAGGGCCCATCATTATCGACGCATGCGCCTCCGCACGCCCATCCTCGCTGCCGCGGCAGTCCTCGTCGCGACCGGTGCGCCGGCCGCGCAAACGCGCACGGTTCCGTCGCTCGATTGGCGGACGGTCGAGACGCGCTACTTCGTGATTCACTATCCGCGCTCCGCTGAGGCGTGGACCCTCGACGTCGCACGGCGCATCGACGCCGTACACGACGCGGTCGGGAGTGTGGTCGGCAACGCGCCGTCGCGTCGCGTCACGATCATCGTGGAGGATCCGAGCAATCAATCCAACGGATACGCCATTCCGATGCTCGAGGATCCGCTCATTTATTTCTGGCCGACGCCTCCGGATCCGACGAGTGGAATAGGCGACAGCCGCGGGTGGGGCGAGCTGCTGTCGGTTCACGAGTACACGCACATCGCGCACCTCACGCGACCAACGCGCAACCCATGGGAGCGCTTTCTCACGAGGTTGTCGCCGCTGCGCGTCGGCCCGATCGCGATCAAATCGCCCCGTTGGGTCGACGAAGGATATGCCACCTACATCGAAGGGAAGTTGACCGGGTCCGGACGGCCGCACAGCGCGTGGCGCGCCGCCGTGCTGCGCGAATGGGCGCTCGAGGGCAAGTTGCCGACGTATGGCCAGCTCGACGTCGGCAACCGATTTTTAGGCGGAGACATGGCGTACCTGGCCGGCTCGGCCTTTCTCGAATGGCTGGTCGACCGCACGGGTGACTCGAGTCTCGTCCATCTGTGGCGGCGCATGAGCGCGCGACAGGATCGCACTTTCGACGAATCGTTCGCCGGCGTGTTCGGCGGGTATCCGTCGGATCTGTACGGACGCTTCACCGCCGAGCTCACCGGACACGCACTCGACGTGCAACGCGCGCTCGACGCGACGGCCGCAGCACGGCCCGATTCGGGGCGCGGTACCACCGTGCAGTCGCTCGATTGGGGCACCGGCGCGCCGGCGGTGTCGCGCAACGGCGCGCTCATGGCGATCGTGCTCGCGCGCCGCAACGCGCCGAGCCGCGTCGTGATTTGGAAGACCGCTACCGACACCTCGGACACCGCGGCCGCCCGCGCGCGGGCGAAGCTGCTGGCGCTCGATCCGGAAGATGTGCCGGCGATCGAGTGGCGGCCGCCATCCAAGGTTCCCCTCGCGACGCTTTACCCGCACGCGGGCTTCGCGTATGCGGCGCCGCGTTTCATGCCTAACGGGCGGAAGGTGCTGCTCGTCCGTCGCACCGGCCGCGGCGACGGGCTGTTGCGCGACGACCTGTTTCTCTGGGATCCGCTGCACGGCGCTGTGCGACAGGTGACGCACAATGCGGGCATCCGCACGGCCGACCCGGCGCCCGATGGGCGGCACGCCGTGGCGGACCGCTGTCTGGATGGCATCTGCGACGTCGTCCTCGTCGACCTGTCGACCGGCGCCGTGCGCATGCTGGCAGCCGGCACGCCGCACGTCGTGTACTACCGGCCGCGCTACTCGAACGACGGCCGCCGCGTGATCGTGAGCGTGCAGCGCGACGGGCGATGGGGTCTGGCCACGATCGCCCTCGCCGCGCCGGAGCCGGTGCCTAACGCAATCGGACCGCGGGACGGCGTCAATCGCTACGGCGGCGCTTATCTTCGCGGCGATACGTCGATCGTGTTCACCAGCGATTCGGGCGGGATCCCGAACATCGCCGTGATGCAGCTCGCGTCGGGCGAGGAGCACGCGCTGACCGCGGTCGCCGGCGCGGCCTCAGCCCCGGAACCCGATCGGGCCTCGCACACCGTGTACTTCCTTCGGTTGCACGCCGATGGTCTCGACCTCGCGTCGGTGGCCGATACGGCGCCGGTGCCGACCCTGTCGACGTCGGACACGCTCGAGCCGGCGACGGTACCGGCACCTGCGACGGCCGATTCGTTTGCGGTGGCGACGCTCCATCCGCCTCGTCCATACGGACTCGGGCCGCGCAGCCTCATCGTATTGCCGACGCTCAGCTTCGCCGCGGAGGGCAAGTCGCTCGGCGCGATGGTGGCGGGTACCGATCCTGTCGGTCGCCTAACGTGGACGGCAACGGGCGTCTATGGCGACCGCGGTACCTGGCGCGGTGGCGCGATCGCCGGGGCGTGGCGCGGTTGGCCGGCCACCGTTACGGCGGAGGCGTTCTATGCCGACGAGCGTCCGTCGGAGCAGCACGGCGTGGCCGGCCCCGCGTATCTGGATGCACGCTACGCCGGCGGCGATGCGACGCTCGCGCTCGAGCGCGACTACACGGCCTCCGTGCACGCCATACGCGTAGGCGCATCGTCGGGGCAGCTCGACGGCGTGTCATATCACCGACAGGCTCGCACCCTCGGCTTCGCCGAGTATCGAGGCGCTTTCCGGCAGACGCCTAACGAGTGGCGGTTCGACGAGCGCGTCGTACTGGCCGGGGCCGGCGGGCGCACGGCCGACTCGTCGTGGGCGCGCGGCTCGATCTCGGCTCGCGTGGACGTCGCACGCGATGGGATGGGCATCGCTGCCCAGGCGATGTACGGTCAAGTGGCGCGCGGCGCGCCGGCATACGAATTGTTCGCGTTGGGCGGGACGAATCCCATGCTGTACGATCAGGGCATCGCGACGCAGCGTGCGGCCATGCCTGCCGCGCCGCTCGGCATCGGCGCGGGACGACGCGTCGCCACGTATCGGGTCGACCTTCCACTTGGCGTGTTCAGCCCCTATTTCTGGTCCGGAAGCGCCGGCAGCTCGCTCGTCAGGTGGCACCGCGTTGTTGGCGTCGAGGCGTCGCTCGAGGAGAATGGCATCTGGGCGATGCACGTACCCGATATGCGCGTCGTAGCCGGAGCGGGATATTCGTTGGATGAGCCGATCCGTCATCACACGACATTTTACATCACGTGGGTCTATCGACCATGAATCGGCGTTCGCGCATGGCCCATGCAGAAATGCTGGTATCGCACGTCACACTCAATGAGGAGACACTGCAGTGATTTCGCTTTCACGGATGCGGTTGCTGGCGGGGATGGGCGCGTTGGGCGCGGCCGGCGGGCTCGTGGCGATCTTCGCGTTTTTCGTATTCATCAGCCTGCCATACGGCATCGACCGCACCGAGTCGGCCATCGCCGTGATCAGCGTCGGGCTACTGTTTCTCGTGCTGGTGCTCAGCCACGTGATTTACGGGCGCATTCTGTTGGCAGCCGCGCGCGGGAAGCATTTCGGCCTCTGATCTCGCGCGGCGGACGCGCGTCGCGATCCCCGTCACGCTGCCTCGAAACGTTTCGGGCCGGCGGTCGAAACGTTCCAGGTCACGAACGCGAGTCCACGAGCGTTCGATGAGCGCGCACATGGGTGCGCAAACGTGAACCGCCAAGCGGTTACAGCCCCGACCTTCTCCGCGTCTGTACACGGGAGGAGTTCGGATGACCGAAACCGTCGAAACGCGCTGGGAAGGCCACAACGAGAACGGTCGCCGCGCGTTCGCGCAGGGCGACTACACGCAGGCGGAGCAGTCGTTCATTGCGGCAATCCGCGAAGCGACGCTGCTTGGCGCTGACAACGCGCGCTTGGCAACGAGTCTCAGCAATCTCGCGCAGCTCAAATACCGGCAGAAAGATCTGGCGCAAGCCGAGGCGCTGTTCCGTCGCTCACTCGCGATTCGCGAGCGTGTGTTAGGCGGTGATCACGTCGGGCTCGTACAGAACATCAACAATCTCGCCGCGCTGCACTACACGCGCGGTGAACTGGCGCAGGCAGAGCCGCTCTTCCGCCGCGCGCTCGACATCAGCGAGAAGACGTTGGGCGAATCGCACCCCGATGTCGCGGTCACGCTGAGCAACCTCGCACGCCTCTGCTTCCGCAAGAACGATTTCACATCGGCGGCGCCGCTTCTCCTCCGCCTACTGTCGATCAAAGAACGCGCGCTCGGCCCCGATCACCCGGAAGTCGCGGCGATCGTTGCCAGCTTGGCCAAGGTACGGGCGGCCGAGGGCGATCTGAACGCGGCCGAACAGCTCGCGCGCCGCGCGCTGACATCGAAAGAAGCCACGGCGAAGCCCGACGACCCGTCGCTCGCGCCCAGTCTCGAGGCCCTGGCCGACGTGTTGGCCGGGCGCGGCAAACACGACGAGGAGCGCCAGCTTCGCGAGCGCGCCGCGCGCCTGCGCGGGCAGTCGCCTAACGTAACCCCCACGGCAGCTCCGTCGCTGACGGTCGAGCTCAAGCCCGTTATCGCCGACGCGGTGCCGCGCGCCCAACCGTCTAACGGAACGCCTCGCGCGGAAACGACGGCGCCGACCTCCCCGGCGCCCGCGGCCCCCGCGCCCGCGCCGCGCAAATCCGGCGGCGCACCCCGCGCCAATGAGCGCACCGAGCCGCGCACCGGCCCCGTGCGTGACTCGACCAAGTCGACCACGCTCCCGTGGATCGAGCCGCCGACGTCGCCTGCCTTACGGCGACCCATGCCGCCCAAGCCTCCCGAGCAGCCGATGCCGGCCGCTCCTGCATTCGCGGCGGTGACGACTCCGGCGATGCCCGAGGTGACCCGGTTCACGCCGCCGACCGCGGCGCGCGTCGACCCGGCGCCCGCCCGCGTCGAAGACACCGCCTGGGCTGCGCCGCAAACGGTGCATGCCGACGTGCACAGCCATGCGAGCGAATCCGCCGACGATGCTGCGGACGTTCCTGAGTGGACGCCGGCGCCCCGTCGCAATTGGGTCAAGATCCTTGCGGGCGCGGCCGCGGTTGTGGTGGTGGGCGCCGCCAGTTGGGCATTCTTCATGGAGCGTCCCGCAGGCGCCACCGATGCGAGCACGGTTTCCGTAACGGCCGGCAGCGTCGCGCTACGGTCGAAAGGCGCGCAGCATGCGGCCCCGCAACCGCCGGCTGCAGCGCCGTCGCCCACGCCGTCTGCGCCGTCCGACGCGAACCACCCGACCGAACACGTGGCCGACTCGCGCGCTGCGGCCGAGAAATCGGCGGCGGTGCCCAAGCCCGAAGAGTCAAAGCCCGCGGAGTCGAAGCCGCGCAGTGAAGCGCGTGCAGTAGCGCGTGAGGCTGCGGCCGATAGCGCGCCGCCTCCGGCGGCAGGCCTGCCCCACATCGACGTCAACGTCACCAACGGCATGGCCGAAAAAGCAAAGCAGCGCGTGGATTCCGTCGGCCGCGCCATGACCGTCAAGCCGCCGACATTCGACAAGGGTAAGCCTTCTCAGCCGTAACGCCGTTCGCGACGCCTCCCAACGCGCTCGACGGCCGTTCGTGCCCGCGACACTCCGTGTTGCGGGCACGCGCGCATCCAGATGTCACGACCTTTTCATTGCGTCGTTGGCTACGTAGAGTTGAAATCGCAGCGCGAAGCGAATCGCCGGAGACGTCATGCTGGAAAACGTTGGACCTGGCCGTGTAACCGCCGTGCCTCTGGGCAGCGGCGACCAGAACGACGACCTGCTCCGAGCCGTTCAAAATGCGGCTGCGGGCAGTCATGAAGTGCTCGGCGAGTTGGGCCGCGACGCGAACGGTCGCGTCATCTATCTGGCGCGCGACGTGAAGTCGGCCGCCCTGGTCGCGCTCCGGTTGGACGGCGCGGAAGGGGAGTACGTGCTGGACGTGGCGCGCACGTTGGATTCGAGCGTCGGAGCCGCGGTGGGCGACTCGTGTACGCGCTGTGGTGCGCCGCGCGTCGGCTGGGGAAAGTTCTGCCCGCAGTGCGGGGCCGACATGGCGCAGCCGTCGCCCGAGACACGCTCGCGCTCGGAGCTGCTGGCGGCGGTCCAAGCGGCGGCGCGCGGCGAGTTCGAGATCCTCGGCGAGATGGAACACGCGGAAGGCGGCGGGGTGGTGTACTTCGCGCGCGACGTTGCGTCCGGCAAGGTCGTCACGCTGCGATTGCGGAAGGAGCACGACACGAGCGCCGGCACCGAGTCGTATTCGTTAGGCGAAACGCGGGTACTGCGTCCGTTGGTCACGTCGCTCGGGCGCACCGCGCCGACGCCCTCGCGGAACGGACCGGAGGCGCCGGCGATCGCACCGATGCCCGCACCCCTGCCTCCGCCGCAGCTGGGACGGCCGAGCGCGCCGCGCCTCACGCCGCAGGAAGTGTTGATTCCGGCCGATCAACTGCCGGTGGATGAGACGCTGCCGCCGCGTCCCGCGCGGCCGATTCCGCCGTGGATGATCGGCGCCGGCGCCGCGGGCCTCGTGGCCGTGCTGGCCGCGGCGGTGTTCGTGCACGCGCGTCTCACCGCGCCGGACGCAACGCAAATGGACAGCGTGTCCGCGCAAACGCCGGCGACACTGGCACTGCCGCCGATCGACACGGCACATCTGCTGTTGACCACAAAGCTGCCGGCGGGGACTCGCCTGACGGTGAATGGCATCGCGTGGCAGCCGCCGGCCATCGCGCTGCCGCCCGGCACGTACACGTTAGGCGCGGAGATGGCGGGGTACTCGCCGGTACGGCAGGAAGTCGAGCTCAAAGCCGGGCAGACGCTGGTGTGGGCGCCGTCGTTAGTCACACTGGCCGGCTCGCGGACCAAGGCGGCCCGGCCGGTGGCGGCCGGTCGTACCCCGACGCGAAAAGAAGCGTCGCGCCCGTCCGCGAAGAAGCCGGCAGCCGCGGCGGTCTCCGCGGCAACGGTTGCGACGGGGTCGACGTCGCCCTCAGCGACGTGCGCGTCGGCTTTCGCCGCGAAAGATTGGACCACGGCACTCGGGCTGTGCGCGCACGACGCACACTCCGGCGATGTCAACGCCGAGCGCAGCCTCGGCGTCATGTACTTGCAGGGGAACGGCGTGTCCCGCGATCCAGGCCAGGCGTTCACCTGGTTCAAGAAGGCGGCGGACGGAGGCAATCGCGACGCTGCGTATCAGCTGGCCTTGATGTACGAGGCGGGACGCGGTGTCCCGCGGGACGCCACGCAGTCCACTGCCTGGTACCGTAAGGCAGCGTTGCTCGGCGACGTCGACGCGCAGGTGAAAGTCGGCATGGCGTACGAGAACGGAACCGGAATCGATGCGAACATGGACCAGGGCGTGTTCTGGTATCGAAAGGCGGCCGAGCAGGGCAGCGCATGGGCGCAGAACCGATTAGGATGGCTCTATGGCATGGGGAAAGGCGTGACGCGCGATGATACGCAGGCCATGCGCTATTTCCGCCAGGCCGCCGATCAAGGCGACCCGCAAGCGGAATTCAACGTGGGGTTCATGTACGCCAACGGTCGCGGCGTGCCGCGGGATGACGCGCAGGCGGTGACCTGGTACAAGAAGGCAGCCGCGCAGGGCTATGCCGATGCGCAGAAGCAGTTGAAGCAGCGCGGCATTTCGCAGTGAGCGCTCCGCCGCTGCCTAACGAACCGTCGGCGCCGGCCGACCCGATCGCACACTTTCAGCTGCTTCTGGACGAGGCCCGCCGGATCGATCGGTCGGTGCTTCCCGAGCCGACGGCGATGACGGTCGCCAGCGTCAACGATGCCTTGCATCCTTCCGCGCGCATCGTGCTGCTCAAGGATGTCGATGCCCGCGGCTTCGTGTTCTACACCAACTACGAGAGTCGAAAGGGACGCGAGCTGCTTGCGCACCCGTGGGCCGCGCTGTGCTTCCATTGGCAAGTGTTGGAGCGGCAGGTGCGCGTCGAGGGTCCGGTCGAACAGGTCAGCGACGCCGAGGCGGATGCATACTTTGCATCCCGCGCGCGCATGAGCCGCATCGGAGCGTGGGCTTCTCGTCAGAGCGAAACGCTTGCGAGCGACGCGGTGCTCGAGCAGCGTGTGCACGACGTCGAGGCGCGATTCGCCGGCGGCGACGTGCCGCGGCCGCCCAACTGGTCGGGCTTCCGCGTGGTGCCGAGCACGATCGAGTTCTGGCACCAGCGTCCGTACCGGCTGCACGAGCGTTTGGTATACGAGCGTCACGACACGGGCTGGCGAGTGCGTCGTCTCTTTCCGTGATTGGGTCACGGGATCTATTCACCAGCGTCCGCACCATCTAAACTTCGCCCCCATGGCAACTCGAGTCGCGGAACAGATCAGCGCGGAACCGTCCGCGCCTTGGACGATCGAAGACTCCCGCACGCTCTACAACGTGGACGGGTGGGGCATCGGCTTCTTCGACATCAATGAGCGTGGCCACGTGGTGGTGCGTCCGGACAAGTCACGCCCGGATCGCGAGCTCGATCTCTACGAGCTGGCAACGGACCTGGCGGAGCAGGGCGTCACCCTGCCGCTGCTGCTCAGGTTCTCCGACATTCTGCGTTCGCGCGTCGAGACGCTGAGCGGCCGATTCCAGACGGCGATTCGCGAATACGGCTACGAGGGCAACTACACGCTGGTGTACCCAATCAAGGTGAACCAGCAGCGGCACGTGGTCGAAGAGATCGTGCAGTTCGGCGCGTCGCACGGTGTCGGCCTCGAGTGCGGGAGCAAGCCCGAGCTGCAGGCGGTGCTCGCGCTCACCGAGTCGACCAATCACATGATCGTGTGCAACGGCTACAAGGACGAGGAGTTCATGCGCCTCGCCCTGATGGGCCAGAAGTTAGGCCACCAGGTGTTCATCGTCATCGAGCAAGTGGCCGAGCTCGACACGCTGCTGCGCGTGGCCAATCAGATGAACGTGATGCCGACGGCGGGTGTGCGGATCAAGCTGGCGTCGGAAGGCTATGGTCGTTGGGCGGAGTCGGGCGGCGAGAAGTCGAAGTTCGGGCTCAATGCGAGCGAGCTCGTGAAGGTGATCGACAAGCTGCAGAATCTCGGCCGGTTGGATGTGCTCAAGCTCATCCATTTTCATCTGGGCTCGCAGATCACCGACATCCGGTACATCAAGTCGGGTCTGCAGGAAGTGGCGCGGTTCTACGCCGAGCTGCACGCGGCGGGGGTGGACATCACGCACGTCGACGTGGGCGGCGGGTTAGGCGTGGACTACGATGGGTCGGGCTCGACGGTCGCGGCGAGCGTCAACTACTCCGTGCAGGAGTACGCGAACGACGTGATTTACACGCTCGCCGAAGCGTGCCGCGAAGCCAACCTGCCGATGCCGCACGTGATTTCGGAGTCGGGGCGCGCCCTCACGGCCCACCACGCGCTGCTGCTGCTCGACGTGATCGACGTCGAATCGCAACAGGAGGTGCAGGTGCCGGAGTTAGGCGACGACGATCACGGCATTTTGCACGAGCTCAAGGAAGGATACGAGACGGTGTCGAATCGCTCGGTGCGCGAGGTGTACCACGACGCGACCTTCGCCAAGGAGCGCGCGCAGGCGCTGTTCAACTCGGGCGTGCTCACGCTGCGCGGCCGGGCGTTGGCGGAACAGCTCTACACGGCGACGCTCAACGCGGTCGCGCGCATCGCGCAGCGCGACCGCGAGGAGTACTCGGACATCATCGACGATCTCGAGGCGCAGCTCGTCGACCGCTACTTCTGCAACTTCAGCATCTTCCAATCGCTGCCCGACAGTTGGGCGATCGACCAGCTCTTCCCGATCATGCCGGTGCACCGCCTCGATGAAGAGCCCGTTCGCCGCGGGACGCTGCAGGACGTGACGTGCGATTCCGACGGGAAGATCGATCGCTTCGCGGGCGGCCGCCACGGACAATCGCGCCTCGAGCTGCACCCGTACCGCGAGGACGAGCGCTACGTGTTGGGCATCTTCCTAACGGGAGCGTACCAGGAAATCCTGGGCGATCTGCACAACCTGTTCGGCGATACGAACGCGGTGCACGTGCGGCTGTCCAACGGCGGCTACGAGGTGTCGGATCTCGTGCACGGCGACACGGTCACGGAGGTGCTGGCCTACGTGCAGTTCCGCGCGTCGGATTTGTTGGCGACGTTCCGGCGGAAGGTGGGCGCGGCCAAGACGCTCACGCGCCAGGAAGCGAACATGTTCATCGCCGAGTACGTGGCGGGGCTGGAGGGCTACACGTACCTCGAAGGCGAAGCGTAGCCGGAGCGGCATTACCGCTCCGGCGCTCCACCGCCGCTACTTTTTCGGACGTGCTTCGTACCGCTTGGCGATCTCGGGCCAGTTGATGAGGTTCCACCACGCCGTCACGTAATCGGCGCGACGGTTCTGGTATTTCAGGTAGTACGCGTGCTCCCAGACGTCCAGGCCCAAGATCGGATAGCGTCCGTCCATCGCCGGATTGTCCTGGTTAGGCGTGCTCTCGATTTTGAGCGCGCCCGAGCCGTCGGCCACGACCCATGCCCAACCGGAGCCGAAGCGCGAACCGGCCGCGGCGTTGAACTGCTCCTTGAGCTTCGACACATCGCCGAATGACTTGGCGATGGCGTCGCCCAGGTTGCCGCTCGGATCGCCGCCGCCCTTGGGGCTCATGATCATCCAGAACATCGAGTGATTCCAATGCCCGCCGGCGTTGTTGCGCACCGCGGTCCGCACCGCGTCGGGCACCTTCGACAGGTTGGCGATGATGTCATCCAGACTCTTCTGCTGGAATTCGGGCGCTTTCTCCAACGCCGCGTTCAAGTTGTTGACGTACGCCTGATGGTGCTTGGTGTGATGGATCTCCATCGTGCGCGCATCGATGTGCGGTTCGAGCGCCGCGTAGTCATAGGGCAGTGGGGGAAGTGCGAATGCCATGTCGTGCCTCCGGGAGTGCCGTGCGCCTTACGGCGCGGTGCTGTCGGGCTGCACCGCGGCCGCGCGACGTTCGCGCAGCCAGGCGATGATACCCGGCAAAAGAGAGAGAAAAATTACCGCAAGGATCAGCACGTCGATGTGCGATCGTATGCCGGGCACCGAGCGACCCAGGAAATAGCCGATGAACAGCATAGCCCACACCCACGCGATGCCGCCGACCGCGTTGTACATCACGAACGTGCGATAGCGCATCTCGCCGACGCCCGCGACCACCGGCGCGAACGTTCGAATGATCGGCATGAATCGCGCGAGCACGATCGTTTTCGCACCATATTTTTCGTAAAACGCGTGAGCCCGGTAAAGATGTTTCTTGTTGAAGAAGAGCGAGTCCTCGCGCGTGAAAATGCGCGGGCCGGTTGCGCGCCCAATCGCATAGCCGACGCTGTCGCCGGCGATCGCGGCAATCGAGAGGATTGCGCCCATCAAGTACACGTTGAGGAAGCCCTGCGACGCCAACAGCCCGGCCGTGACCAGAAGCGAATCGCCGGGGAGGAAGAACCCGACGAACAGACCGGTCTCGGTGAATATCACCGCTGTCAGCACCGCGTATCCGCCCCATCGAATCAGCGCCTCGAGATTGTAGAGTTGGTGCCAGAGTTCGAGCAGGCTATGCATGGGACTCCGTGGTGATGGGCAAGGGCGCGAAGGTGACGCAAGTTCCACCCGTTCAAGGGTCCGGTCAACCGCCGGATGGCCGCGTGGTCTACACGATCGGCCATTCGACGCGCGAGTTGAACGACTTCATCGCGCTCCTCGAGCGCGAGCACATCGAGCACCTCGCGGACGTGCGCAGCTTTCCGGGCTCGCGTCGCTATCCGCAGTTCGGCCGCGAAGCATTAGCGGCATCGTTGGCCGCGCGCGACATTCGCTACTCACACCATGTGGCGTTGGGCGGCCGGCGTCATGCACGCGCCGATTCGCCCAACGGAGCGTGGCGCAACGAGAGCTTCCGCGGCTATGCCGACTACATGCTCACCCCCGAGTTTGCGGCGGCGCTCGATGAGCTCGTCGACGTTGCGAGCCGCGAGCGAACCGCGATCATGTGCGCCGAGGCGGTGCCGTGGCGCTGCCATCGCTCGCTGGTTTCCGACGCGCTGGTCGCGCGCGGCGTGGACGTGCGACACATTCTCGATGCGCGTACCGACCCGCATCGCATGACGTCGTTCGCCATCGTCAAGGACGGCGTGCTCTGCTATCCTCCGGTGCAGACGGAACTGTAGGCTACTGGGCGGTCGAACAGACGCCGCGAGAATCGTTCCCGCGACGATCGTTCGACCTCGGAATCCGACCTCGAGCGCTCATGGCGGAGCACGATCTCACCGTTCACGTCGTCTCCCACACGCACTGGGACCGCGAGTGGTACGAGCCCGCAGGGCGTTTCCGCCAGCGATTGGTGGCGCTCATCGATGAGATTCTCGACGACCCGCCGCTCCGGGGCGACAGCTTCCTGTTGGACGGACAAGCGATCGTGCTCGCGGACTATCTCGCGGTGCGACCGGAGCGTCGCGCGGAGCTCGCGGCGCTGCTGCAGCGCGGCGCGATCGAGGCAGGGCCCTGGTACGTGCTGGCGGATGAGCTCATCCCGTCGGGCGAAGCGATGGTGCGCAATCTGCTTGCGGGTCGTGCGGTGCTGTCGTCGCTGTCGGCGACGGCGCCGCCAGTGCTGTACTCACCGGACGCGTTCGGGCATCCCGCGTCGTTTCCCTCGCTCGCGCAGGGATTCGGTTACGACGTGATCGTCCTCTGGCGCGGGTACGGCGGGCCGGCGTGGCCGTCGGGCGACACCGTTCGGTGGCGCGCGAGCGATGGCGCGACGGTGCTGGTGTATCATCTGCCGCCCGACGGATACGAATTCGGCGCATCGCTGCCCGCGCGCGCGGATGCGGCACGCGACCGCTGGCGCGGCCTCGCTCAGGTCCTCGCCCCGCGCGCAGTGCTCGGCCTAACGCTGCTGCCTAACGGAGCGGACCATCATGCGCGGCAGCGCGACCGGACGGCGGCGCTCGCCGCGCTCGCCGCGGCGGCCGCGCCGGCGGCGGTGCGCGCCGGATCGCTGCGCGCGTTCGCCGAGTCGCTCGTCGAGCGCGCGCGCGGCGTCGCGCTCCCGGTGATCCAGGGCGAGCTGCGCGCGTCCTACGGGTACACGTGGACCCTGCAGGGGACGTTCGCGACGCGCGCGCACCAGAAGCGCGCGAACGCGGCGGTGGAACGCGCGCTGGTGCGCGACGCCGAGCCGTGGGCGGCGCTCGCGGCGCGGCACGGCGCGCGGGAGCGGCGCGATGTGCTGCGCGCCGCGTGGATCACGCTGCTCGAGTGCCATCCGCACGACACCGTGTGCGGATGCTCGATCGATCAGGTGGCGCGCGCCATGGACGCGCGCCTCGAGGAGGCGGCAACGCAAGCGGCGGGCGTTAGGCAGGACGCGCTCGACGACCTCGTTGGGCACGACCCCGCGGCAGTCCGCGAGCGGCGAAACGACTGGGCGCCGGCGGTGGTCGTGCGCAATCGCGCGGCACGGCCACGCGGCGGAATCGCCGAGGTGGAGATCGTGCGTCCGATGGCGCGCGTGCGCGTCGGACCGGGTTCCGGTCGTGAGCCCGATCCGGATCCGCCGGCTCCCGAGCTCACGCTGCGGTACGACGGGAACGCGGTGGCGGTGCAGGTTCTCGATCGCGCGATTCGCCACGACCGAATCGACTCGCCGCTCGACTATCCGGACGAGGCGCAAGTCGAAGCGGAGCGCGCGGTGGTGTGGATGCCGGCGATCGGGGGATACGGGACGCAAGGGCTGGTCATCGAGAGCGGCGCGGTGGATGTGGCGGCACCATCCGTGGTGCGCGCGGGTGAGCGATGGATGGAGAACGAGTGGCTCCGCGTGAGCATCGATGGTGCCGGAGCGGTGCAGGTTGCCTCCACGGAAACCGGCATGGCGCTCGCGTCGACGGTATCGGTGGAGGACGTCGGCGACGGCGGCGATCTCTACACGCCGTCGCCGCGGCAGCCGACGCTCGAGACGGGCCGTCTCGACGATGTGCGCCTAACGCATGCCGGCCCGCTTCGCGCCGAGCTCGCCGGGCGGTTCG
>DATNAM010000182.1:0-6305 GCA_035572595.1 Gemmatimonadaceae bacterium
ACGCCGAGCTGGGCGCCGGACGGCAAGCACATCGTTTTCCAGGACACGAATCTCCGCCTGTGGGTGGTGGACGTGGCGACGGGCAAGGCGACCGACATCGGCGGCGACGAGTGGATGGTGCCCGAGCGCTCGCTCAATCCCACCTGGAGCCCCGATTCGCGGTGGATCGCTTACGTTAGGCGGCTCAAGTCGCTCTATCGCGCGATCTTCGTGTACGATGTGAACACGGGCCAGACGCACCAGATCACCGATGGGTTGGCCGATGCGACGTGGCCGGCGTGGGATGCGAGCAGCAAGTATCTCTGGTTCTTCGCGTCGACCGATCTCGCCCTCGGCTCCGGGTGGTTGGACATGTCGAGCTATGGGCACACGGAGACCAAGGCGTTGTATCTCGCCGTGCTCTCCAAGAACGACCCGTCGCCGCTCCTGCCCGAGAGCGACGAGGACATGGGCGTGCCGCAGGAGCAGACGCCCGGGATGCCGCCGCTGCCGCCGCGCCAGCGTCCGCAACGGCCCGCGCGCACGGACACCACCGCCGACACGAGCACGGCGCATCGCATTCCGGCCGATTCGCTCAAGGCGATGCTGGCGCCGCGGCGTCACGTCGAAATCGACTTCGATGGATTGTCGCAGCGCGTGGTGCCGGTGTCGGAGATCGCGGAACGCGATTACGCGGAGCTCAAGAACGGCGTGCCGGGCACGGTGTTCTTCACCGAGAATCTTCCGGCGACCGGAACGTCGGAGGAGCGGTTCAACGGCGGCACCGTGCACCGTTACGATCTCAAGGATCGGAAGGCGGTCGCGTACGTGCAGAACGTCGCCGGGTATTTCGTGAGCGCCGACGGCAAGAAGCTGCTGTACCGCACGCCGGGCCCGCAGGGGGGACTCTTCCTCGTCGACGCCACGCTCAAGGAGCCGCCGCCGGCGGGACACGGGAAGCTCAATGCCCAACTGCGCATGCTCGTGGATCCGACGGCGGAGTTCAAGCAGATCTTCGACGAAGGATGGCGCAACCAGCGCGACTACCTCTACCTCAAGAACCTGCAGGGCACGGATTGGGTGCGCGACAAGCAGATGTATGGCCAGTTGCTGCCCTACGTGAAGCATCGCGCCGATCTCAACTATCTGTTGGACATGATGGGCTCCGAGATCGCGATCGGGCACTCGTTCGTACGCGGCGGCGACATGCCGGGCGAGGAGCAGCAGCCGCCGGTCGGTCTGTTAGGCGCCGACTTCGAGGTGGCGAACGGCCGGTACAAGATCACGAAGATTTACGGCACCGACAGCTGGAATCCCGATCTGCACGCGCCGCTCACGGCGCCGGGCGTGCAGGTGCACACCGGCGACTATCTGCTGGCGGTGAACGGGCAGGAGCTGCGCGCGCCGGAGAACGTGTATCGTTTGTTCGACGGTACGGCCAACCACCAGACGGTGATCACGGTCAACGAGCGCCCGACGATGGATGGCGCGCGCCGGGTGACGGTGATTCCGGTGGCGAGCGACGCCGGCTTGCGCGCCCGCGCATGGGTGGAGCACAACCGGCACGTCGTCGACTCGCTGTCGCACGGCGAGCTGGCGTACGTGCACTTGCCTAACACTGGCGAGGGCGGCTACACGAGCTTCAACCGCTACTACTTCGCGCAACAAGATCGCAAGGGCGCCATCGTCGACGAGCGCTACAACGGCGGCGGCTCGGCGGCCGACTACATCATCGACGTGCTGCAGCGCACGTTCGACGGGTACTTCAACAATCCCGTCGGCGAGCGGTATCCGTTCACCAGTCCGGCGGCCGGGATCTGGGGACCGAAGGTGATGATCATCAACGAGATGTCCGGATCGGGCGGCGATCTCATGCCGTACATGTTCAAGCTGCGCAAAGTCGGGCAGCTGGTGGGCATGCGCACGTGGGGCGGCCTGGTGGGCATCTGGGATACGCCGCTGTTCGTGGACGGCGGCATCATGTACGCGCCGCGCGGCGGATTCTTCGCGCTCGACAACAAGTGGGCGGTGGAGAACGAAGGCATTTCGCCCAACATCGAAGTCGAGGATTGGCCGAAGGACATCGCGCAGGGTCACGACGCGCAGCTCGAGCGCGCGGTGGCCGAGGCGATGGAGGAGCTCAAGGCGCACCCGGTGGAGCGGGCGACGCACGAGCCGCCGCCGGCCATGTGGGGCAAGCGCGTGAAGCCGATCACACCGTAGGGCGCCTAACCGTAGCGCGCCTAACGCAGGATCCGCCGGCCCATCCGGCGCGGCGCGCGCGCGACACCGTGCGCGTCGCCGCCGGACGGCGGCGGCGGGCTACTCGATGACCGCGGTGCCGTACGGGTAGTCGAGCGGTTCGTGCACGTGCGCAAGATCGGGCGACACGACGCACACGCGGGGTAGCGCCGCGCCCCAATGCGCCGCCCACACGACGAGCGCATCCTGGACGTCATGCGCCCGCGCCGCGTTGTTGATCCGGATCTGCTGAAAGTCCCATTCACGGGGCGCATTTCCCGAATAGCCGTTGATCGTCGGCACGCGGCGGTCGAGTGCGGCCCACATGCCGTCGACTTGATAGTTCCAAGTCATGCGGCGTCCGTGCAGCGGCGCGAAGAGCACTGCAGGGCACGACTGGCCGATCATCGCCTCGACCCGATTGCTCTCGGCGCGATCGGCAGCTTTGTCGTACACTTGGACGCTCTGGCCCTGCTCGCACGCGAAGACGAGCGCCGCCAGAGCTGCGACGATGCGCCACCGAGCGGTGATGGCGGTCTGAAAGAAGAGAGCAATGCCGATGGCGCCGGGCACGAGCAGGATCAGTCCGACGCGCGAGATCGCGCGCAGCGCGCCGGCGCCGGGCATCCAGTCGAAGATGAGCGGCCACGCGGCGCGTCCGCCGGGAAAGACGGTCGTTAGGAGCATGAGGGCGGTCGCCGTCCCGATCACGAGCGTGCCTAACGCAGTGCGGCGCGCGCTCCACAAGCCCCAGATGACGAGGATCGTGGTCAATAGCCCGAGCCCGAGCTGCTGCTCCTGCGGCATCGACAGGGTAAAGTGCGCGCCGCGCCACATCGTCCCGTACATCCAGTTGTCGGGGCCCATGTAGAGCCACGACGCCGGCGTGGGCATGAACGCCACGACCGCGCCGTACGGTCGCATGCCAAGGCTCCGCGCGACTTCCAGATAGCGCCACGCCAGCGACGCCACGAGCGCGGCGCCCGTCACCACACTCGCCGCCGCGGCGATCATGTTCCGGCGGACGACGGAAATGAGCCGAAGGCGCAACGGCCGCACGGCGAGCGCACCGAGCGTCGCGATGCCCAACGACAGCGTGAGAAAGAATCCATAGTAGAACGCAGCCCAGAATTGCGCGGCGAGCGCGGCCGCGAAGACGAGCAGCCATCGCGCCGTCGCGGCACGGTCGGCTTGCGCATCGTCCTCGAACACGCACACCAGCGCGTAGAGCGCCACCAGCGTATAGAACTGCGGTTGGAGCTGTGGATGCGCGAGCTGGGACGTGCGCGCATTGGCGAACGCGAACAGAAAGGCGCCGAGCGCGGCGGCCGTGGGCCTAACGCGTGTCGCGCGCCGGATCAGCGCGTGCGCGGCGGCGAAATTGAGCGTCGCCATCACGATGAGCCACCACTGCAGCGCGGTCGATGGGGCGAGACCGGCCGCGCGCAGTAGCCAGTACGGCGGCGCCACCGTTAGGAGCGTGTCGGAGTAGGCGATGACGTTGCGCGCGGGGAAATAGAACGGCGCGTTCCAGAACTGCTGGTGGCCGGGCGTCCGCAGCAGCCAGAGATAGCTGTGCTCGAGGAGGTACAGGTTGAACCGCGTGTCCAGCCGACTGCCTTCGACGAGCGCGAAGCGCGAAAGGATGACGCCATGAAACGCGAGCATGATGCCCACGGCCCACGCAGCGGCGGGAGCGAGCAGCGCGCGAGTACGCTCTGGCAGTGTACTGGTGTCGTGCGCAGCGCCGCGTGGTGAGGAAGGCATCAAGGTCCACGACTGGCAGCGGCGTTCGTCACCACACCCGAGAACGGCTTGCCATGCGTTGCTACCTCCTTCATCCTCCTTGTGCCTCTTACCGCCCACGCCGATGAAAACGCTCGCAGTCGCTCTGTCCATAGTGTGGCTTGCCGCCGCTTCCACGTCCGCCGCCGCCCAAACGCCCAACAGCGCGGACATCGCCCGATGGGAGCAGGAAGCTCAACGCGTCACGATCATCCGCGACAACTGGGGCATCGCGCACGTCTATGGGCACACCGATGCGGACGCGGTGTTCGGGATGATCTACGCGCAATCGGAAGACGACTTCAATCGCGTGGAAACGAATTACATCAACGCGATGGGACGTCTCGCCGAAGCCGAAGGCGAGCGCGCGATCTTCCGCGATCTGCGCATGAAGTTGTTCATCAGTCCGGACACGCTGCGCGCCAAGTACGCCGCGAGTCCGGCGTGGCTCAAGACGCTGATGAAGGCGTGGGCCGACGGCCTCAATTACTACCTGTACACGCATCCCGCCGTGAGGCCGCGGGTGATCTCGCACTTCGAGCCGTGGATGGCGCTGTCGTTCAGCGAGGGCAGCATCGGCGGCGACATCGAGGACGTGAGCATCAAGCAGCTCGCCACGTTCTACGGCACGGGTGCCGCGGATCTCGTACGCGAGACCGGCGACGGGCCGCCGCCCGAGCCCGAGCCGGGCGGGTCTAACGGAATGGCGGTGGCGCCGGGCAACACGCTCGACCATCACGCGCTCCTGCTCATCAATCCACACACGTCGTTCTTCTTCCGCGCCGAGCTGCAGATGGTGAGCGACGAAGGCCTCGACGCGTACGGCGCGGTGACGTGGGGCCAGTTCTTCGTCTACCAGGGCTGGAACACGCGCGTGGGCTGGATGCACACGAGCAGCAACGCGGACGACAAGGACGAGTACCTGGAAACGGTCTCGCAGAAGGGCGGGCGCTACTACTATCTGTACGGCGGCAAGACATATCCGATGATCACGTCGCGCATCACGGTTCCATACAAGACGGACACCGGGATGGCGAAGAAAGTGTTCACCGTCTACAAGACGCGTCACGGACCGATCGTTAGGAAAATCGGCGACAAGTGGGTGAGCATCGACATGATGAACGAGCCGGAGAAGGCGCTCATCCAGTCGTATTCGCGCACCAAGGCGCTCAACTACAAGCAGTTCCGTCGGACGATGGAGCTGCACACCAACTCGACCAACAACACGATCTACGCCGACGCCGATGGCGACATCGCGTACTTTCACGCGAACTTCATCCCGCGCCGCAATCCGAAGTTCGATTGGACGCAGCCGGTCGATGGGAGCGACACGGCCACGGACTGGCACGGGGTGCTTTCGATCGACGAGACGCCGCACCTCCTGAACCCGGCGAGCGGCTGGCTCTACAACAGCAACAACTGGCCGTGGTCGGCGGCCGGATCGAGCAGTCCCAAGCGCTCGGACTATCCGCCGTACGTCGAGACGGGCGGCGAATCGTTCCGCGGCTTGCACGCGATCCGCGTGTTGGAACACCGGAAAGATTTCGCGGTCGACACGCTGATCAAGGCGGCGTTCGACCCGTACCTCACCGGGTTCGCGGCGCTCTTGCCTCCGTTAGTCAAGGCGTACGACAACCTGAGTGCGTCCGATTCGCTCAAGGCGAAGCTCGCGCCGCAGATGGCAATGCTCGAGGCGTGGGACTACCACTGGTCGGCCACGTCGGTGCCGACGTCGCTCGCCGTGTACTGGGGCACAGCGTTAGGCTATCGGGTGGCGCGCGAGGCGCGCGCGGCGCACGCCCGCGTGGACGACTACATGGTGAGCGGCGCGTCGGACAGCGCGCGGCTGCTGGCGTTGGTCGATGCGACGGACAGCCTCACGTCGCAATTCGGCTCGTGGAAAACGCCGTGGGGGGACATCAATCGCTACCAGCGGATCAACGGCGACATCGTGCAGCACTTCAACGATGCGGCGCCGAGCATTCCGGTCGAATTCACATCCGCGCGGTGGGGCTCGCTGGCCTCGTTCGCCGCTCGCCCGTACCCGGGCACCAAGAAGTGGTACGGGACGAGCGGGAACAGCTTCGTGGCGGTGGTGGAGTTCGGCGACAGCGTGCGCGCAAAGGCGATCACGGCCGGCGGCGAGAGCGGCGATCCCTCATCGCCGCACTTCGGCGACCAGGCGGAGCGATACGCGACTGGGGCGCTGCGGCCGGTCTATTTCTACAAGCCGCAGCTCGAGGGACACATCGAGAGCCAGTACCATCCGGGCGGGGAAGCGCGCGCTGGCGCGCGCTGAG
>DATNAM010000183.1:0-4101 GCA_035572595.1 Gemmatimonadaceae bacterium
CTGGATTCTCGCCCCGATCGTCATGCGCCTCATGGCGCTGGGTGTGAGTCGCGACCGCGAATACCTGGCCGACGCGATGAGCGCGCAGTACACGCGCAACCCGGTGTCGCTCGCGACCGCGCTGCGCAAGATCGAGGATGCCGACGCGCCCACCAAGAGCATCAAGGGCGGCGCGGCGCAGATGTGCATTGCCGATCCCACCGGCCGCCACGTCAACTCGAAGGAAGGCAAGATCGCCGAGTTGTTCGGGACGCACCCGCCGATGGCGCTCCGGATCGCGCGGCTCAAGGCGATGGGGTACCAGACGGAGCCGGGCGCGATCGCGGGCTAGCGTTAGGCGTTGCGTTTCGGGGCGTGGCTCGTGATTCGAGCATCCATCCCCCGCCCCGCTCAATGGTTTCGGTGTCGAATCCTCTCCGGCTGGTCCGCCGGAATCCCGCCTTCTTTGCTATTGCCGCCGGTACGTTGGGGCTGGCACTCGCGCTCGCAACGACGATGTTCGCGTTGCTCGATGCGGTGCGGCATCCGTTCGTCCCCTATCCGGAACCCGAGCGGGCGTTCACGATCTGGCTGCACGCCGGGGCGTCGTGGCCGCAGGGAGCACTCGGCCAGGAGTTCGAGGCGCTGCGGTCATCGCGCACGATGGATGTCGCCGCCGTAGGATTTCTCCCATACACGATCGTCGACGTCGCCGGTACTGCGCGGACGATGCAGGTCGTGCGCGCGACCTCGAATCTCTTTCGGGTGCTCGGCGTTCGACCGCAAGTTGGGCGGGGCTTGAGCGGCGCCGAGTCGGGCGCGGATGGAACCGGCGTCATCGTAAGCGATGCGCTGTGGCACGCCGCCTCGAGCGGCACGCGGACATTGCGCGACGCGACCATCAAAGTAAACGGCACGGTGTATCCTGTCATCGGTGTCGCACCTCCCGGCGTGCGGTTCCCGTACGACACGGATGTCTGGATGTCGGTGGCCATGACGGCGCCCGGCTCCGCGGATTTTCCCTATGCGTTAGTCGTTGGGCGACTGCGCAAGGGCGTCACCCGCGCGCAAGCGGAGGGCGAGCTCGAGGCGGGGGCGCGGCTCCTGACCTCGTCGGTTGGGCAGCAGGGCGCGCCATTTCACTACGAGCTGCGCGACCTCGAAAATCACCTGCTGAGCTTCGGCTACGATCGTGCCCTCACGGCGGCGGCGGCGATCGTGCTCCTCATCGCGTGCGCCAATGCCGGGCACCTGGTGTCGGTGCGCGGCATCACGCGCCGCCGCGAGCTGGCGCTGCGGGCCGCGTTAGGCGCGTCGCGCCGGGCGCTCGTGTGGGACCAGCTCGCCGAGTGCGCGGCGATCGCGGCCGGGGCCGGCACCATTGGTCTGTTAGGCGGAGAGTGGGGTGCGACGCTCATCGCGGCCGCCATCCCGCCGTATCTCACCGCCGGTGCGGTGCTGCTTTCGCCGCACATCACGTGGCGCGTGTACGCGTTCGTGGCGGTGGCGGCGTCGGCCGTGCTCGCGATCTTCGGCGTGCTGCCGGCATTTCGCGCCTCGCGGGTCGATCCATCGGCGCCGCTCAAGAGCGCCTCGCCCAGCACAACCGGCAGGCGCGGGCCAATGGGCCGGTTGGTGGCTGGCCAGATCGCGCTCGCGCTCGTGGTGCTGTTCGGCGCGGGCCTCATGTGGCGTGCCGCGGAGAGCGTCGGCGACTATGACTTCGGGTTCGACGCCCGCAACCTGTTAATGATGCCCGTCGGACTCGATCCCACGTCGCTGCCTAACGGCACGACGCTGGATGGTGCGTTTCGCGCCATCACCGAACGGGCCGCGCGCGTCGCCGGCGTCCGCGCCGCGGCCGAGCTGTCGCTGGATCAGCCGGAGCGGTCCCAGATCCAGGGCGAAGCCGGCGCCGAGGCGACGCGGCACATCTTCGCGCGCTACTACGTCGACGCGAGCCCGAACCTGCTCCGCACGTTGGGCATTCCGGTAGTCGCCGGCCGCGACTTCGAGGAAGGCGATGCGACCTCGGGCGGCGTGGCGATCGTGGACGAGCGAACAGCAGCCGTCCTGTGGCCGAACGAACGAGTCGTTGGCCGCCAAATCCAACTGGGCAGCATGGGGTCTGGTGTGCCATGGATTCCCGTGATCGGTGTGGCCCGCAATGCGAACCTCGTCTTCGAGCGCGATCCGTATCTCGAGCCACCGCCCCTCGTGTACGTCGTCCGCGCGAACAACGGAAGTCCTTATCGGAAGATCGTGATCCGCACCGGCACGCGCACCGGACCAGTTGCCACCGCCGTCACCCGCGCGGTCGAGACGACGCCGGCGCTTCGCTATTTCTCCTCGCCCTCTCCATGGCTCGAGCAGTACGACGACATCGTGACGGGCGGCCGTTTCCTCGCGCTGCTCTTCGCCTTGTACGGCATGACGGCACTGATTCTCTCGACCCTCGGGCTCTACACGACGCTCGCCTACTCCGTGAGCCAGCGTCGCCGTGAGTTCGGCGTGCGTATGGCGTTGGGCGCGCGCCCCGCGGATTTGCGCCGCATGGTGATGCGCGAGGCATTCGTGACCACGCTCGCGGGCATTGCGGCCGGTGCGCTCATCGCGCTGCGGGCCACGCACATCCTCGACGGCATGCTGTACGGGATGCCGCACCTGGACGCGCTGTCGCTGATTGCCGCCGAAGTGCTTCTGTTAGGCATAGGGTCGCTCGTCTGCGTGGCGCCGGCGCGTCGGGCGTCGCGAGCCGAGCCGGTTGAGGTACTGCGCGACTCGTAAGACCTCGCGGCGCTCAGTCCGCGCGCATCGCGATCGCCGGGTCGATCGACACCGCCCGCCGCGCCGGCACCGCGCACGCCACCACCGCCGTGCCTAACAGCACGACCGCGCCCGCGGCGAACGACACCGCGTCCGTGTGCGCCACGCCGTACAACATTTTGGTGAGGAGCGACGTCGTCCAGAGCGATGCGCCCCATCCGATCGCGCCGCCGATCACCGCCAGCGTCACCCTGGCGGACTCGTGCATCGCGGCGCAACATCCAGTCTTCCACCAGCCTGGAGGACCAATGACCAGTGCCCCGGATTCCCCCGCTCCCGACATCGTTCTCATTCACGGCCTCTGGGTGACCGCGCTGAGTTGGGAACACTGGATCGAGCGCTACTCCGCGCGCGGCTACCACGTGATCGCGCGCGGATGGCCCGGCATGGACGTCGATCCCGAGCAACTGCGCCGCGATCCGTCCGCGCTGGCCGGCTTGGGCCTCGACGAAATCATCAATCACTTCGACCACATCGTGCGCGAGTGCGACCGGCCGCCCATCCTCATCGGCCACTCGTTCGGCGGCCTCATCGTGCAGGTGCTGCTCGATCGCGGGTTAGGCGCGGCCGGCGTGGCCGTGGATCCGGCACCGGTGAAAGGGATCATCAAGCTGCCGCTCTCGACGCTTCGCGTGTCGTTCCCGGCGCTGCGCAACCCGGCGAACATTCACAAAGCGAAGCCGCTCTCGAGCGATCAGTTCCACTACGCGTTCACCAACACGCTCACGCGGGAAGAAGCCGATGCCGTGTACGAGCGCTATGAGGTTCCCGGTCCGGATCGCGTGATCTTCCAGGCCGGGCTCGCCAACTTCAATCCGCACGCGCCGTCGCGCGTCGACTTCCACAATGACATGCGCGCGCCGCTGCTGCTCATCGCCGGCGGAAAAGATCATATCGCGCCAGCGTCGCAGACGCGCACCAACTTCGAGCTCTACGCGAAATCGAAAGCGGTCACCGATTTCAAGGAGTTCCCTGATCGATCGCACTTCACGATCGGAGAGCCGGGCTGGGAGCAGGTGGCCGACTTTGCGCTCGACTGGGCCACGTCGCACGCCGCGCGGTACATGGCGCAGCGCGCGCCGCATGCCGCCGGGTCCATGACGCAACCCGGCGACGAGGCGCCTAACCACCTGGCCTGACCGGCCAACGCCCTAACGCTCGAGGCGGAACCGGAACGTCTGCGCCATGAGGACGCGCACCGCGCGACCGTTCACCAGCGCAGGTCGGAACCGGGCCGCCGCGAGCGCGCGGGTCACGGACTGCTCGAACACCGCGTTGTCGCCGTCGCGGAACGTG
>DATNAM010000184.1:0-12774 GCA_035572595.1 Gemmatimonadaceae bacterium
GCTGCAATCGCTCGATGATCTCGCGCGCGACAAGTTCGGCGATACGGCGCCCAGCTTCCTCAAGCTGCGCGATGTGCTGCAAGAAGAGCAGCGCGTGGTCGGCCAGCTCCTGGCCAGGAAGCTGGAGCAGGATCCCGATCCGGTCGAGGCCGCGCCCGCGTCGGCGGAGGCCGGCATGGGTGACGGATCGGCTGGTTCGTTAGGCGGCGCGGCCGGCGACGGCCCGCGCATTCTCTCCGCCGAGCCCGTGGACCGGAACGACGCCGCATCGCGCGTCATCTCGGCCGCGCGGTTTCTGCGACGCACCGAGCCGCTGAGCCCCGCGTCGTACCTCATGCTCCGCGCGCTGCGGTGGGGCGAGCTGCGCGCGGCCGGCAGCAACCCCGATCCCAAACTGCTCGATGCACCGACCACGCAGGTCCGCACGCAGCTGCGCGGCCTGATGCTCGACTCGGCCTGGGAGCAGCTGCTCGAGACGTCCGAAACCGTAATGGGATCGCCGGTGGGGCGCGGATGGCTCGACCTGCAGCGCTACACGCTCACCGCGTGCCAGGCGTTAGGCGAGGACTACGGGATCGTCGCCGCGGCGATCCGCAGCGATCTGCGCGCCCTGTTGCGCGCCATCCCGTCGCTGCCGCAGATGGCGCTCATGGATGACATGCCCACCGCCACCGGCCCAACCCTGCAGTGGCTGCGCGATGAGAAGATCGTGGGCGGCGACGACGACGCGGGCGAGGATGCTGGCGGAGCGGCGCCGCTCGTGAGCGGCGAAGCCACGGCGCGCGAGGGCAGCGCGGGGTTGGAGCGCGCGGCGAGCGAAGTGCGCGCCGGTCGTCCCGAGAAGGCGATCGAGCTGCTCATGCGCGCACTTCAGCGCGAGAAGACGCGCCGCGGCCGGTTCTTGAGGCAGGCCGAGCTCGCGCGCACCATGGTGGACGCCGGATTCGTCCAGCTCGCGCAGCCCATTCTGCAGGAGCTCATGGCGGACATCGAAGCGCACAAGCTCGAGGAGTGGGAGGCCGGCGATCTCGTCGCGCGCCCGATGGCGCTCATGTACCGGTGCCTGGAGAAGCTCGACGGCGACTCGAGCGCGCGTCACGATCTCTACACGCGCATCGCGCGCCTCGATCCGCTGCAGGCCATGGGCTTCGGACAGGGCTGACCGGTGCCACGATCCCGACCGTCGCGCGCCGAGCTCGAGCAAACGGTCCAACAATCCCTGCTGGACCGGCTCATCGATCTCTCGCCTAACGAAAAGAGCGAGGGGGCCATCACGTGGGCGCAGTCCGTGCGCGACCTCAAGCGCTCGGTGCACCGCGACCTCGAGTCGCTGCTCAACACGCGCCGCACGCCTAACGCTGCCACCGAGGCGCTGCCCGAGCTCAAGGCGTCGCTGTACAACTACGGGCTGCCGGACATCAGCTCGATGAGCCGCGACGCGCATGACTCGCGCACGCGCCTGCTGCGGTTGGTGGAAGAAGCCATCTCGACCTTCGAGCCGCGCCTGGCGAACGTGCGCGCGTCGTTAGTCGAGGATTCCGCCGGCGCCAATCGCCGCGATCTGCACTTCGTGATTCACGCCCTGCTGCGCATGGATCCCAATCCCGAGCCGGTGCTGTTCGATACCACGCTCGACGCCTCGAGCGGCGCGTACCAGGTGACGGGAGACGCCGGTGCGTGACGAGCTGCTGTACTACTACGAGCGCGAGCTGACCTTCCTGCGCCGCATGGGGGCCGAGTTCGCGCAGGCCTACCCGAAGGTCGCGGCGCGTCTTCAGATCGAGCCGAGCAAGTGCGAAGATCCGCACGTCGAGCGGATGCTCGAAGCGTTTGCGTTTCTCGCCGCGCGCGTACACCTCAAGCTCGACGACGACTTCTCCGAGATCAGCGATGCGCTGCTGAGCATCGTCTATCCGCACTACATCCGGCCCATCCCGTCGATGACCCTGGTCGAGTTCGAGCTCGACCCGGAGCAGGGCAAGGTGATGACGGGCGTGCGGATCCCGCGTGGAGCGCAGTTGCTCTCGCGTCCGGTGGCCGGCACGCCGTGCCGGTTCCGCACCGTGTACGACACCACGCTGTGGCCGATCACCGTGTCGGCGGTCCAGTGGACCACGCCCGATCGGTTGCGTCCGGCGATCAAGGCGCCCGATGCGGTGGCGGCGCTGCGCTTGGAGCTCACGTGTTTTCCCGACGTGTCGCTGTCCAAGCTGGCGTTGGACACGCTGCGGTTTCACATCGCCGGCGACTCGTCTACCGTGTACGCGCTGTACGAGTTGTTAGGCAACAACTGCGTGCGCATCGTCGCGCGCGATCCGGCGGCCAAGGGCGGCGGCCGCTCGATCGTGCTGCCGGTGGATTCGCTCACGCCGGCCGGCTTCGCGGACGAAGACGGGATGCTGCCGTTTCCGCGCCGCTCGTTCGTCGGGTACCGCATGCTCCAGGAGTATTTCACGTTCCCGGAGAAGTTTCTCTTCTTCGATCTCGCGGGGCTGTCGCAGCTCCGCGCGGCGGGATTCGGCGACCGCGTCGAGATCATTTTCCTCATCGCGCCGTTCGAGCGCGGCGATCGGCGGCCGATGCTCGAGGCGGGCATCACGCAGCGCACGATCCGGTTAGGCTGCACGCCGGCGGTGAATCTGTTTCCGCAGACGTCCGAGCCGATTCTGCTCACGCAGCGGCAGCACGAATACCTGCTCGTGCCCGATGCACGGCGCCGGCAGTCGGTGTCGGTGTTTTCCGTGGACGACGTGTTGGGCGTGTCGCCGGGCGCGAGCGCGCCCGAGCGGTTCGAACCGTTCTACTCGTATCGCCACGCAACTGATGGGAACAAGCCGCAGCAGTTCTGGCACGCGGCGCGACGCACCGCGGGATGGCGTCCGGATGGAGGCTCGGACGTCTATCTGTCGTTCGTAAACCTGTCGTCGTCGCCGGTGGAGCCCGATGTCGATGCGGTGACGGCGCGCCTCACCTGTTACAACGCCGATTTGCCGAGCCGGCTGCCGTTCGGCAGCGACGCGGGCGATTTCGAGCTCGACGGCGGCGGCCCGATCAAGCGCATCACCGCCATCGTGAAGCCGACGTCGGTGGTCGAGCCTCCGTTAGGCCAGCCGCAGCTGTGGCGGCTCATCTCGCAGCTCTCGCTCAACTATCTCTCGCTCATCGAGGGCGGCGCCGAGGCGCTGCGCGAAATTCTGCGGCTGCACAACTTTGCCGACAGCGCGGCGGCCGAGAAACAGATTCAAGGGTTGGTGTCGGTGGCCGGCTCGCCGGCGTACTCGCGCGTGTCGTCGGCGCATGGCCTGAGCTTCGCCCGCGGCACGCGCGTGGACGTGACGCTCGACGAAGAACAATTCACCGGCGCCGGCGCCTTTCTGTTCGCCACGGTGCTGGAGCGGTTCCTGGGACTCTACGCGTCGATCAACAGCTTTTCGATTCTCGCTGCGAGAACCACGCAGCGCAAAGATGTGATGCGGGTGTGGCCGCCGAGGGCCGGATGGAAGACGCTGCTGTAATATCCGACGCGCTCGAGCGCGCGCTGCGCGACGACCCGAACTCGTTCGAGTTCTTCCAGGCCGTGCATCATCTCGAGCGGCTGCGCGCATCGCGCGCGCCGGTGGGCGGCTTCGGCGCGCCCGGCGACGAGGTGGTGCGCTTCGGCGCGCACACGTCGGTTGCGTTCCCGGCCAGCCAGATCCAGTCGCTCGAGTTCGACGCCACGGGCCCGGTCCGCATGCGCGTCAACTTCATGGGCCTAACGGGACCGCAGGGCGTGCTCCCGCTGCACTACACGTCGCTGGTCGCCGAGCGCGAGCGGGCGCGCGACACCGCGCCGCGCGACTTCATCGACATCTTCAACCACCGCATCATCTCGCTGTTCTATCGCGCGTGGGAGAAGAACCGGTTCATCGTGCCGCATGCGCGCGAAGGGACCGATCCGCTCATGCGGCACCTCATGGACCTGGTCGGCATCGGGACGCCCGGTCTCGCGCACCGGCTGCCGGTACGCGACGAGACGCTGCTCTTCTACAGCGGCCTCTTCGCGCTGCCGACGCGCCCGGCGGTGGCGTTCGAGCACCTGGTCGAAGACTATTTCGGCGTGCCGGCCGAGATCGAGCAGTTCGTGGGCGGCTGGTACCCGCTCGACGTCGCCACGCAGTGCGCGTTAGGCGATGACGACTCGGCCTCGTCGCAGCTCGGACAGGGTGCCGTGGCGGGAGACGAAACGTGGGACCAGCAGGCACGCATCCGTATTCGGTTAGGCCCGATGCCGCGCGCCCAGTACGACATGTTCCTCCCCGATGGCAGCGCGTACGACGAGATGCGCGCCCTCGCGGCCTTCTTCACCGGCGGCCGGATCGACGTCGAGGTGCAGCTGATCCTCGAGCGCACCGACGTCCCGCCATGCGTGCTCGGCGCCGATGAGGCGCAAGCCGCTCCGTTAGGCTGGGCGACCTGGCTGCGCACCGCACCGCTCGATCGCGATCCCGATGAAACCGTTCTCACTCTCTAAAGCTCGGATCGGAGTCCCCTCATGACCGTCAACCTCAAGCATCTGATCGGGAAGCTCAATCCGGTGACGCGCAACGCGCTCGAGTCGGCGGCCGGCCTCTGCCTCTCGCGCACGCACTACGACGTCGAGGTCGAGCACTACCTGATGAAATTGCTCGACACGCCCGACAGCGACCTCACCTTCATCCTCAAGCATTACGGCATCGACCGCTCGCGCCTCGCGGCCGAGCTCACGCACAGCCTCGATCGACTCAAGTCGGGCAACGCGCGCACGCCGGCCTTGAGCCCCAAGCTGGTCGACATGTTCACCGAAGCGTGGACCATAGGGTCGGTGGACTTCGGTGCGAACAAAGTGCGCAGCGGCCACACGATTCTGGCGCTGACGTCGGATCCCGAGCTCGCGCGCATGGTCGGCGACGCGAGCAAGGAATTCACCAAGATCCCGTCCGAAGCGCTGCGCAAGGATCTCGCCGCCATCGTCGCGTCGTCGTCCGAAGAGACGGCGGCCGCGTCGGGCTCGGACGATGCCGGCGAGCGCACGCCGCGCGCATCCGGCGGACGCACGCCTAACTTGGACCAGTACACGGTCGACCTCACGCAGAAGGCGCGCGACGGCAAAATCGACCCCGTCCTGGGCCGCGACTTCGAGGTGCGACAGGTGGTCGACATCCTCACGCGCCGCCGGCAGAACAATCCGATTCTCGTCGGCGAAGCCGGCGTCGGAAAGACGGCCGTCGTGGAAGGGTTCGCCGGGCGCATCGCCCAGGGGGACGTACCGCCCCCTCTCAAGAACGTCACGCTGCGCACGCTCGACCTGGCGCTGTTGCAAGCCGGCGCCGGTGTGAAAGGCGAATTCGAGAATCGCCTCAAGGGCCTCATCGAAGAGGTCAAGCAATCGCCCACGCCGATCATTCTCTTCATCGATGAAGCACACACGATGATCGGTGCCGGCGGCACGGCGGGGCAGGGCGACGCGGCCAACTTGCTCAAGCCCGCACTCGCCCGCGGCGAGCTGCGCACGCTCGCGGCCACCACGTGGTCGGAATACAAGAAGTACTTCGAGAAGGATCCCGCGCTCGCCCGGCGGTTCCAGTTAGTCAAAGTGGAGGAGCCGACCGAGGACCAGTGCCTCCTCATGATGCGGGGCATCGTGCCGTCGCTCGAGCACCATCACAAGGTGCGCATTCTGGATGACGGCGTGGACGCGGCGGTGCGATTGTCGCACCGGTTCCTCGCCGATCGCCAGTTGCCCGACAAGGCCGTGAGCGTGCTCGACACCGCGTGCGCGCGCCTTGCGTTAGGCCAGAACGCCACGCCGCCGGCGATCGAAGATGCGCAGCGGCGCCTGGACGACCTGGCGGTGCAGGAGCGCGTGCTGTCGCGCGAAGCCGCCGTGGGCACCGACCACGGCGAGCGGTTGGGCAACATCGCATCCGAGCGCACCGAGGTGGAAGCCAGCCTGGCCACGCTCACCACGCGCTGGAACGAGGAGCGCGAGCTGGTGGGGAAGATCCGCGAGCTGCGCGAAAAGTTGGAGGCAGGCGCCGGCACGAACGGCGGCGGCGACGGCACCAAGGCCCAGCGCGATGAGTTAGGCGGCCTCCAGGATCGCCTCGCCGCGCTGCAGGGCGAATCGCCCCTCGTCCGCGTCTGCGTCGACGCCGGTATCGTGGGCGAAGTGATCTCGGGATGGACCGGCATTCCGGTCGGCAAGATGCAGCGCGACGAGACGGCCACGGTGCTCGAGCTCGAGGGACACCTGGGCAAGCGGCTCATCGGCCAGGCGCACGCGCTCGAGTTGATCAGCCGCCGCATCCGCACGTCGCGCGCCGGCATCGAAGACCCGAACAAGCCCAAGGGCGTGTTCATGCTCGTGGGCCCGAGCGGCGTCGGCAAAACGGAAACGGCGCTGGCGCTCGCCGACCTGCTCTATGGCGGCGAACGGAACCTGATCACGATCAACATGTCGGAGTTCCAGTAAGCGCACACCGTGTCGACGCTCAAGGGTTCGCCCCCGGGATACGTCGGCTACGGCGAAGGCGGTGTCCTAACGGAAGCCGTGCGGCGCCGGCCGTATTCGGTGGTGCTGCTCGACGAAGTGGAGAAGGCGCACCCCGATGTGCTCGAGCTCTTCTTCCAGGTGTTCGACAAAGGACAGATGGAAGATGGCGAGGGACGTCAGATCGATTTCCGGAACTCGATCATCATTCTCACCACCAACGCCGGCACCGACACGATCATGAAGCTCTGCGCCGATCCCGAGACGGCGCCGAGCGACGAAGGGTTGGTCAAGGCGCTCAAGCCGGAGCTCGACAAGGTGTTCAAGCCGGCGTTCCTGGGGCGCATGGTGATCATCCCGTACTTCCCGATCCGCGATGAGAACCTGAAGCGGATCATCAAGCTCAAGCTGGCCAAGATCCAGCGACGCCTAACGGAAACGCATCGCGTGACGATGACGTTCGACGACGCGCTCGTGAGCCAGGTCGCCGAGCGCTGCACGGAAGTCGAGAGCGGCGCGCGCAACGTGGACAACATTCTCACCAACACGCTGCTGCCGGAAATCTCGCGCGAGATCCTCGAGCGCATGGCGGCGGGCGACCGCATGAGCGCGATCAAGGTCGGCGTGCAGCCGGACGGCACGTTCGATTATCAGGTCACCGGCGCGGCGGCCGCGCCCGCGCCGGCGGCGGAGCCGGTGGCCGTCGCGTGAGGCGCGCCGGCACGGGACGGGCGCGCGCCGCGCGCACGAATTCTTCTAGACCGGGCGCGCGCCCGGCCGGAGGCGGTGAGCCGTGAGCGATTACACGCAGGACGATCGGCTGCTGCAGGTGACCACGCCGTTAGGCAAGGACCAGCTGCTGATGGTCGGCCTCACGGGCAGCGAAGGCATCTCGGCGCCCTTCCGGTTCGACCTGTCCCTGTGCGCGACGCCCGAGGTCAAGGTCGACCCGGCCCGGCTCATCGCGCAGCCGATGATGGTCACGATCGCCGCCGCCGATGGCGGCGACGCGCGCTACATCCACGGCGTCGTGAGCGCGTTCGCGCAAACCGGGTCCGACTCCACCTTCGTGTCGTACCGCGCCCAGATCGTTCCCAAGCTCGCGCTGCTCACGCGGCGCCACGACATCCGCATCTTCCAGCAGAAGTCGGTGACCGATGTCATCGAGGCGGTGCTCAAGGACGCGAGCGTCGACTATCAGCTCAACGTCACCGGGGTGTATCAACCGCTGGACTATTGCGTCCAGTATCGCGAAACGGACTTCGCGTTCGTGTCGCGCCTGATGGAAGAGTACGGAATCTTCTACTTCTTCACGCACACCGAGTCGGGACACACGATGGTGTTGGCTGACGGGTCGAGCGCGCACCAATCGTGTCCGGGCCAGTCGACCGTGCGATCCCATCCGGCGGGCAGCGGTTCGAGCGCCGACGACGTCGTCACGTCGTGGGAGCTGGTGCACGAATTCCGCTCCGGCAAATACTCGCTCACCGACTACAACTTCGAGACGCCGAGCACGAGCCTCGCGGTAAATGAGCCGACGACTATGAAGTTGGGAGACAACGACAAGTACGAGCTGTACGACTTTCCCGGCGACTACGGAAAGAAGGCCGATGGCGACGCGTTCGCGCGCCTCCGCATGCAAGAGCAGGAAGTACACGTCGCCGTGGCCTCCGGCGCTGGCAACGCGCGCTCGTTCATCGCCGGCTACCGGTTCACGCTGAGCGAGCACGCGCAGAGCGACAACAACGGTGCGTACGTGCTCACCACGGTGTCGCACGCCGCGTCTAACGGAAGCTACATCAGCGGCAACGAGGGCGCGCAGCCGCACTACTGGAACACGTTCACCTGCATCCCGTTCGCCACGCCGTTCCGTCCCGAGCGCGTCACGCCGCGTCCCACCGCGTACGGATTGCAGTCGGCGGTGGTCGTCGGCTCGAGCGGCGAGGAGATCTGGGTCGACAAGTACGGCCGGGTGAAGGTGCAGTTCTTCTGGGACCGCCAGGGAAAGAAGAACGAACAGAGCTCGTGCTGGGTGCGCGTTGCCCAACCGTGGGCCGGCAAGAACTGGGGCTTCGTCGCCTGGCCGCGCATCGGACAGGAAGTACTGGTAGCATTCGAGTCGGGCGATCCCGATCGTCCCGTGATCGTGGGCTCGTTGTACAACGCCGACCAGATGCCGCCCTACGCGTTGCCGGCGAACCAGACGCAGACGGGCATCAAATCGCACAGCTCGAAGGGCGGCGGCGCGGACAACTTCAACGAGCTGCGCTTCGAGGACAAGAAAGGGTCGGAAGAAGTGCTGCTTCACGCCGAGCGCACGCTGACGACCGAGGTCGAAGTCGACGAGGTCCGCACGATCGGTCATGATCGCACGACGACCATCGAACGCAACGAGTCGAAGACGATCAAGAAAGGCAATGAGAGGTCGGTTATCAAAGAGGGCAACTTCCTTCACAATCTGGAGAAGGGTGACTACCAGTTGTACCTGCAGCAAGGCACGATGCTGACCGTGCTCGACGACGGCGACAAAAAAACGAGTCTCACGAACGGCAAATTCACCACGCATCTTCAGAACGGCGATCACACGCTCGAGATCGACGTCGGCGACATGAAGGTCGCGATCCACACGGGCGACCAATCGACCACGGCCGATGCGGGCAAGATCTCGTTCGAGGCGATGCAATCGATCGAGCTCAAGGTCGGAGAGAACAGCATCAAGATCGATCAGACGGGCGTCACGATCCAGGGCATGATGGTCAAGATCGAGGGACAGATCCAAACGGAAGTGAAAGGCATGATGACCCAGATCAACGGCGACGCGATGCTGCAGATGAAGGGCGGCATCACGATGATCAACTGACATGGCGACGAACGCACAGCCGCCCGTGGCGGCCCGGACGATGGCCGAGTTCGTCGAGCTCGCCGAGTTAGGCGACGACGCCAAGGGCGTGCTGCAACCGGCACACGGGCCCAAGCAGTTCATGCAGGCGCTGGTCGAACGCAAGCTGCATGCGGACGCGGTGCGGTTCATCGCGCACGCGCTGCCCAAACGCGAAGGGATCTGGTGGGCGTGGGTGTGCGCGCGTCGTGCGGCGGGCGACCCACCGCCGGCGCCGGCCAAGGCCGCGCTCGACGCCACCGAGCGATGGATCACGCAGCCCACGGACGAGAATCGTCGTGCGGCGATGCGGGCGGCCGAGGCCGCTGGGGTCGGCACGCCGGCGGGGTGCACCGCGCTGGCGACGTTCCTGAGCGGCGGCAGCATGGGCCCCGAGAACACGCCGCCGGTTCCGCCGGGCGAGTTGCTTACGGCCAAGGCGATCACGGGCGCCGTGGTGTCGGCCGCCGTGAGCGGCGACGCGTCCAAGGCGCCCGAGCGGTTCCAGGCGTTCATCGCGCAGGGGCTCGACGTGGTGAACCGGCTGCAACTGTGGGGCACGGCGTGACCGCGCCTAACGCAAGGCATCCCGCCGGCTGAGAGGAGACGAGCGATGGGTCAACCAGCTGCGCGCGTGTCCGACATGCACGTCTGCCCCATGGTCACGGGCATCGTTCCGCACGTCGGCGGCCCCATCCTGCCGCCGGGCGGGATCACGGTGCTCATCGCGGGCCTCCCGGCGGCGCGTGTGGGCGACATGGCGGTGTGCGTCGGTCCGCCGGACGTGATCGCGTTGGGCTCGTTCACCGTGCTCATCGGCAGCATGCCGGCCGCGCGCATGGGCGACATGACGGCCCACGGCGGGTCGATCGTCCTCGGCGCGCCGACGGTGCTCATCGGCTAACGGAACGGCCGGAGGCCCATCCGGTCGCTCTTGACGATCCGCCCAACGGATGGCATATAGACGGCCCAGCCGCAGGGAGACTGTGTGCCTGTCGCCGCGTGGGTGCGCCTGCACCACCACAGCCACGACGCCTGGTCGTTAGGCAGCATCCGCGAGACCGCCGGCGACGCGCGGGTGGCGGTGCGAAACCTGGCGCGGCATGCGGGGCTGGCCTGCGCCATCGCCGGCATGCTCGCCATTGGGATGGCCTCCGTCACCGCGCTCTGGAGCGTCGTCGATTCCGTGCTCGTGCGCGGCCTCCCGTTCCCCGCGTCGGACCGCCTCGTCTGGCTCGGCTTTCGAAACCCGCGCACCGGCGACCTCGTGGGACCGTCGCTCCCGATGCTCGAACGGTTGCGCCGCGCGTCGCCCGGGTCCGTCGCCGCGGGATGGCAGGAGATGCCCTACGACATCGGCACGCCGGCCGCCCCGCGGCGGGTATGGATCGGCGCCGTGTCGCCGGAGTTGTTCTCCCTCCTCGGCGCGTCTCCGGAGTTAGGCAGGGGATTCACGGCCGCCGACGACCGGCCCGGCGCCGCGTCGGTGATCGTCCTGTCCGATTCGATGTGGCGCGACGGCTTCGGCGGTGATCCGCACATCATCGGCCGGCCCGTCCCCGTCGACGGCATCGACGCAACCGTGATCGGCGTGATGCCGCGCTCGCTGTCCCTGCTCACCGGCGACGCCGCGGCGTGGCTGCCGTTGGATGCGGCGATGCCGTTCCTCGCCGACAACGACAGCGTGGGTCTCGCCGGCGCCGTGGCCCGTCTCGGACGCGGGGTTTCTCCCGATCGCGTCCGCCGCGCGCTCGACGCCCTCGCGCCTAACGGAGCCCGGTTCGGCAACGCCCGCGGGGCGCCGCGCGCCATCGCGGTCCCGCTGCAGGATGTGGTCGTCGGCGATGCGCGGCCGGTGCTCCTGCTGCTGCTGGTTGCCAGCGTCCTCGTGCTGGTGGTCGCGTGCGCCGATGCCGCGGCGCTGTTAGTGGCGCGTGCTTCATCGCGCCGCCCTGAGCAGGCCGTCCGCCGCGCCTTGGGAGCCAGCCGCGCCCGCCTCGCATCGGTGATGTTGTGCGAGACGCTCGCACTCTCGGCCGCCGCGTCCGTTGCGGCGCTGCTCGCGACGCCGGCGCTCGTCGCCCTCGTGCGACACCTCGGCGGCTCGCTCGTGCCGCGCGACGCGGAGATCGCGGTTCGTCCGAGCGCATTCCTCGTCGCCGCGGGGCTGGTGTTCCTAACGACGGTGCTGAGCGGCGTCGTTCCGGCTTTGCTGACGACGCGCGGCGACGCCGCCGACGTACTGCGCGGCGGAGCAGGGACCGGGGCGACGACCGCGTTCGTGCGCGCATACGATGGTCTGCTCGTCGCCGAGCTCGCGCTCACGGTGATGCTGCTCGCCGGCGCCGGTGTCCTGGCCAAGAGCGTGGTGCGATTGTTGGGCAGTGCGTCGGGGATGCGCACCGAGCACGTGCTCGTCGCCACGATAATGCGACCCGTCGAACCGTGGCTTCACGATCGGCAATCTGTTCTGCCGTTCGTGCACTCGGTCCTCGACTCGCTCTCCGCCACGCCGGGCGTCGATGCCGTCGCGATATCGCTCGCTCCGCCGGCCGTGGCCGGGCCAACGGCCCGCGTGCGCGCCGGCACCGACACCACCACCGCCTCGTGGAACGTCGTCACACCCGATTATTTCCGCGTGCTCGGTACGCCGCTCTTGCGAGGCCGCGCGTTCGACACGCGTGACGCGCCGGCAGCGCCGGACAGCACGATCGCGATCATCGTCAGCGAAGCGCTGGCCCATCGGCTGTTCGGCCCCGCCAATCCGTTAGGAAGGGTGGTCTGGGTGCCGGACGGGGACCATCCCGAGGCGCCGTGGCAGCCGCGCCGCATCATCGGCGAGGTCGCCAACGTCGCGGCGCCGGGTGTCACGCGGCCCCGTCCGCCCGATGCGTATCTTCCTTTCGCGCGCATCCCGGTTCCGCACCTCACCGTGCTCGTGCGATCGGCCCTGCCCAACGGTGCTTCGTTAGGCGATGTCCGGCGTATCGTGCGCCGGCTCGATCCGGCCCAACCGGTGACCGACGGGCGGCCGCTCGACGACCTGCTCACCGCGAGCGCCGCCCGTCCGCGGTTCTACCTCGCCGTGTTAGGCACGTTCGGCGCCATCGCGCTCGTGCTGGCGGGTGCGGGAATGTTCGCGGGCGTCTGGTACATCGTGCAGGAACGCCGGCGCGAGATCGGGATCCGCCTGGCGGTCGGCGCCGCGCCAGGCCATGTCGCGGCGCTCGTCCTCGCGCGCGTCGCTCGGCTCTTGGGCGCCGGCCTCGCCATCGGACTCTGCGGCGCCTGGGCGACGACCCGCTTTCTCCGCGCACTCCTGTCCGGCGTCAGCGCCACCGATCCGGCCGTGCTCGAGATCGTCTGCGCGGTGCTCGTTACGGCA
>DATNAM010000185.1:0-10225 GCA_035572595.1 Gemmatimonadaceae bacterium
GTTGGCGCAATACCACGGGTTCAGCCAGCGCGGCTTCCGCATCGTTGCCGTCTATGACGCCGACCCGGCCAAGATCGGACGCCTGGTGGACGGGCTCGTGATTCGTCCGCTCGCCGATCTCCCCGAAGAAACCAAGCGCCAGCAGCCGGACATCGCCGTGCTCGCGGTGCCGGCCGTCGCGGCCCAGGAAGTTGCGGACCTCGTGGTGCAGTCCGGAATCCGTGCCATCCTCAACTTTGCGCCGCACCAGCTGCAGGTGCCGGACACCGTCGCGGTGAAGGCCGTGAACATGGCCATCGAACTCGAGGGACTCTCGTTCGCTTTGACGAACGGCTGACGAACGTCGTATCAGTTGCTGGCAGGTGACGCCCGGTGGATCACACGCACGAGATGGGCGAACTGCTCGACCGTCAACGTCTCGGGTCGTGAAGCGGGATCGATGCCGACGCGCGCGAGCATCGCATCCACCTGCTCCACCGCTTGCCCGGTGATCGTGCGCAGCACGCGGCGCATTTGCTTGCGACGGAGACCGAACGCGTCTTGCACGAAGGTGCGGAACGCCGGCTCCAACTCGGGCGACACGAGCGGTATGTCGAGCGGTGTGAGCCGGACCACCGCGCTCTCGACTGATGGCGCCGGCTGGAACGCGCCCGCGCGCACGGCGAAGAGCATCTCGGCGCGCGCGAAGGCGCGCACGTTCACCGAGAGCGAACCGTACGTTTTGCCGCCAGGCGGCGCCACGATGCGCTCGGCGACCTCGCGCTGCACGAGGAACACCGCGCGCTTGGGGCGCGGCGGCTCGAGCGATTGGAAGATGATGGGCGTGGTGATGTAGTACGGGACGTTTCCCACCAGCACGTACCCGCCCGCCGCCTCCGCGCCTAACGCACCGGGCGGGGTCTCCAAGACGTCCGCTTCCACCACGGTGACGGCGGCGTCGCCGGCGTAGCGCGTGCGCAGGCGGGCGGCGAGGTCGCGGTCCACCTCGATGGCGATCACGTGCGCGGCGCGGCCGCGGAGCGCGTCGGTGAGCGCGCCGCGGCCGGGCCCGATCTCGACCACGGTGTCGTCGGGCTCGAGCAGCGCCGCGTCGGCGATGCGCGCCAGGATGTGCGGGTCGGTGAGGAAGTGCTGGCCGAACCGCTTCTTCGGCCGGTTAGGCGGCGCCATCAACTGCGCACGAGCACCACCGCGAGGTCGTCGCGCTGCACGGCGGTGCCGGTGTGGTCGGACAGTTCGGCGAACACGTGCTGCAGGATCGTGTGGGGCGGTTCGGCGTGCATGCGGCGCACGGTATCGACGATCGGCTGCTCGCCGAAGCGGCGCCCGAAGCGGTTGCGCGCGTCGCTCACGCCGTCGGTGAAGAGCAAGAGGAGGTCGCTGCCCGGGACCCACGGTCTGGTGCGCGCCGAATGCGCCGACTCCACCATGCCTAACGGAGGATCGAGCGCCGGCAGCCGCTCGCACGACCCATCGCCCGACACGTGGTAGGCGTGGGGATGCCCGGCGTTGGCGTAGCGCAGCATGCCGGCGCGACGGTCGATCACCCCATAGAACGTCGAGATGAACATCTCCGTCGTGGCCAGCTCCTCGCGCAGGGTGCCGAGCAGCGCGTCCAGCATGCGGCCGGGGTCGTTGGAGCCCTGCGCGTGGATGGCCGACGCGCTCATCGCCAGCGCCATGATCAGCGCGGCCCGATAGCCGTGGCTCGACACGTCGCCGATCATCACGCCCGTGCGCTCTTCGCCTAACTGGAACAGGTTGTAAAAGTCGCCGCCTACGCTCTCGGCCGGCACGACCCGCGCCGCCACCTGCGCCACCGGATCCACCAGCTCGGTCCGCGGCAGCAGCTTCATCTGGAGGTCGTGCGCCAGCTCCAGCTCCTGCACCAGGCGCTGCTGGCTGAGCGATGCGCGCACCAGCCGCGTGTTCTGGATGGCGGTGCCGATCTGCGTGGCGATCGCCGTGATGAGCTTCTGATCGCCGGCGCTGAAGGCCTGCCCGGAGGCGCGGTCCGACAGATTCACCACGCCTAACGGCTCGGGCCCGCCCCCGGGGGCCGTCCACATGATGGGCACCGAGAGCATCGTGCCGCGCCGGTAGAACGCCTCGGCGGGGCATGGATCGGCGTCGTCCTCGGTGACCACCATGGCGCGCTGGTCGCGGAAGACGTGCGCCGACACGCTGCACTCATCGGTGAGCGCGATGGGCGGCACGTCGAGCACCGGCACGCCGAGCACGGCGACCGTCTGCAGCGTGTCGGTGACGCGATCGTGCACGAGGATCGACCCGCGCCGCGCCCCCACCGTCTCCGACACTTCCTTGAGAATCGTCGACGACGCTTCGCCTAACGCAACCGTGCGGCCCAGGATCTCCGTGATCGTGTACAGCAGGTTGATCTCCTCGTAGCGCTCGGCCAGCTCATTGGCCGCGTGCTCGACCTCGAGGGCCGATTGGAGATACTGGGAGACGACGGGGAGGAGGAAGCGGAGGTAGTTCTCGAGCGGGGCGGACGATTCTGACGACGGGCCAACGACGAGCCACGCCCGGCGCGGCCCCGTGAGCGCGCTCACCAGCGCGGGGCCGCCGGGCGAGTCCACCATGCGAGGCGGACCGACGTCGAACGGCGGCGTCCAGCCCAGCACTCCCACCGCCGGTGTCGAGGCCGCCAGTCGCGACGGCAGCTGGCCGTCGTCTTCCGACCAGACCGCGGCGGCGCATCCGGTCGCGTCGCGAAACGCACTCAACACCGTTTGCAGATCAGTCATGGCGGCGCATCGTGAGTCGCACCACGTTGCCGTGGTTCGCGAATCGCTCCACGCGGTCCATGAGCTGCGCCATCAGGAACAATCCGCGGCCGTCCTCGCGCACGACGTTTTCCGGGCTCGTCGCGTCGACCAGACACTCGGCGAGATCGAAGCCCGTTCCTTCGTCGACCACTTCGAGCACCAGCCGGTCGCGATTCACATCGCACCGCACCTGCACGCGCTTGGACACGTGCTCGCGATTGCCGCGGAGAATGGCGTTCGACAACGCTTCGGTGAGCGCCACCGGCACGTTCAGCGAAACCTGGCGCGTGCTGTACGCCAAGTGCTCGCACTGGCGCGCGACCATCTCGACCACACGCTCGATGTACCGGACGTCGCTCGGGATCTCGAGCTCCAACGCCAGATGCAGACTGCGGAGTGGGAGACCGCGGGGGCGATCCGGCGACGTCATCGGCACGCGGTGCGATCGCGTGGTGTCGCTAGAACGACTCGAGCGCGCGCTCGCGCGTGTCGGCGATCTGGAAGAGCGTGTCGAGCTTGGTGAGCTCGAACAGAGTCTTGAGGTCGTCGTTGAGATTCGCGAGCCGGAGCTCCCCGCCCTGCTCGCGGATTTTCTTGGACAAGGACACGAGCACGCCCAACCCGGAACTGTCGATGTATCCCGTCTGGCTGAAATCGATCAAGAACTTTTTCTCGCCACGCTCGAGCTCGTCGAGCACCTTCTGCTTGAGCTCCTGGCGGTTGCCCACGATGAGCTGCCCCTCCACATCCACCACGACAATTTCTCCCTGCTTCCTGAGTGCGAAGCTCATGTCTCGGTCTCCCGTCGGAATTCACGCGCGTCCTCGGGACGCGCGTCGACCGCGATTCCAGCGTCGCCCGAATCGAGCGATTGCAACGCCGTGATCGCGGCCACATTGATAATGTCATCGGTCGAGGCGCCGCGCGAGAGATCGGAGCACGGCCGCGCGAGGCCTTGCACGATGGGTCCGATCGCGCGCGCGTGCGCCAACCGCTCCACCAGCTTGTATGCAATGTTCCCTGCGTCGAGCGACGGGAACACGAGCACATTCGCCCGCCCGGCCACCGCGCTGCCGGGCGCCTTCGTCGCCGCCACCGCGGCAACGAGCGACGCGTCACCCTGCAATTCTCCGTCCACGGCGAATCGCACCCCGCGCGCGCGAATCATCGACGCGGCGTCGCGCACCAGATCCACCGACGGCCCAGTCCCACTGCCGAGCGTGCTGTACGAGAGAAGCGCGACGCGCGGTTCATCGCCGACGATGCGCATGCGATCGCGCGCGGCGGCGATCGCGATGTCGGCTAACTGTTCCGCCGTTGGGTGAGGCACGACCGCACAGTCGGTGAAGGTGAGCACCTCCGGCACGGCTGGCTCACTCGCGTTGGGCGCGGGCGCGCCGCGAAACGGCGGGACCACCATGTAGAACGCACTCGATACCGTCGTGACACCGGGCGCCGGACCAACGCTCCAGAGCGCGGCCCGCATCACGTCGGCCGTGGTGTGCGCCGCGCCGGCCACGCATCCGTCGGCTTCACCCAAGGCCACCAGGCAGTCGGCGAACACGAGCGGATCGAGCGCCAGAGTAGATGCCGCCGCCGTCGTGATGCCGTGTTTGGCGCGGCGTGCCAACAGATGTTCGACCACCCGCGCGCGACGTTCATCCGTGGCGGGGTCGATCACCGGCACGCCCGACTGCACCGCGCGCCGTCGCGCGTTGAAGTCGCCCGCAACCAGCACGAGCGTCGGTTGGACGACGCGCTCGCTGCCCAACGCCCGAACCGCGTCGAGCGTGCGTTGGTCGTCGCTCTCCGGGAACAAAATGCGGCGCGACGCCGCGGCCGCGCGCGCGCGGACGGATTCGATGAACATCACGCCGTCTGAAATCGCTCGCGAAGGGCGCGGTGCACCGTGGGGTTCACCAGGTCCGCGGTCTCGCCGTGGAATCGGGCAATTTCCCGCACCAGGCTCGAGCTCACATAGGTGAGGTCGAGCCGCGGCATCATGAACACCGTTTCCATGTCGGCGTTCAGATGACGGTTCATGAGTGCCATCTGGAATTCGTACTCGAAGTCCGCCACGGCGCGCAGTCCGCGAATCGAGAGCGTGGCGCCGACCGACCGCGCGAGATCCACGAGCAGGCCATCGAACTGGCGAACCTCGATGCGCGGATCGTCCGACACGGCGCTCCGAATGAAGCTCATGCGCTCCTGCACCGTGAAGAGCGGCTGCTTGGAGATGTTCGTCGCGACGGCGACGACCAACCGATCGACGAACGACAGACTTCGCGTGATGAGGTCTTCGTGGCCGTAGGTAATCGGGTCGAAGCTGCCGGCGTAGATGCCGATGCGCATGGTGGTCGAGTCGAGAAGGTTGAGACCGGCCGCCGTAGAGGCTACACGGTTTGCGGCGTGGCGTTGGCGCCGTCACGATAGACGGTGATCACGGTGTCGCCATAGGTGCGGCGGAGCGCGCCCTCCGGCAGTGCCTCGCGCGTGTCGTGCTCGACGGCGAGCACCGTCGCGAACCGGACGTCGAGCCATCGCTCGGCGACGCGGGTCGCGAGTCCGAGACGATACGGTGGATCCGCGAACGCCATATCGTACGCGTGCGCATCCAACCTTTCAATGAATTTGAGCGCGTCGCCGCGATGGACGCGCGTGTCGCCGGCGGCCTGGAGCGTGTCGACGTTGCGGCGGAGCGCGTCGAGGCTGCGCGACGAGAGCTCGACGAAATCGACGAACGCGGCGCCGCGCGACAGCGCTTCGAGGCCCAGCGCTCCCGAGCCGGCGAAGAGATCGAGCACGCGCGCGTCGGGAATGTCGTGCTGCACAATGCTCATCCACGCTTCGCGAACTTTGTCGGCGGTTGGGCGGACGCGCGGGTCGGCGGGGCGCACGATGGTGCGGCCGCGCCACCGGCCGCTCACGATGCGCACGTTAGACCCGGATGTCCGCGAGGTGAGCTTGCAGCCGCACCTCGCCGTTCCATTCGTCGCGCTCGAGGCGGAACGCGACGTCGACCGGCGTGCCGGGCGTGAGCTCGGCGGCGCGGGAGGCCATGCCCCAGCCGATCGCGTCGAGCGGTGCGCCGGTGTCGCCGGCCAAGCGCAGCTTGAGGTGTCCACCGGGGTCGCCGGATCCGCCGGCCGATCCCTGCCCTACGATGCGCGGCGGAACGTCGAGATGGACGCCGCGCGCGACGAGCACGGGTGTCGCGTTGCCGGGGCCGAACGGCTCGAAGTGGCGGAGCAGCGCCTCGAGGTCGATCGTGGCGTCGGCGAGATCGATCTCGAGATCGACGCGGAGGTCGGGCACCAGGTCGTTAGGCGTTAGGCGGGCGCGCGCGACCTCGTTGAATCGCTCGGCGAACGCGTCCACGTGCTGCGTCTCGATGCTCACGCCGGCGGCGACGCGGTGGCCGCCGTAGCGGAGCAGCAGGTGGCGGCATTCCGTTAGGCCGCCGTGGAGATCGAACGCCGGGATCGACCGGCCCGAGCCGCGTCCCTGCGGGCCGTCGAGCGCCACGAGCACCACCGGCCGGCACACCTCTTCCACCAGTCGCGACGCCACGATCCCGACGACGCCCGGGTGCCATCCCTGCTCGGCGATCACCAGGCCGTAGGTGGTGTCGAGGTTCATCGCATCCACGTGGCGCGCGGCGCGCGAGAACGTGTCGCGATCGAGCTCCTGGCGTTGGCGATTGAGCTCCTCGAAGTCGCGGGCGAGCGCATTGGCGCGCGATTCGTCGGATGTGGTGAGCAGCTCCACCCCGCGAATGGCATGGCCGAGGCGCCCAACGGCGTTGAGGCGCGGCGCAAGCACGTAGCCGATGCGGCCGGCGGTGATCGGCCGGCCGTCGAGTCCGGCGGCGCGGCGCAGCGCGCGCAGGCCCACGTTCGCGGTGTCGTTCAGCACCTTGAGGCCGTAGCGCGCGAGCACGCGATTCTCGCCGCGGAGCGGCGCGACGTCGGCGATGGTGGCGAATGCGACCAGATCCAGCATCCGGTACACGACGTCCTCGTGCACGCCTAACGCAGCGGCCAGCGCCACCGCGAGCTTGAACGCGACGCCGGCGGCGGCGAGGTCTTTGTCGGGATAGCCGCAGCCCGGCTGCTTGGGGTTGAGCACCGCCAGCGCTTCCGGCAAGGGACCGCTCGGCAAGTGATGGTCGGTGATGATGACGTCGATGCCGGCCTGGCGCGCCGCGGCCGTGGCGGTGAGTGCGTTGGTGCCGCAATCGCAGCTCACGAGCACCGTGGCGCCCGCGTCGACAGCCGCTTTCACGCCGGCCATGGTGAAATCGTAGCCGTCCTCGAGACGCCGCGGGATGAAGGGCACCACGCGGCCGCCGGCCGCGCGCAGCGTGCGCATGAGGATCGTGGTGGACGAGATCCCGTCGACGTCGTAGTCGCCGTGCAGGATCACCACTTCTCCGTCGCGCACCGCGCGCACCAATCGATCCACCGCCGCGTCCATGCCGAGCATGAGCGACGGGCTGTGCAGATGATCGAGCTTGGGTCGCAAGTAGCGCTTGGCCGGCTCGATGTCGACGAATCCGCGCTGGCAGAGGAGCCGGCAGACGGTTTCGGGCAGATGGAGCTCGGCAGCCAACGTGCGCACCGCGCCGGCATCAGGCGCCGCGGGTAGCACCCAGCGTGACTTGGGACGTGCTCGTGCGGCGGGGACGCTCACGAGCGAAAATTATGAGCGCCGTCAGACAGCGACAAGCATCAAACCGCTGCGTACAGCAGCACTCCGCATCCTTCGCACACTTCGACGGACCGGCCGGCGGCCATCACGTTGCGCCGCTGGAGCGGAATGGCCGTGTTGCAGCGGCCGCACGCCGAGCCGCGCAGCGCGTACAGCGCGTTGGAGTTCTCGCGTCCGCGAATGCGCTCGTACTTCTGGAGCAACGGGCGATCGACGCGCGACGCAGTCTGGTTCCGTTGGGCGCGCGCCGTGGCGATTTCCGCGTCCAGCGCCACGCGCGCGGTGGCGATGTCGGCGCGTTCTTCACCCTGCCGCGCGTTGATCTCGGCGAGCGACAGCTCCTCGAGGTCGGCGGTGGAGTTGAGGTCGGCGATGCGCGTGGCGAGCGTTTGCATCTCGCTCTCTTCCTGGGCCAGGACGCGGCGCGTGATTTCGATTTGCGACATGGCGGCCGAGGTTTCGCGATCCTTGCGGACGACATCGAGCGCGGCCAGGTGGCGATCCTGCAGCGTGCGGTGCTCCTGCACCTTGATGCCCAACTCACGGCGCTTCTTGTCTTCGGCTTCCGCCGCTTGACGGGCGCGGGCGATGGCCGCTTCGGCGGTGACACGCTCCTGATCGAGGGCGGTTTCCCGTGCGTCGAGGGCGCGCCGGCGCGACTCGAGCGTGGAGACGGCGGTGTCTTCGTCTTGCAGGGCCAACAGTGCTGCGAGATCTGGGTGCACGCGTTCCTCCTGAAGTTACGGACGGGGATCGAAGCTCTTGATGCGGCCTGCGCCTAACGCAGACAGCTCGCGCTGCAGCCGCACCTTGTCGCGGATGAGCGCGTCCTTCTCGGCATCGGACGCGATGTCGATGGCGCGTTGGTTCTCGAGCAGCCGGCGGCGGAGCGGCGCGGCGCGGAGGGCCGCGATGCATCCATCGGCTTCGCGCTCGAGGTCGAAGCCTGGGCCGGGCGGTTCTTCCGATACGGCACGGAAGAGCTCGGCCGCCTCGTCGGGGAGCGACGCGGCGACATCGGCGACGCCCGCCTCCGGTCCGCCGGCGACGAGCGCGGCGAGGATCGCGCCTAACGCAGGGTGGGTGAGGTCGTCCGCGCCGACCTGCTCGCCGACGCGTTCGCGCAGCGCGGGTGCGTGGGTGAGCACCCAGACGAGCTTGCGCTCGACGGGGGGCGGCGGGCGACCGGCCGGTGCGCGCCGCGACGCGGCGCGCATGGGCCGGGCGCGGGGCGCCTCGTCGGCCGGTCGCGCGACCACGCGCGCGCGGTCGCGCGTGGCCGCCAACTCCCGCTCCAATACCTCGCGCGACACGCCGGCCGCCTCGCCCGCGCGCGTGAGGTACATGTCGCGGGTGATCGGATCCTCGGTGGCGCGAATGGTGGGCAGCAGCCGATCGAGCGCGCGCCGTTTGCGCCGCAGGTCGGCGAACCAGCCGGCGCGCTCGAGCAGCTGCACCTTGCGCTCGAACACGTCCAGCGCGTCGCCTAACGCAGCCGCCAGCGCCGGCCCGCCGCGGCGGTCGACGAAGCTGTCGGGGTCCTCGCCCTCGGGCAGCGTCACCACCTGCACCGCCATCCCGTGGCGGAGCAGCTCGTCGCCCGAGCGGAACGTGGCCTTGAGCCCCGCCCGGTCGCTGTCATAGAGCAGGAACGCGGTCCGAGCGTAGCGGCGGAGCATCTGGCCCTGCTGCGCGGTGAGCGCCGTGCCTAACGGAGCCACCACCCAGTCGAACCCGGCCGACACCAGCCGCACCACGTCGAAGTAGCCCTCCACCACCATCACCCGGTCGTCCCGGCGAATGGCGTGCTTGGCCATGTGCAGGCCGTAGAGCAGCTGGCCCTTGGAAAACGTCGGCGACTCGGCCGAGTTGAGGTATTTGGGCTCGCCCGGCCCCAGGAGGCGTCCGCCGAATCCGACCGCGTTGCCCGCCGCGTCGAGGATCGGGAAGATGAGCCGGTTGCGGAAGCGCGTGCGCGGGTCGCCGCCTTCCTCGCGCGCCACGAGCAGGCCCGCCTCGAGCAGGCGGTCGTCCTCAAAGCCTAACGCAGTGAAGTGGCGGCGCAGCACCTCGGGGTCGCGCGGCGCGAAGCCCAGCCCGAACCGGTCGGCCACCTCGCGGGTCACGCGGCGCAGCGCGAGATAGTCGCGCGCCGCGCGTCCTTCTTCTTCGTCCCACAGCTGCGTCCGAAACCAGTCGGCCACCGCCGCGTTGAGATCCCAGAACGGCTGCCGCGGATCGGGGCCTTCGCGGCGCTGCTGCACTTCCTCCACCGGAATCCCCACCTTCTCGGCCACGTAGCGCACCGCCCCCGGCCAGTCGATGCCTAACCGCCTCTGCAGGAACGTGAACACGTCCCCGCCCGCGTGGCACACGAAGCAGTAGTAGATGCCTTTCTTGGGCGACACGGAAAAATTGCGGTGCGTCCCCTGATGGAACGGACACGGCCCGCGGAAATCGGTGCCCATCCGACGGAGCGGAACGTGTTCGCCGATGATCTGCACGATGTCGGCGGCGTCGCGAACGCGATCGATGGTCTCGTCGCTGATCATCGTCATCGGAGGTCGGTCACCGTCACGCCCGCGCCGCCCTCGTTCCACGCGCCCATGCGGAAGGCGGCCACGCGCGGGTCGCCGCGCAACAGTTCGGCCACCCGCTCGCGCAACGCGCCCGTGCCCTTGCCGTGAATGATCCGCAGCGACTTGAGATCGCCCCGTACGGCAGCA
>DATNAM010000186.1:0-5466 GCA_035572595.1 Gemmatimonadaceae bacterium
GCGAGACTCAACGGGACGTCACCGGTGCCGGGCGGCAGATCGATGACAAGCACATCGAGCTCGGGCCACTACGCCGCGCGCGAATTGCTTCACGGCCTTCGACACCATCGGTCCACGCCAGATCGCCGGTGAACCCTCGCCGAGAAAGAACCGAAGCTGATGATCGGGAGGCCGTGTGCCGCGAGCGGGAGAATGTGCTTGTCTTTCGACATCCGAACGAGCCGCGCGCCATCTTCGATGCCAAGCAGGATCGGGAGACTCGGCCCGTAGATATCCGCATCGAGCAGCCCCGCGCGCAATCCATCGCGCGCGAGCGCCAAGGCAAGGTTGACGGCCACCGTGCTCTTGCCCACGCCGCCCTTGCCGGCGCCCACAGCCACCACGTGTCGCACCTGCGTTAGGCGTACGCGATCGCCCCACGGATCGGCAACGCCGTGCCTCGGTGCCCGCGGCGCCGGCGCCGGCGCCGGCGCGACGATCTCAACCGCCACTGATATGGCGCCGCGTGAACGCAATGTCTCGGTGATGTTCGCCTCGAGTTGCGCCGGCACGCTCGCGTCGGACGTCCGGAGCGCAATCCGCACCTTCACGCGACCGCCGCACACGCTGACGCCGTCGACCATGCCGAACGTGACGATGTCGCGCGTTAGGCCTGGGTATCGCACCTCGCGCAGTGCCACGCGTACGGCGTCGGCCGTCAGCTCTTCTGCTATGGTTTCGGAAGCACGCGGTCCCATGCCCGAATCATGTCCCGCGATCCTCGTGCACGACGTGACGGATGTCTCAAGGACCCGCCGGCCTGGTCGTTACGGTGGCAGAGGTCGGTCCGCGTCGCTGAATGGCAACAGGGCTCGAAGGCGCGCGATATCAGGGATGATGAGTTCGTCGCCGCCGGCGGATCGGATGAGTCCGGTTCGTCGCAGCTGCTTGAACGCCCGCGACACGGACTCGCGTGCGGCGCCAATCTCGAGCGCCAACTCCTCCTGCGTCCGATCGAGCGTCACCACGATGCCTGCCGGCGTGCTGCGCCCCGACCGCCCCGCGTACTCCACCAGCAGCAGCGCGAGACGTGCGGCCACATCTCGGAAAGCAAGTGTCTCGGCGACGTGCACGAGATGTCGGAGCCGGCGGCCGAGTCCCTGAATGATGGCATGCGCGATGTCGGGGTACGCGCGGTAGAGGTGCTCGAAATCCGCGCGCGGGAGGAAGACGAGACGCGTCTCCTCGATTGTGATGGCGGATGCGGGATACGGTCCGCCGTCGAACAACGGCAACTCCGCAACCGCTCGCCCCGGTCCTTCGACGTGTAGAACTTGTTCCTTGCCGTCGGGGCTCGTCCGGTAGATGCGCACGCGGCCCGCCTCGACGAAATAGAGTCCGCGGCACTCATCGCCGGTGGTGAACAGGACGTGCCCCGAACCGACGGTGCGGGAGACGCATCGCGCTGCGAGTCGGTCGAGCGCAGACTCATCGAGCGCGGCGAAAATGGAGCTCTGACGCAACAGTGCTTTCGCGGGCATGCGCTGAAATATCGGTGCGGTGTCGCACGATGCCAGATCACGCGCCGGTGTACCCCGCGGCGGCGTGTGACAACCGTCACGCCCGCGCGTGTGGCGCGCCGTGAGTTTTCGGTGAGCCGACCCGCTGAATGAAGCCCACGCGCGCACCAACGAAGAGGTCTAACGGATGAACGAGACGGACGAACGCCGCCGCGCCCTTTGGAACGCGTTGACCATGGTCATTGACCCAGAGCTGGGACTCGATATCGTAACGTTGGGGCTCGTCTACGACGCCGAGGTCTCAGGCGAGCTCGCGCGAGTCACCTACACACTTACGACGCCCGGGTGTCCAATGGAGCGCATCATCGGCGATGGAATACGCGAGGCCGCGATGCTGGTAAGCGGCATTCGTGAGGTGGAGGCCCATCTCGTATGGGATCCAGCATGGCATGCGGGTATGATCAATGGATAACGACACGCCAATGGACGAGCCTAACCGGCCGGATTCGCTCGCCGGCGCCGCGCTCGCGGCACAGACTAACCGGCGCGTATTCCTGCGCCGGGCGTCCGCGCTCACGCTCGCGATCCCCGGTCTTGGCGCGGCGCTCACGGCGTGCCGGCCGGAGCAACCGGCGCGCGAGGAACACGCCGGCGCCGGAGGCACGGTCCCGCAAACGGCCGCGGCGCGCGACTCCGTGGGCGTGCACAATCCCGACAGCAAGCTCGACACGGCGTTCCATCAAGGGGGGCGGGCTCCGTCCACTGTCGCGCCCGCCGGTACGCCGGTTGCCCCGTTCGCGCGCTTCGATCCCGCGCTTCCGCCGCTCTCCACCGGGCGCACGATCGACGTCCATTTCCACGCGCGGGAAGTGCCGATCCAGATCAGCGACGATACCGTTGTTGCGGGATGGACCTTCGATGGCAACATCCCCGGCCCCATCGTGCACTGTCGAGTGGGCGACACCGTGCACTTTACACTGACTAACGAGATGGACGTCCCGCACTCGATGGACTTCCACGCCGCGCGCATCAACCCGAAAGTCGCGTTTCGCTCCACGCCGAAGGGCGAATCCGTGTCGTACCACTTCACACCGCGCTATGCCGGCGCGTTTCTGTATCACTGCGGCACGTCACCCGTGCTCATGCACCTGGGCTCGGGGATGTACGGAGCGATTATCGTGTCGCCGCGCGAGACGTTACCCCGCGCCCGCGAATTCGTGCTCGTGCACAGCGAGTTCTACCTCGGCTCGCCGGTGAATGGCGTGCGGCCGTTCGACTACGGACGCATGCTCTCCGAGCTGCCGGACGCGGTGACGTTCAACGGACGCCCGAATCAATACAGTCGGGAGCCGATCCGCGTGAACACGGGCGAGCGTGTGCGCTTTTGGGTGGTGAATGCGGGTCCGACACTTTCCTGCGCGTTCCATGTCGTGGGCCAGCAGTTCGACACCGTATACCTCGGCGCACCGCCGTCGAGCGCGATTCACGGCGTACAGACATTCTCGGTGGCCGCTGGCGGCGGAATGGCGTTCGAGCTCTTGGCTGATATCCCGGGCGAGTTTCCGTTCGTGAATCACGAATTCGGGCACGGCCAGAAAGGTGCGACGGGGTTCATGGTTGTCGGGTAGGGCATTGGTGCCCCGCCGCGTACAAGCAGGCACGTCGGTCAGCGCGAACGCGATGATGCTGTATCATACGAGGCGGCGTACGGCGTTCAGTCGTTAGGCGGCGGAGTCTCGTCGGACTGATCGGCGAAGAAGATTTTCAGGTCGAGGCGAAACGCCTCGGAGGCCCCGGCCGGTTGCCATGTGAGCACGTCATCGACCAGCATGGCACGCTCAACGCCTGGGCGCCAGACTTCGATGGCTTCCGCGCTTCCGTCCACCACCCAATACTCCGGGACCTCACGACGTTGGAATGCGCGTCGCTTGGTAATGCGATCGTGACGCGCAGAGTCTGGCGACAATACTTCGCAGATCAGAATTGGATGTGTCACCGGTACGTTTGCCGGTGCACGTCGACCGTTTTGCGCCGGTGCGACGAAAATATCGGGTTCGAAACGGTTTTCGCTCTCGAGCGCGATCTCGCCGGGCCCCAGGCGCACTTCGCCAAGGCTCTGACGCTGCACATAGTGGCGCAACAGCACGGCCAGCTCGAGCGCAATGCGCTGGTGGCGTCCGCTCGGTGCCGGCGTCACGAGCAGCTCGCCGTCGACCAACTCGTACCGCGGCGAATAGCCCTCCCGCCGGTCCACCAGGAGCGCGACGTCTTCCGTCGTCCAATGGTGCTTGCGTGTGGCTGCCATGAACATAATCTGCTCGGCGACGGGGTTCTGGCGCAACTCGGCATGCGCGACGGTACAGCGCTTGCCTGTCGGCACTATCATCGAATCAATGCGGCAACGCGTTATTCGTTGCGTACAACGCGGCTCATGCCACCGCCTCACCCAACGCACTCGGTTATCGAATGCCGTTTGCAGGCGCAGCCGCGCTCACCGGTTAGGCGAGCGGTGCGCCGTCGGCCACGTCGGCGAAGAACCGGGTCACGTCCAGCGTGAAGGGCTCTGAGCAACCCTCCGGCCGCCACAGGAGCACGGTGTCGACGAGTTGCGCGCGATCATCCGTTGGACGCCACACCTCGAACGCATGCGCGTTGGGGTCCACGACCCAATACTCCGGCACATCGTGGCGCTGGTAGGCGCGGCGCTTGGTGATTCGGTCGTGGCGCGCCGAACTTGCCGATAGCACCTCGCAGATGAGCAACGGATGCGGCACCGGATCGTCTGCGCGCGCGTAGCGGCCCGCCACACCGGGGACCACGAAAATGTCGGGCTCGAACCGATTGCCGGCCACCAGTTTGATTTCGCCGGGGCCAAGCCGGATCTCACCGAGCCGCTCGCGGGCGATATACTGGCGAAGCCGGAATGCAAGTTCAACGGCGATACGCTGGTGCGTTCCACTCGGCGCCGGCGTCACGAGTAACTCGCCGTCGACGAGCTCGTAGCGAGGGTGGTATCCCGCGCGCTTCTCGACGAGGACTTCGACGTCCTCGATGGTCCAGTGGTGCTTGCGTGCCGCTGACATGTACATAATGTGCTCGGCGACGGGGATCGTGCGCAACTCGGCATGCGCGACGGTATGTCTCTCGCGTGCCCGTGGCCTCATCGAATCGACGCGCCCATAGTTCAATCTGTTGCGCACACTGCCACCGGGAGGCGACACGATCATGTCTTCACTCGACCGCACGCTGGAAGGCGACGTTCTCGTTCACCACTTGCCGCGCGATGAGCAAACGATCGATGCCGCCCTCGTCGCGAAGCACGGGCGCTCGGCGCGAACGCTGGTCAAGGAAGGCGCGCTTCGCCTAACGCTGATGGCGCTCGGGCCCAGCGGCGACGTACCGGTGCACGCCACCGATGCGCCGGTGAGCATCCACGTCGTCGAGGGCGACGTCGTGTTCACGGCGATGGGACGTGACTACACGTTGGCGGTGGGCGACGTGATCGTGTTCGGCGCGGGCGTCGAGCACGCGCTTCGCTCCGTGCACGGCTGCACGCTGCTCCTAACCGTCGTGCACACGGCTGGAGGCTGAGCCCGCCCATGTGCGGCCGTCGAGCAGGCCACTGCTCGTTCGCCGAACAGTGGACGACGGTATTGAGTTGCCTGGGACGAACGAACGCGCGAACATACGCCCCGGCCGCGTTCCCCCTCACCTCGGAGAGTACGCGCGACCGTTACTCACGCCAGGCTAACGGAACCGGTCGCCTTTTCCGCACTTTTTTTGGGGGCACGGCGCGAAGGTTGGGTTGGGCGGCAGCCTAACGTATGAAGAGGACATCGGGTGACCAGCCGCGCAGTGAGATTGCCTTGACGAGCGTCTGGGTGCGTGTGTCGAGCACAAGTAAGCGCGCCCGCTCTCCGCCGTAGGTGGTAGCGCGCGGGGAGCCAGATGCAACGTAGAGGAGGGT
>DATNAM010000187.1:0-8084 GCA_035572595.1 Gemmatimonadaceae bacterium
GCGGGGGTCCTCAAGGATCTGCGCAAGAAGCGGTATTACGAGAAGCCGAGCGAGGCGCGCCAGCGGAAGGCCGGCGCGGCGCGGTTGCGGCTCGCGCGCGCCAGACGGCGCGCGGTCTAGCCCGCGCCGCCGGGAGCGCACGTGTCGAAGCAGGACGCCATCGAGCTCGAGGGCACGGTCACGGAAGTGCTGCCTAACGCGACGTTCCGCGTCGCGGTCAACGATACTCACACCGTGCTCACGACCCTGGGCGGCAACATGCGCCGCTTCCGGATTCGCGTGCTGGCCGGCGACCGGGTGCGAATCGAAGTCTCGCCGTACGACCTGACGCGCGGACGAATCATTTTTAGGCACAAAAACTAACGGCGGGGAAGCGCGCGGAGCGCTGAGGGAAGCGCTGCGCTGGGGGAAATGGGAAGAGGGCGCCGTCGAGTGCACCTCTTCCCTTCGCTTAGGTGGTAGCCCCGCTTCCCGCTTCCCTCAGCACAGCGCTTCCCTCAGCGCCTTCGGCGCGCTTCCCTCGCTCAGCGTTCCATGCCCATTCGCCACATCTCCGACACCGCACGCTGGGTCGCGTTCTACCGCGCGATGGAGAGCGAGCGGCCCGATGCAGTGTTCGTGGATCCGTGGGCGCGGCGGCTCGCGGGTGCCAAGGGCGAGGAGATCGTGCGCACGCTCAAGCACGGGCAGGGGAGCGCGTGGGCCATGATCGTGCGCACCGCCGTGTTCGACGAGATCATTCTGCGTGTCATCGAGCGCGATCGCGTGGACATGGTGGTCAATCTCGCCGCGGGGCTCGATACGCGGCCGTTCCGGCTCGCGCTGCCGCCGGCACTGCGATGGGTGGACGTCGATCTCCCCGACATCCTCGCCTACAAGAGCGAGACGTTGGCCGGCGTACCGCCGCGCTGCGCGTACGAGGCGGTCGCCACCGATCTCACCGACACCGATGCGCGCCGGGCGCTCCTGACTCGGTTAGGCGGAGCGTCCAGGCAGGCGCTGGTGGTGACCGAAGGCCTGCTCATCTACCTACAGCCCGCGCAGGTCGGCGCGTTGGCGGATGATCTTTACGCCCAGCCCGCGTTCCACTGGTGGTTGATCGACATCGCCAGCCCGTGGCTGCAGAAGTACATGCGGCGCACGTGGGACAAGGCGCTCGATGCGGGGAACTCACGCATGCATTTCTTCCCCGCCGAGGGCACCGTGTTCTTCCGTCCGCACGGCTGGAGAGAGGCCGAGTACCGCTCGAGTCTCGAGGAAGCCCACCGGCTGCGCCGAGAAATGAAGCTCGCGTGGCTCTGGCGGTTCATGGGGCGCATCGCATCGGCCGAGCGACGCGAGGCGCAGCGGAAGATTTCGGGCGCGGCGCTCCTCGAGCGCACGGACACGCTCGACAGTTAGTCGTGCACGCGTTCGACGGCGGCCGCTTCCTCGAGCGACGACGCCGGCAGCTCGAGCGTGAAGCAGCTGCCGCCGCCCGAGCGGTCGGCGTACGTCACGTTGCCGCCCTGCGCTTCGGCGAGCCGCCGCGCGATCGCCAGGCCTAACCCGGCGCCCGCGCCGTCGTCGGGCGACACCCCCGGAATCAAGCGGTAGAACGGATCGAAGATCCGCTCGCGTTCGGCGCCCGTGATGCCGGGGCCGCGATCTGCCACCGTGATCAACAACATGCCGTCGGTCCGTCGCACCTCAATGTCGATCGGCGTGTCGGCCGGCGAGTACTTGAGGGCGTTCTCGATGAGGTTGACGAGAATGCGCAGGGAGTGCACGAAGTCGAACTGGCCGACGAGCACCGGCTCCGACCATTCGATCGACGCCCGCACCTCGCGCCCGTTGAGGGCGCCGGACACCTGCTGGATGGCCGCGCCCACCAGGTCTTCGGCGGCGTTGAGCTCGCGCCTAACGGGAAGGGCGCCGGCGTTCAAGCGCGACAGCTCGAGCAGGTCGGCCACCATGCGGTTGAGCCGGTCGGCTTGCTGTTCGATCACCGCCGCGCGTTCGTCGCCGGTGAAGGCGATGTCGTGCGCGAGGGCCTTGATCGTGGTGAGCGGCGTGCGCAGGTCGTGCGAGACGGAGGCGAGCAGCGCGTCCTTGAGCTGGTCGGCCTCGCGCAGCGCCTCGGCGTGCTCGGCTTCGGCCACGAGGCGGACGCGCTCGATGCCCAACGCCGCGTAGTACGAGAGCGCGGCGAGGAACCGCCGCTGCGGCGGGTCGAGCGCCAGGGGCATGGTGTGCGCGAGGCGCAGCACGCCCACGGTGCGGTCGTGGACGATCAGCGGCACGAGCAGCGCGCGGGCGTCGGCGAGCGCCAGGTCGAACGACACGTTTTCGTTAGGCGGCCGCACGGCGCGGAACACCGAGCCGTCCTGGCGCTCGGCGGCCACGCGGCCGTGGGCCGCCACCCAGGCGACGAGCTCGCGCGCCGCGCCGCCCGGGTCCACCGTCTCCTCGTGGCCCGTTGCCGCGACGCGGACTTCGACGTCGCGAGGCGTCCCGCGCACGATGATCTCGCACACCGCCACGCCGATCGTCTCGCGAATCACGTGCGCGATCGCGCCTAACGCGTCCTCGGCGCGCCCCACGCTGAGGGTTTCCGCGCCTAACAACGAGAGCCGGTCGATTTCCTCGGCGCGGCGCCGGGCGCCCTCCGCTTCGGCGCGGGCGCGCGCCAGGAGATGCGTCGCCACGGCGGCGGTGGCCAGGAACGCCAGCAGCACCAGCCAGTCCGGGCGCTTCCCGATGGCGAGGGTGTCGAACGGCGGTTGGAAGAAGAAATCGATGAGCGCGAAGCCCGCGCACGCGAGCCCGATGCCCACCGCGCGGCCGGCGCTGGCGCTCGCGCCTAACACAACCATCAAATAGATGAGCGCGACGTGGGCCTGGTCGAGCTCCTCGCGCAGCAACAACATGCCGCCCGTCACCGCCGCCAGCACGAGCGTCCAGAACAGCCACGGCGGCATCCAGCGGCTGGACGGTCGCTTCATTTCAGCGGGGCATCTCGAATCGATAACCGACGCCCGGCTCGGTCACGATCAACTGCGGTCGCACGGCGTCCTGCTCGATCTTGCGACGCAGGTTGGCCACGTGCACGCGCAGATACTGTTGCGGGTCGCCGAACGCGCGCCCCCACACCGCGTTGAACAGTTGCTGGTGCGTGAGCGTGCGGCCGGCCTGCGTGACGAACGTCCGCAGAAGCTCCCACTCGATCGGCGTGAGATGGATGGATGTGTCGCCGCGACGCAATGTGCGCGCGTTGAGATCCACCTGCAGCTCGCCGATGGCCATCGGTTGGACCTGCGCCGCCAGTTGGGCCGCTTGCGCGCGACGCAGATTCGCGCGAATGCGCGCGGTGAATTCGATGGTGCTGAACGGCTTCGTGATGTAGTCGTCGGCACCCGTGTCCAACAACAACGCCTTCTCCTGATCGGAGTGGCGCGCCGAGAGGACCACGATGGGCGCGCTCGACCACTTGCGCAGCTCCTTGCACACGTCGACGCCGGCGCGGTCGGGCAGTCCCAGGTCGAGCACGATGAGCGATGGACGCTCCGCGCTCGCGACGTCGATGCCCTGCGAGCCCGTGGCCGCTTCGAGGACGCGGGAGACTTCGGACTGCAAAGCATTGCTGACGACGCGCCGAATCTGTGGTTCGTCGTCGATGACCAGAACGGTGTCGTCGCGCATGTGTCTCCAGCGGGTATCGGGTCCCCATCTCAATTACGTGGCATCGGCTCGCGCTGTAAAGCTACGTGTGAAAGCATTGATGCCGCGCATAACAAGAACTTTGTGATCGCACGTGCGCGCGCGACCGACGGTCCGGCCTGCCGGCACGATGCGCCGATGCCAAGTCGAGGCGAGCACGTGTCTTGCACCCCATTCGGGCCGGTTCCGCCTAGCCGTCCGGACAGGGCTCCGGACCGCCGGGGTGAATACAATGAGGCCGGGTGCCAGGGGCGCCCGGCGAGGGGCCGCAAGTAGAGGAATCCTTGCGGCTTTCACGTCACCAGGATGGATGCGGGGTATGGCACTGAGCACTCTCGAAGGCATCGAGTTGACGGAAGCGGCTCCGCGGGAGGCGGAAGTCGCACTCACGGCGGACGCGCTGCAATTCGTGGCGCGGCTGCATCGGCGATTCAATCCGGTCCGCGAGACGCTGCTCGCGAAGCGTGCGGAGCGACAAGCCGCACTGGACGCGGGACGGGCACCCGGTTTCCTCACGGAGACCGCTGCCGTGCGGGCCGGCTCGTGGCGTGTGGCGGAGGCGCCGGCGCCCTTGGTGAATCGGCGGGTGGAGATCACGGGTCCGGTCGACCGCAAGATGATGATCAACGCGCTCAATTCCGGCGCGAACGTGTTCATGGCGGATTTCGAGGATTCGCTGTCGCCGACCTGGCCTAACGTGACCGTTGGGCAGGCGAATCTGATGGAAGCGGTGCGGGGGACGCTGACCTTCGAGAGTCCGGATGGGCGCGCGTATCGCCTCAACGAGACGATCGCCACGCTGGTCGTCCGTCCGCGCGGCTGGCATCTGGTGGAACCGCGCATGGTAGTGGACGGCGGTCCGGTGTCGGCGAGTCTGTTCGACTTCGGCGTGTATTTCTTTCAGAACGTGCACGAATTGATGAAGCGCGGCGGCGGATGGGGGCCGTATTTCTATCTGCCGAAAATGGAGAGTCACCTCGAGGCGCGACTGTGGAACGACGTCTTCATCGCCGCGCAGGAGATGATGGGCGTGCCGCGCGGCACTATCCGCGCGACGGTGCTCATCGAAACGATCCTCGCCGCGTTCGAGATGGATGAGATCCTGTACGAGTTGCGCGAGCACGCGTCCGGACTCAACGCGGGCCGCTGGGACTACATCTTCAGCATGATCAAGAAATTCCGGAACCGGTCCGACATGGTGCTGCCCGATCGGGGACAGGTGACGATGACGGTGCCGTTCATGCGCGCGTACTCGCAATTGCTGGTGAAGACGTGTCACGCGCGTGGCGCGCACGCGATCGGCGGCATGTCGGCGTTCATACCGAGCCGGCGCGACGAGGCGGTGAATGCGCGCGCGCTGGCGCAGGTGCGCGAGGACAAGCAGCGCGAGGCGGGCGACGGCTTCGACGGCTCGTGGGTGGCACACCCGGACCTGGTGCCGGTGGTGCGCGAGGTGTTCGACGGCGTGTTAGGCGCACGTCCCAATCAGCGCGAGCGCTTGCGCGAGGACGTCGCGGAGAACGCGGCGGCGCTGCTCGACGCCCGCGTGCCGGGCGGCCATGTCACGAACGCCGGCGTGCGGCTCAACGTGGGCGTCGCGCTGCAGTATCTCGAATCGTGGCTACGGGGATCGGGAGCCGTTGGGATCAACAACCTGATGGAAGACACGGCGACGGCGGAAATTTCGCGCGCGCAGCTGTGGCAATGGATCCGCCACCACGTGTCGCTGGATGATGGCGCCGCCATGACCGCCGACGCGTACCGCACGACGCGAGCGACCGAGGTCGCCGCGCTCGAGCGCGACCGCCCCGACATGACGCGGTTAGGCGATGCGGCACGATTGTTGGATGACCTCGTGCTCGGCGACGACTTCGCCGAGTTTCTCACACTGCCGGGCGCCCGGTTGTTGGACGGCGACGGCGCAGATCAGGGAGTGACTGGATGAGCACGATCGATTACATCTCCCAGACCGCCGAGCTCGAGCGGCAGTGGAAGACGAATCCGCGCTGGCGCGACATCGCGCGCACGTACACGGCCGCGGATGTGGTGCGGCTGCGCGGCTCGGTGCGCATCGAGTATTCGCTCGCCCGGTTAGGCGCGCACCGGCTGTGGACCCTGCTCCGCGAGCGGGACTACGTGCACACGTTCGGCGCGCTCACCGGCGCACAGGCGGTGCAGATGGTGAAAGCGGGCCTCGAGGCCATCTATCTGAGCGGGTGGCAAGTGGCGGCCGACGCGAACCTCGCCGGCCAGACCTATCCCGACCAGAGCATCTATCCGGCCAACAGCGTTCCCACGCTCGTTAGGCGGCTCAACAACGCGCTGCTCCGCGCCGACCAGATCGAATGGTGCGAGGGCGACGCCGGCCGCGACTGGATGGCGCCCATCGTCGCCGACGCCGAGGCGGGATTCGGCGGCCCGATCCACGCCTTCGAGCTGATGAAGGCGATGATCGAAGCCGGTGCCAGCGGCGTCCACTTCGAAGATCAGCTGGCCGCGGAAAAGAAGTGCGGACACATGGGCGGCAAGGTGCTGGTGCCCACTGCCCAGTTCATCCGCACGCTCAACGCGGCGCGCCTGGCGGCCGATGTCTGCGACGTGCCGTCGTTAGTCGTCGCCCGCACCGATGCGCTCTCGGCCACGCTGCTCACCAGCGACATCGACGAGCGCGATCGCGAGTTCGCCACCGGCGAACGCACGGCCGAAGGCTACTACGCGGTGCGCAGCGGCATGGAGCCGACCATCGCTCGCGCGCTCGCCTATGCGCCGTACGCCGACTTGCTGTGGTTCGAGACGTCCAAACCGGACCTCGACGAAGCACGCGCGTTCGCCGAAGCGATTCACGCCGAGATGCCGGGCAAGATGCTCGCGTACAACTGCTCGCCGTCGTTCAACTGGCAGCGCAATCTCGACGCGCAATCGATCGCCTCGTTCCAACGCGAGCTGGGCGCGCTGGGCTACAAGTTCCAGTTCATCACGCTGGCCGGCTGGCATCTCATCAACTACCACACGTTCGACCTCGCCCAGGCGTACCACGAGGAAGGCATGCCGGCGTACGTGCGGATTCAGGAGCAGGAGTTCGCGCGCGAGGCCCAAGGCTACACGGCCACCAAGCATCAGCGCGAGGCCGGCACCGGATATTTCGACCGCGTGTTGCTCGCGGTGACCGGCGGGCAGGCATCGACGGCGGCCCTGTCCGGCTCGACCGAAGAGGAGCAGTTCACGCCCGCGGCGCGGGCCAGTGCGTAAGGCGAGGGGCCTACGTTAGGCCCGGACGCCTTCACCAACTCGTAATGCGGCGTGCGGCGATCGTTAATGCCGCCGCCTCGGGTGTCGTAATCCGATACGCCCTATTCTCCTGACGGCTCGTTCCCGGGAGGGTAGGGCGTATGTCCATCGGACTCATGGAGTCGGCGCGCACGCGATCGCGTGATGGCCGAGGTATGGCGGTGAGCGTCGCCGTGCACGCGATGGTGATCGGGTTGGCGTGGTTCGCGACCGCCGGGGCGGCCGTCGTCCACGTGCAACCGCCTAACGTGGTGTTCATCCCGCCGTACCGGACGCCCGACAATCCGGTAACTACCTCGACGTCGCACCGTGGGGGCGGTGGCGCGCGTCACGCGGCCCCGGTTGCCACCATCCCCGACAAAATCCCGCCCGTTGGGAGCCTGCCGCTCACCATCGTTCCGGTGGTGCGATGGGACAGCCTGGTGGCAACGTCGAGCGATCTGCGACTGTCGCGGGGCAGCGGCGCGGCGACGGTTGCAACGACGCACGATGCGGGCGGCGTGTACAGAACCGTTGACGTGATGGCCGAGCCCGACCCGCGGAATCCGGCGCCCATCTATCCGACGATGCTCCGGAGCGCCGGCGTGGAGGGCAGCGTGTCGGCGCAGTTCGTGGTCGACACCACCGGCCGCGTCGTCGCGTCGAGCATCACGTTCCGCGACGGCGACAACGCGGTGTTCGAGCAGTCCGTGACCCGCGCGCTCGCGGCGGCCCGGTTCCGACCTGCGCTGGTGAACGGTCGCACGGTGCGCGTCCTCATGGCGCAGACGTTCCGGTTCCGCCTCGAGCGTTAGGGCGTTGGCCGGTCAGGCCAGGTGGTTAGGCGCCTCGTCGCCGGGTTGCGTCATGGGCCCGGCGGCATGCGGCGCGCGCTGCGCCATGTACCGCGCGGCGTGCGACGTGGCCCATTCGAGCGCAAAGTCGGCCACCTGCTCCCAACCCGGCTCGCCGATCGTGAAGTGCGATCGATCAGGGAACTCCTTGAAATCGGTGACCGCTTTCGATTTCGCGTAGAGCTCGAAGTTGGTGCGCGTCTGCGACGCGGGCGCGATGTGATCTTTCCCGCCGGCGATGAGCAGCAGCGGCGCGCGCATGTC
>DATNAM010000188.1:0-30658 GCA_035572595.1 Gemmatimonadaceae bacterium
AGAAGGCGTATATCGCGTCGATGAAGTCGGACCTCAAGAACCTGGCGACGTCCGAGGAAGCGTACTACTCGGATAAGAACACCTACTCGACCGACACGAGCGCCTTGAACTTCAACACGTCGACCGGCAACTCCCTGGTCATCGATGCTGCGGATGCAACCGGCTGGAAGGCGACGATGACGAACTCGCGCGTGACCAGCATCGCGAGCTGCAAGATCGGCACGGGCGCTGACACGCTTGGTGGCGGCATTCCCGACGGCGTCGTGACCTGCCAGTAAGGTTGCTTCACCGGACGTGAGGACGGGCCAGGCGAAAGCCTGGCCCGTTTTCTTTTGTCCAACACCCGGCTCGCTATGGGGGCCCCTGAGTGTGCCGGGCGGTTAGTGCGTTAGACACACGCTCCACGGTCGCGTCGGTTGGGGTAACGAGAATCGCAATGAGGTTCCCTGACAGGATGTAGTGCGGCGTATCGAGCGTCGGGAGGCCGTGGACGGTGGTGTCGAGTCCTGCAGCGTCGCGGGCGCGCGCTCCACGGCCAGGGTAGATGTACACCTCCAGCGTACCACGACCGATGTGCAGCAAGGCGCCCGCCGAGTGGAGCCCGGCGTGGTGAATCGTTTGCCCGGAGTCGATGGCGTTGAGACCGGCCTCGCGTAGACGGCGAACGACCTCGGGCACCGACCATGCGTCTCGCGCTATGGCGGCGCTATCCACGGGCGTGACGGCGGCGACCGCGGCGGGGGATCCGCTCGCCGAACCGTCGTGCGCGTTAGGCGATTGGCCCGACCGGCCGCACGCGACCTGCGCGGTCGCGAGCAGACAGCAGATGCATGCCGCCGCAAACCGGTTCGCCTCAGTCGTCGCGCACCACCCGAAGCGGTATCTCCAGGTCGCGAAGACGCTGGCGTGCTGATCGGGCGGTAGCATCGAGCACGGTACGCTCGACGTCCGTGCTGTCGGCGGCAGGAAGGTAGAGGAAGCCGGCAATGGTACGTCCGTCGACCAGGTGCGCCTCTTCCGGCCGGCGCGTGAGACTCACCGCGACAATCGGCAAGTCCGCGTGGCCCGGCGTGCGCTGCCACTCGTGACGGGGCGAAGTCGCCAGTAAGTCGTAGTCGCAGATCACGACATCGGGCTTCGCGGCGCGCGACACATCCATCCCCTCACGTAGACCGATCACCGATTCGCACTCGATGCCGGCACTACGCATGATCGAACAGATGTGCTCACCAAGGAACACGTGCCGCGAGATGCACACTGCGCGCATGATGCGGGAATATAGCTCTCGATCGCGATTTACAATCGTCCGGAATGTGAACGAAACGAAGAGCGACGGAACAGTGCGCTGAGGGGCGGGCAATGACGCCCGCCCTCAATTGCCATGTTCGTGAGGCGCTCAGGACGCGTAGCAATAGGAGCAGCCGTGCTCCTGTGCGCGGTTGACGCCCCACACACCGCTTGGAAGCAACGTGAAACCCGGGATGAGCCCTGCGGTCCACTCCTGTTTCGCCGCCGCCTTGTCGACACCGATTGCCTCGGCGCGCTGACCGCTGGTGATCGTGAGGGCGATGTTGCAGCAGCCGAACATCACGCCGCGCTGCATCAACATGTCGATCGACATGCCCGGGAACATGAGCTCACCCTCTTTCGCGTGATAATACGGATTCCGCTCGGCCGGCGCCTTGGTGGCGGGATCGTTGATCTTGAACGCCTCGCCCAGCTTGTACTTCTTCCAGATCGGGTCGGTGAACGCGAGCGGAATCGCTTCGTGGCGCATCACGACCACCGCGTTCAAGTCCGAGTCAGCCAGGTTGCTCGATTGTTTGTTGGTGTCGAGGAAAATCATGGCCCAAATGAGCGAGAATGCGTTGTTCCAGCTCACGGCGTCGTACACCTGGCGATGCTTTCCGTGAGCGTCCGGCCATTTTTCGAGCTCGGGGCTCATGGCTTGGGCCGCGGCGTCGAGGCGGTCCGGCAACATCCCGCCAATGCCTAACGCAAGCGACGCGGCGGCCACCTTGCCCAGAAATCCGCGGCGGTGCGTGGTCGAGGAAGAGTCGTCCATCATCTGCTGCCTCCTGAATCGGAATGGGGTCCGAGAAGCGGGGTGTACAACAGGAGAAGCGGGAAGCGGCCTGACATCGGATCAGCGGCGCGCGTCCGTCACGGCGACCCGGCGCCCTTGCGGCCGGCGCGGGTCGGATAGGCGACGTCGGGCGGCGCGTCGCCGTTAGGCCAATCGTTTTCCTTACCAGCGAAATCCGGGCGCGGACGCGACGTCACGTAGGCCGCGACATCGAACGCCTGTTGGTCGGTGAGCGAACCGGGACGATCGAACGGCATGTTGTAGCGGATGAATCCGGCCGCCGTCCGGAGCCGGCTCATGCCCGCACCAATGTTGAACGATTGACGCCCCCAGAGTGGCGGCGCCACCGCCGTGCCGGCGCCGTCCGCGCCGTGACACCGCGCGCACTGCTCGCCGAACAGCGCGCGCCCGCGCGCCGTGTCCCCGGGAAGCGGCGTGAGCTTCGCGAGGCCCTGACCCTCGACGGCCGCGCCGACCGGAACGCCGCGCGACATCCACGCGAAGTAGACCACGATGTCGCGCATGTCGGTGCCCCCCGCGGGCAAGGCGCGACCGTTGAGACTGCGCACGAAGCAGTCATTGATGCGGTCCTCGATCGTGTAGGGATGCCCGCTGCGTGTGTTGTAGTTGGGATAGCGGGCGTACACACCCACGAACGGCGACGCTTTCGCGCGGCGTCCCTCGTCCAGGTGACAGCTCAGGCACCGCAGCTTCCCTGGTGCATACGCCGGCAGACTGTCGTGCGTGGCCGCGAGTAGCGCCAAGCCGCGGCGAATCGACGCGCCTAACGCACCAGCAGGAATCTCACTGTCGTTGGGCGCCCGCAGCGGCACGACGAGCGCGACGTTCTGCGCGGCTGGAGACGTCGCGGCCGGGAGCGCCGACGGCGCACGAGCGACGCCCGAGGAATCCGAGCGATTGCACCCGACGACGATGGCACCGAGCACGCCGAGCCACACAGCGTGCTGGAACAGTCGGCCGACTCTGGCAGCTTGCATGAACTCGATTGCATAGGAACGTGCGGGGCACCGCGCACCAAAAAGACACGAGATGCCCGTGACAGCGTGCTGCCGATCCTAGTGAGCGATGCTGTAAAACGCCAGAGCGGACCGCTCTATCAGTTGACCGCGGACACGACTCGCGTTTCCTCGTGCAACGCATCCGCACGCGACGGCATTTCCCAGCTGAATGTGCCCGGTGCTCCTGGCTCCCGTCCAAAGTGACCGTATGCGGCCGTTGGATAATAGATCGGCCGCAGCAGCTCGAGGTCCCGAATGATGCCGTACGGTGTCAGGTCGAACGCGGAGGCGATGCGCGACTCGAGATCCGCACGCGGCAGTTCCGAGGTACCGAACGTTTCGACCATGATCGAAACCGGACGCGCCACTCCGATCGCGTACGCCACCTGTACCTCGCAGCGATCGGCGAGACCGGCCGCGACGACATTCTTGGCCACCCACCGCGCGGCATACGCAGCCGACCGATCGACCTTGGACGGATCTTTTCCGCTGAACGCCCCACCGCCGTGCCGCGCCGAGCCGCCGTAGGTATCGACGATGATCTTCCGTCCAGTTAGGCCGGTATCCGTGGCGGGTCCGCCCTCGGAAAACGCACCGCTCGGATTCACGAGCACCGCATCGCGCCACCCGTTCGGTCGCATCGATTCCGGAATCACCGCGGGAATCACCCTCTCGATCACGTACTCGCGGATTGCCGACTGTGCCACCGTCGGCGCGTGCTGCGTCGAGACGACGATGCGCGTGACGTCCGTTGGGCGGCCCTCGCGATACCGCACCGATACCTGCGACTTCGCGTCGGGGCGGATCCAGCTCGCGTCGCCGGCCTTACGCAAGCGCGCGAGCTCTTCCACGAGGCCGTGTGCATACGTGATCGCGGCCGGCATGAGCGACGGCGTCTCGCGCGTCGCGTACCCGAACATCAAGCCCTGGTCGCCGGCACCCTGCTGATCGGCGGCGGTCTTGTTGTCGACGGCGGACTGAATCTCCGTGGATTGCGGCTGCAAGCGAACGTCGATGCGCGCGGTCTCGTGGCCAAAGCGTTCATCGAAACCGTCGTAGCCCGTATCAAGAATGACCTGGCGCGCCAACCGCTCCACTTCGTCGCGATCGACTTTGGCGGAGCACCGGGTCTCGCCGGCAATGCACACGAAGTTGTGCGTGACGAGTACCTCGCATGCGACGCGCGAACGCGGATCGCGGGAGAGATGCAGATCGAGCACGGCATCGCTGATGCGGTCAGCAAGCTTGTCCGGATGACCTTCGGACACGGACTCACTGGAAAACACGAATGAATCGGGACGAGCGGGCGTCATGAGAGGCTCCTGAATGTGTGCAACGCCGCCACCTCGCCGAAAGCGACAACAGCCCGGTGGGCGGATACCGCCCCCGGGCTGTTTGCACAGATCAGGTGAGCGGTTTAGCGGAATTTCTTACGCGGCCGCAATCGCTTCAAATCGCCGCGGATCTTGTGTCCGTAACTTCGCCGAGCGGATTGGTGCTTGTCAACGTGTCAGTGGCAACCGGACGCTGAATACGCTCCCTTCGCCAAGCGTGCTCTCGACGCCGAGCGAGCCGCCGAGCAGCGTCAGCAGTTGCCGAGACACGCTGAGGCCGAGGCCGGTACCTCCGACACGACGCGTCGAATGCTGTTCGACTTGTCGAAATGGCTCGAAGATGTGCTCGAGATGTTCGCGGGCAATTCCGATTCCTGTGTCGCGCACGTCGATCACGAGGTGGTTATCGGCGGCGTGCGCGGACATGGTAACACTGCCACGCTCGGTGAACTTGATTGCGTTAGACAACAAGTTCACGAGCACCTGTTGCAGCTTGAGACTGTCGGTAGTGGTCGACAGTTCGCCGTCGTGCGACGCCGGCAGCGGATCCACGATCACGGGCAGTGATTTCGCGGCAGCGAGCGGCGCAACCAGCGCGGCGGCGGCATCGAGAATCGTTGTGACGCGCACGAGCTCGAGCTTGATGCTTTCGCGGCCCGCCTCGAGTCGGGAAAACGTCAGCAACTCGTCGATCAGGCCGAGCAGGTGAAGCGCGCTCGCCTCGATGCGCGAGAGATGCTGCCGCTGCAAATCGGTGACGGGGCCACTGATTCCATCTGCCAACAATTCCTGGTAGCCGAGAATCGACGTGAGCGGAGTTCTGAGCTCGTGACTCATCACGGCGAGGAAATCGCCTTTGGCCCGCATGGCGGACTCGGCCTCGAGGCGTGCGCGTTGCTCGGCCGAGAAGAGTCGCGCGCGATCCAAGGCCTGCGCGCACTGCGCGGCGAACGCGAGGAGCATGGCACGCTCTTCGGGCGCGAACGACCGGTTCTCGGGGAAATTGAAACTGACCACGCCGCGCAGTCGGCCGCCGAACATGAGCGGGAGCCCGGCATACGCCGCGAGCTGTACCTCGCGGATGATCGGCGCGACGCGCGGATAGTGCTGCTCCCACTCGGCGAACGAGTCGAGGAAAACCGGAGCCGACGTGTGCACGACTTCGCCGCCCGGAGTCCCGGCATCTACCGGATACCGCATCCAGGCGCGGACGAGATGCTCCGGATATCCCATCCAGCAGAGCACACGGAACGTGCGGTCATCGTCGTCGAGCACGACGACGTCACCGGCAGCGGCGCCAAACGCGGGCAGCGCTTCGCGCAGCACGACGGCGCCCACCTGCTCCTCACTGAGCGTGCTGGAAAGCGCCGCCGTGAGATGTTGGAGGGTCGCTGCCTGAACTGCGGCGCGACGGGCGATCGCGAGAAGCTGGACGGGGTCGTCGGTGTACTCGTCCATGACTATCGCATCACCCCTTTCCATTGCCGTGCGTTGCCGCGGACCGGTGACGAACGGCGCAGAAAGCGAAATTCCACATTCTCTCTGAAGAATATACCGTGGGTTGGCGTCAACGCATCGGCTGTGCGTCACGCCGTGCTATCCACTGTGCGCAGAACGCGGTAGTTTCCTCGCTCCTTTGACTGACACGGCGACCGACTCTCACGATCCGTACGCGTCGCTGCGCGTGCGCGACTTCCGTCTGTTTCTGGCGGGGCGCATGTTGTCGGCGGCCGGGCAACAGATGCTGGACGTCGCCATCGGGTGGGAGTTGTACGAGCGGACGCACTCGGCGCTGGCGTTGGGTCTCGTTGGTCTGGTGCTCGTGGTGCCGATCGTCGCACTGGCGCTTCCCTCCGGACACTTGGCGGATCGCCACGAGCGGCGGGGCATCGTCCTCGCGACGCAGCTCATCCTGGCGTTGTGCTCGCTCGGACTGGCGGTGCTCTCGTTCGAGCGCGGTCCCATTCCGCTCGTCTACGTGACGTTGTTCGTGATCGGGATCGCGCTGGCGTTCAACCGACCGGCGACGTCGGCGATGCTGCCGCAGCTCGTGCCGGCGGAGGACTTCGCCAACGCGGTCACGTGGAACAGCAGCGGCTTCCAGATCGCCTCGGTGGTCGGCCCTGCGTTAGGCGGGGCGATCATCGGCATCCGGAAGCAGGCCGGTCCCGTGTACTTCGTGGACGCCGCGATGGCGCTGGCGTTCTTCGTGTGCGTGTGGGCGATGCGCGCGCGGAAGATAGAGGGCGCGGGGGACCGCAAGGCGATGACGATCCAGAGTCTCGTCGCCGGAGTGGTGTACGTCTGGCGGTCGAAAGTCATTCTGGCCGCGATCACCTTGGATTTGTTCGCGGTACTTTTCGGGGGCGCCACGACGCTGCTGCCGATTTTCGCGAAAGACATTCTGCACGTGGGGCCGGCGGGGTTCGGCTGGCTGCGGGCGGCGCCATCGATCGGGGCGCTCGCGATGGCGATCGCGATCACGCACCGGCCGCCGATGCGTCGCGCCGGCCGGAGCCTGCTGCTGGCGGTGGCCGGATTCGGCGCGGCGACGATCGGGTTCGGGTTGTCGCGATCGTTCGCGCTCTCGATGGTGCTCTTGCTGATCGCGGGTGGACTGGACAACATCAGCGTGGTGGTGCGGCACACGCTGGTTCAGCTGCGGACGCCCGATGCGATGCGCGGCCGTGTGTCGGCGGTGAACGGCGTGTTCATCGACACGTCGAACGAGTTAGGCGGATTCGAGTCCGGCGTGACGGCGGCGTGGTTGGGGCCGGTGATTTCCGTGGTGGCGGGCGGCATCATCACGATTGCGGTCGTGGCGACCGTGGCCCGCCTGTGGCCCGAGCTGCGCGAGATGGGCAATCTCGCCGCCGAGGATTGGGGACCCGAGGTCGAGGCAGACAACGGCTAGCGAGGACGTGCCATGCGCTTTCTCATTCGATTGGTCATCACGGCGGCGGCGTTGTGGGCGGCGACGCGCCTGGTTACCGGGATCACGTACGCCGGCAGCATCGGCGGCTTTCTCGGCGTGGCGCTGGTGTTCGGCTTGCTCAATGCGATCGTGCGGCCCGTGCTCAAGTTCTTCACGTTCCCGCTGTTCCTGATCACGTTAGGCTTGTTCACGTTCGTGCTCAACGCGTTCATGTTGTGGCTGGCGAGCCACGTCGCGGCGTCGTTCGGGCTGCACTTTCACGTGGCCGGGTTCGCGGCCGCCTTCTGGGGCGCGCTGGTGGTGAGCATCGTGAGCTTCCTGCTGTCGCTGCTCGTCCCCGATCGCGAGGACGCGCGCGGCTAGGGACGCGCCACGACGTCGACCGAGATGCCGCCGTTCTTCGTCCGCAGTACTTGGCGGACGTCGAGACCGGCCTTCTTGCCTAACGATGAGTCGGCGAGCATGAGCACCGCGTGCCACTCGCGGCCCTCCTCGCGCATCAGGCGCCCCAGCTGGGTATAGGCCCCGCGCGCGCCGGCGCGATCGCTCACCCGCACGCCGTACGGCGGGTTGGTCACGATCCATCCCGGCTGCGCCGGCAGGCTAACGGACGACAGCGGCTGCTGGGTGAACGCGATGTCGCCCGCGACGCCGGCCCGCGCCGCATTGTCACGCGCGGCATCGATGGCGCCGGCGTCGCGATCGGACGCGAGAATCGCGGCCGGCGAGGCCGGCAGCGCCGCGTCCTGCGCGGCATCCACCATCCGGCGCCAGCGTGCGCGCGAGAACCCGGGCCACGACTCGAAGGCGAATGCGCGACGCGCTCCCGGCGGCAGGCGGCGCGCCAACAGCGCTGCTTCGATGGGGATCGTTCCCGACCCGCAGAAGGGATCGAGCAGCGGAGCGCGTGCATCCCATCGGCCGGCGAGGAGCATCGCCGCCGCAAGCGTCTCGCGCATCGGGGCTTTGGCCGTGCGCAGCCGATAGCCGCGCCGGTGCAGCAGCGCGCCAGAGGTGTCGACGCTCACCAGGCACGTGTCGTGAGCCACACGAACGACGACTAACGCGCCGGTCGCGGCGTCGTCCTCGGCGTCCGGTTGGGAGGCGGGGACGGTCGCGCCCTGAATGCGCCCGACGATGGCCGACGCGACGCGCTCGGCGATGGCGGTGGTATGGTAGAGCCGCGACTTGTGCGCGGTGACGCGGATCTTGACGGAGCAACCGGGCGCGAGAAACCGGTCCCAGGGCAGCGTGCGTGCCCGGCGCTCGAGCTCGCCTAACGCACGGACGCGAAACGAGCCGACGCGCGCGATGATGCGGCTCGCGGACCGCAGCCAGAGGTTGGCGCGCCATACCGCGTCCTGGTCGCCGCGAAACGAGACGCCGCCGGCGCTGGTCGTCTCCGGTGCGAGCGCGAGCGCTGTGAGCTCACCGGCCACGATGGACTCGAGGCCGGGAGCGCAGACGGCAAAGAGATCGAGCGTGGACGGCCGGGAGCTACCGGCGGCCACGAGCGGTCTTGCGTGCCGGTCGGGCGCTGCGCTTTTTCTTCACGGTCTTGGCGGCGCGGCGCTTTTTCACCGGCGCACGCGCGGCCGCCTGATCGAGGCTCCGCCAGAGATACCAGGATGCGATGGTGCGGTGCGGCGCCCAGGCGGCGCCGATGGCATGCACGCGGTCGGCGTTAGGCATCCGCCGCAAGCGATAGGCGGCCTGGATGGCCTTCCGAATACCGAGGTCCAGTTCCGGCAGCACATCGGGACGGCCGAGTCGGAACATCAAGAACATGTGCGCGGTCCATCGGCCGATGCCCTTGACGCTCGTGAGCGCGGCGATGACGCTCTCGTCATCCAGCTCGTGGAGATGATCTACCGGGAGCTCGCCTGACTGGACACGCTGTGCCAGGTCTCGCAGATAACCGATCTTTTGCCGGGAGAGTCCAGCGGTCCGCAATTGCTCGTCGGTGGCGTTCAGCAAGCGCTCCGCCGTTGGGCCGCCCTCGAACAAGGCAACAACGCGGCCTAAGATCGTTGCCGCGGCGCGGCCGGAGAGCTGCTGGTACACGATGGCGCGCAGAATGTGGTCGAAGTGCGACCCTTCCGCGCGAGCAGCAAATCGGCAGGGGCCGACGTCGGCCATGACGCGTGCCAGGACGGGATCGCGACGCAGATGCGAGACAGCGCGCTGGTGCATGCGCTTGAATCTATGTCGATTCGAACGCATCGCGCGAACGACGGATTGGTTGCGAAGGGATTTTGGCGGCGCGGCGGAAGCCAGTCCGCTAGATTCGAGAAGCACGCACGCGCCCGCTTTCCCGGCGACCGGCGCAATCACTCACAGGAACAGGGTGTTCTTCATCATGCGACTGAGAGATTATGCGGCCCTGGCCGCGCTGGCCGTTGTCGCCGCGTGCGGGTCATCGACGCAGCCGATCCAACACAATGGCAACGGGCCGTGCCCGAGTGGCGCGAACCAAACGACTGTGAGCCTCGCCGTCGGCGGCGTGCGAGCGTTGACGACCCCGGCGAATCTCGACTGCGTATCGTTGGCGACATCGGACGGAACGGCAGGATCGTTTCTGATCGTCGCCGGAAACGCGGACACGCAACCGGATGTCATGGGCTCGTACGATCTCGCGGTGGCCCAGCCGACCGGGGCAAGCGCGGCGAGTACGAGCATGGCGGCTCGCGTACGGTCGGCGTCGATCGTGCAGCCTTCGATCGGCGCGGCGAGCTCGGTCGCGGAGGGGCGCTTTCGCGCTATGGAACGCCGGGTGCTGCACCTGGACCGGCCCGCGGCCCGGAGCGCGGCGGCGGCCTTCATGCGGCGCGCGAGCACGGGCGTGCGAGCGGAGAGTGTGCCTAACGTAGGCGACACGCTGACGTTCAAGGTGCCCAACGCCAACGCCCAGAATGCGTGCACCAACTTCACGACGCAACGCGCGGTGGTCGAGACGGTTGGGCAGCACGGGATCATTCTGCAAGACATCACCGCGCCGACGGGCGGATTCACCACGGCATCGTTCGATTCGATCCAGACCGAATTCGATCAGATCATCTATCCGACGGACACCGCGCACTTCGGCAGTCCGTCGGACATCGACAACAACGGTCATGTGTATCTGCTGTTCACGCCGCAGGTGAATGCGGCCACGGCTCGCGGATCGAACGGCATCCTCGCCGGGTTCTTCTTCGACGGCGACCTGTTCGCGTCGACGGGTGCCAACAGCTGCGCCGAGAGCAACGAGAGCGAGGTGTTCTACCTGCTGACGCCCGATCCCACGGGCAAGTTCAGCGACGCGCGCTCGACATCGGAAGTGCGGCAGAACATTCGCGGCACGATCGCGCACGAATTCCAGCACATGATCAACGCGGGCGTCCGGCTGCTCAGCGAAGGCGCGCCGGATGAGGCGCTCTGGATGAACGAAGGCCTCTCGCATTTCGCGGAAGAGCTCGTGGGACGCGCGGAGGACGGATTTCCGGACTCGCAGAAGCTGGACATCAATGATGTGGCCGATTTCCCGAGTCTCGACAACTTCAACGCGTTCTTCGGCCAGAACATCGTTCGCTTGCGGGAGTTCATGCACCAGCCTGGTGCGTTAGGCGCAACGAGCCAGCATGCCGACACGTCGCTGGCCGTACGCGGCGCCGCGTGGTCTCTGCTGCGGTATTCGGCGGATCACTACGCCAACGGCAACGTCGCTGCCTTTACGCGTGCGCTGGTCGCGGGGCCCGATACCGGCCTGTCGAATCTCGCCGCACGGACCGGCGTCACGTTCGACACCGTGGCGGCCGGGTGGCTGCCGGCGCTCTACGCGAGCGACGACAGCGTGGCGAGCCTGGCGGACCGATACACGTTTCTGAGTTGGAACATGCGCAGCATCGAGGCCGCGGTGAATCAGGGCGTGTTTCCGCTGGTGGCCGCGCAGGTCTCCGCGGGCAACACGGCGTCGGGGACGGTGGCATCGGCGGCGGCGAACTATTATGTGGTGGGCGTACCGGCGACGGGCACCGTCCTCCTCGGCGAACTATCGCCTAACGGAGGACCGGTGGCATATCCGGGTGCGCGGCTCTACGTCGTCCGGTTGCGATGAGACAGGGCATCTCCACGAGTGGGTGACGGTTCGACCATCCGATGCGACGACTGATCAACTACTTCATTCGCGGGTTGGTCGTCACGGCGCCGTTGGCGCTGACGTTGTACGTCTGTTGGGATCTGTTCCACTGGGTCGACCGCTGGCTCGGACTGTCGATTCCGGGCGTCGGATTCGTGATCACGGTGGTGCTGATCACGCTGATCGGCGTACTGGCGTCGAGCCTGGTGACGCGGGGCGCCGTTGCCGCGGTCGATCGGGCGCTGCAGCGATTGCCGTTCGTGCGCCTGGTGTACGGATCGTCCCGCGACTTTCTCAACGCGTTCGTCGGCGAGAAGCGGCGCTTCGACAAGCCCGTGCTGCTTGCGGTGGCGCCCGGTGACCACACGCACATGTTGGGCTTCGTCACCTCGGAATCGGTCGAGATGCTCGGCCTTACGGGATACGTGGCCGTCTACCTTCCGCAGTCGTACGGATTCTCCGGCAACCTCGTGGTGGTGCCGGCCGAGCGTGTGCGCCCCTTGGCCGCCGACAGTGCGGATGTGCTGGCGTTCATTGTGTCCGGCGGGGTTTCCGGGGCGCTCAAGCGATAGGCGGGAAGCCCGAGGCCGTGCCACCGGCGGCCATGGCCCATTATATTGGATGCACTATAGAATTGAGCCGGCGCCGCGCTTCGGATTCGCTGGAGCGCGGCGCGTGCCGTACACCCAACGAGCATCCGCATGAAAGACCATATGGCCTCGCGCGCGAGCACCACGGGCGGCTTACCCGTTGCGCCGTCGCTGGGTCCCGCGCTCGACGCTGCGCACGTGCCGCACGAACGCGCCGAGAACAACCGCCGCATCATCTTCATCAGCGGCCTGGCCATTCTGGTGGCGTTCGGTGCCGGATTCGTCGCCGTGGTGTTGATGCGGCTGATCGGGCTCATCACCAATCTCTCGTTCTATGGCCGGTTCTCGACCGACTTCTCGTCTCCGGCCGAGAACCATCTCGGGTTGTGGGTGGTGCTCGTGCCGGTGGCCGGCGGCATCATCGTCGGCATCATGGCGCGGTACGGGTCAGCGGCGATTCGCGGACACGGCATACCCGAAGCGATGGAGCAGGTGCTGTACAACGAGAGTCGCGTACCGCCGCGAGTGACGATCCTCAAGCCGGTGTCGGCGGCGTTCGCGATCGGCACGGGTGGTCCGTTCGGCGCCGAGGGGCCGATCATCGCGACCGGCGGCGCGTTAGGCTCGCTCGTCGGCCAGCTGCTGCGTACGACGGCGGACGAGCGAAAGGTGCTGTTGGCCGCGGGTGCCGCGGCAGGTATGGCGGCGACGTTCGGCAGTCCCGTCTCCGCGGTGCTGCTCGCGATCGAGCTGCTGTTGTTCGAGTATCGCGCGCGATCGCTGGTGCCGGTTGCTCTCGCCAGTGCCACGGCGACGGCCGTGCGCCTGGCGTTCATCGGCTCGGGTCCGATTTTCCCGATGAGCAACATCGTGCAGCCGGGCGGCGCCGCGTTAGCCACGTACATCCTGCTCGGCGCGATCGTGGGGCTGGCATCGGTATACGTAACGCGCGCGGTGTACGCGATCGAAGATGGATTCGACAAGCTGCCCATCCATTGGATGTGGTGGCCGGCACTGGGTGGCCTGGCGGTAGGCATCATTGGGTACTTCGTGCCGCACACGATGGGCGTCGGGTACGACAACATCGAGAACATCGTGTCCGGCAACATCGTGGGGATCGGGCTGCTCGGCCTGGTGGTCGCGAAGTTCGTGTCGTGGGCGATTGCGTTGGGCAGCGGCACGTCGGGTGGAACGCTGGCGCCGTTGTTCACGATCGGCGGCGGTTTGGGTTCGCTGCTCGGCGCCCTGGTGATCGCCATTGCGCCCGGGGTGGGCCTGGACGTGCGAGTAGCGGCGCTGGTTGGCATGGCGGCGATCTTCGCCGGCGCATCGCGGGCGATGCTGGCATCGGTGGTGTTCGCGTTCGAGACCACGCGCCAACCGTTAGGCATGCTCCCCCTGTTAGGCGGGTGCAGCGCGGCGTATCTGGTGTCGCTGCTGCTCATGCGCAGCACGATCATGACCGAGAAGCTGGCGCGCCGTGGAACCGACGTGGAGGCGGACTACGCGGTCGACTACCTGTCGCAGATTCTGGTCAAGGATGTCGCGTCGGCCAACGTGGTCGCGCTGGACCCGGATGACGCCGTAGAAGAAGTGCGCGACTGGATGGCGTCGCGCGAGGATGAATCGCGGCACCAGGGCTTCCCGGTGGTGGACAAAGAGGGCAAGCTGTTAGGCGTGGCGGGCCGCGGAGATCTGCTGGACCTCGAGCTGCCGATCGATGCCACGGTGCGCGACGTGATCAAACGGCCGCCGGTGGTGATCTTCACCGACAACACCGTTCGGCAGGCCGCCGATCACATGGTGCGGCAGGGCGTGGGCAGGCTGCCGGTGGTGACGCGGGCGGATCCGAGCCGCGTGGTTGGCATCGTGACGCGCAGCGATCTCCTGGCAGCGCATGCCACGCGGTTGGACTCGGCCAACCGGGCCAGCCGCACGATCCGGCTGGACCTTCGCGTGCTGCCGCTGCGATTCCGTCGCACGCAGGTTCGCGTGGGCGACGAGATGACGACCGTGACGACCGTCGAAACGGCGCCGACGCCGGTGACTCCCACGGCGGCCGACGAGTCCGAGCCGCCGCGGAAGGATTGACCGTACTGCGTTAGGCGGAGAGCCGCTCAGCTCTCCAGGGTCGCGTTCAGATCGATCTTCACGTTGCCGCTCAAGGCCGCCGACACGGGGCAGCCGGTCTTCATCGCCTCGGCGATTTTGCGGAACGTGGGCGCGTCGATCTTGGGGACCTTGGCGCGCACGGTGAGAACCATGGTCGTGATCTTGAAGCCATCGCCGACCTTGTCGATCGTGCACGCTGCTTTGGTCTCGACCCGCTCCGGCGGCGTGCCGTTCTTCTCCAGGCCGAGCGAGAGCGCCATGCTGAAGCAGGCAGCCTCGGCCGCGGCGAGCAGCTCTTCCGGATTGGTGCCCGGCGTCGTACCGAATCTCGTACCGAACGAGTACGCGCCATTGATCTTGCCGCTCTGTCCCGAAAACGATCCTGTCCCAGACTGCAGGCCGCCTTCCCACACGGCCGTCGCCACGCGTGTTGGCATCGTACGCTCCTGGCTATGTTGTCGATTGAAGACGCTACTCGAGTGTCCGATCCAAGATCTCCCGCGCACGGTGCCGCGGCAACCGTGCCAGTTGTCGGGATAGGCGGGTGACGCTTGGCCGGCGGACCCGGCCGTCATATATGTTTCGGGCGTCACCCGTGACGCGACAGGTGAGAGCCGATGACAGACGAGTCGACGCCTAACGCAACCGAAAACGAGCTGCCGCCGTCGATCGCGCGCGTGCTCAAGTACTTCCGATCGCTTGGGCGGGAGGAAAAGATGCAGGCGCTGGTGTCGTACGCGAAGAAGCTCGAACCGCTGCCGGCACGGTACACGGCGATCGATCGCTCGAATTTCACCGTGCCCGAGTGCCAGACGCGGGTGGACATCTTCCCCGAAGTGCGCGACGGGCGGGTGCATTTTTTCGCCGACGTGAACGTGCGCCAGTCGCCCACGGTGGCGGCGTTCCTGTCGATCGTATTTTCGGCGGTGAACGATCAACCGCCGTCGACGACGCTGGCGATTCCGTCCGACATTGTCACTACGATGATGCACGACATCGGGCTGGGCGCGCGTGAAGTGGGGCTCAACGCGATGGTGGATCGCCTGAAGCGCTACGCGCGCGCTGCCGCATGAGCGCGCGCCGCGTACCGTTAGGCGGGTAACGCCGTGCTGCGGCGCTCCATGCCCACGGCGCCCGCCACCGGACCTGCCGGCGCGCCGCCGCCCAACACCGAGGACGATCTCGAGCGGCGTCTCGCCGAGCCGACGCCGGGCGTGCTGGACGCGTTGCGGCCGTTGCCAGGCGATCTGATCGTTCTGGGCGCCGGCGGCAAGATGGGCCCGACGCTGGCGCGCATGGCGCGGCGTGCGTTCGATCTGCTGGGCCGACAGGACCGGGTGATCGCGGTGTCCCGGTTTTCGTTGCCTAACGCGGCGAACGCGCTCCGCGTGGCCCACGTGGAAACGATCCGGTGCGACCTGGCGGACCGCCGGGCAGTCGACGCCCTGCCGAGGGCGCCGTTGGTCGTCTTCATGGCCGGGCAGAAATTCGGCACGACCGATGCGCCCGGCACTACCTGGATGATGAACACCGTGGTCCCCGCGTACGCGGCCGAACACTTCGCCGGTTCGCGACTGGTGGCGTTCTCGACCGGCAACGTCTATCCGCTGACCCCGGTCACGGGCGGCGGTGCCAACGAGGCATGTCCGCCGGCGCCGGTCGGCGAGTATGCGGCGTCCTGCCTGGGGCGCGAGCGCGTCCTCGAATTCGCATCGCGCCGCGATGGGACCCCGATGGCAATCGTTCGGCTCAATTACGCCGTGGAGCTGCGATACGGCGTGCTCGTGGACATCGTGCGCGCGGTGTTGCGCGGCGAGCCGGTGGATGCTCGCATGGGATACGTGAACGTGATCTGGCAGGGCGACGCCAATGCGCGCGCGCTGCAGTGCTTTGCGCACACTGCGTCTCCGCCGTTCGTGATCAACATTACGGGCGGCGAGACGCTGTCGGTCCGCGACGTGGCGGCGTACGCGGGCCGTCTGTTAGGCCGCACGGCGCAGGTGGCGGGAGAGGAAGCGCCCGACGCGCTGCTGAGCGACGCGAGCGCGTCCATGGCGCTCTTCGGCGAGCCGGCGGTTTCCGTTGTGCAGATGCTGGCGTGGATCGCCGATTGGTTGCAGCGCGGCGGCCGCGTGCTCGACAAGCCGACCCACTTCCAGGAGCGGCGAGGCGCGTTTTGAGCGGAGCATCGTTCGACCTACGCGCGCATCTCTTGGCGGGTCAGGCGATTCCCGCCCACCCGCTGGCGCTCGACGCCGCGGGCCGGTTGGACGAACGGCATCAGCGCGCTCTCACGCGGTACTACGCGGGCGCCGGCGCAGGCGGCATCGCGGTAGGCGTTCATACCACCCAGTTCGCGATCCGCGATCACGGGCTGCTCGAGCCCGTGCTGTCGCTGGCGTCGGACACGCTCGACGAGGTCGAGTCGGTTGGGCGCGCGCCGATGGCGCGCGTGGCGGGCGTCTGCGGCCTAACGGGACAAGCGGTGGCCGAAGCGGCCCTGGCGCGCGATCGGGGCTATCACGCCGCGCTCGTGAGCTATGCCGGATGGCGCAACGCGGATGACCACGCGCTTCTCGAACACGCGCGTGCGGTGGGCGAGGTGCTGCCGGTGTTCGGATTCTACCTCCAGCCCGCCGTCGGCGGCCGTCCGTTAGGCTACGATTTCTGGCGGCGCTTCGCCGACTTGGAGTGCGTGGTGGCGATCAAGATCGCGCCGTTCAATCGCTACGCCACGTGGGACGTCGTGCGCGCGGTAGGCGACAGCGGTCGAGGCGATGTGGCGCTCTACACCGGCAACGACGACAGCATCATCGTCGATCTCCTAACGGAATTTCCGAACGGCTTGCGCATGGCGGGCGGACTGCTCGGCCAGTGGGCAGTGTGGACGCGCCGCGCGGTCGAGCTGCTGCGCGCGATCAAGACGGCCCAGGCCGGCGACTCGCCCACGCCGTGGTTGGCCCGCGCCGCGACGCTGACCGATGCGAACGCGGCAATCTTCGACGCCGCCAACGGTTTCGCGGGATGCATCGCCGGCATTCAGGAGGTGCTGTTCCGTCAGGGACTGCTGGGCAGCACGCGGTGTCTCGATTCACGCGAGGTGTTGTCGCGAGGACAGGCGGAAGCGATCACACGTGTATCGACGCTGCATCCGGAGTTGTGCGACGACGAGTTCGTCTGCGCGCACCTGGACGAGTGGCTTCGCTAACGGGCTGGCCGGCCCTCGCGCCCTGCCGCGCACGCCTGTAGCTTCACGCCGTTCCTTCGACATCGAACCATTCATCGAGCGAGCGCATGTCCGACTCCATGCCGACGCCGGCGCGATCGCGCCGCGCGTTCATCGGGTACTTCGCATCCATCGGTCTGAGCACGACGCTGTTGCCCGGCATCCTCTGGGCGCAGACGGCGCGCGGTGAAGAAATCACGAGCGAAACGGTGGCGAAGGCGGCCGAGCTCGCCGGCCTCGAGTTCGACGACGACGAGCGGGCGATGATGGTGGCGGCCCTTACGCAGCAAGAGAAGCAGATCGAGACCATCCACGGCATCGCGCTGACTAACGACGTCGTCCCGGCCGTTCACTTCAATCCCGTGTTGCCCGGGATGGCGGTCGAGAAGGGTGCGCACAAGATCGTGCGGTCGGCTGTGTCGTCGAAGGCGGTACCGGCATCGCACGCCGAGCTCGCGTTCCTGCCGGTGACGGAGCTCTCGGAGCTCCTGCGCCGCCGCAAAGTGACGAGCGAGCAACTGACGCGCTTGTCGCTCGATCGACTGCAGGAGTTCGATCCGACGCTGCATTGTGTGATCACGCTGACGGCCGATCGCGCGTTGGAGCACGCCAAAGCCGCGGACGAGGAACTGCGCCGCGGTCATTGGCGCGGCCCGCTGCACGGCGTTCCGTGGGGCGCCAAGGATTTGCTGGCTGCGAAGGGTTATCCGACGACGTGGGGCAGCACGCCGTTCAAGACGCAGATGTTCGACACCGATGCGACGGTGGTGCAGCGTCTCGATGCCGCGGGCGCGGTGCTGGTGGCCAAGCTGTCGTTAGGCGAGCTGGCCATGGGCGACGTGTGGTTCGGCGGGATGACGCGGAACCCGTGGAAGCCGGAGCAGGGGTCGAGCGGCTCGTCGGCGGGGCCGGCCTGCGCGACGGCAGCCGGGCTGGTCGGATTTTCGATCGGGACCGAGACGTTAGGCTCGATCTCGTCGCCGTCGACACGCTGCGGCGTGACGGGCTTGAGGCCGACGTTCGGCCGCGTCCCGCGGACGGGCGCGATGGCGCTGTCGTGGACGATGGACAAGATCGGACCCATCTGCCGGAGCGCCGAGGATTGCGCGCTGGTTTTGGATGCGATTCACGGCAGCGACGGCCACGATCCGACGTCGGTCGATGCCGCGTTCCCCTTCGACGGACGGAGCGCGCCGTCGTCGCTGCGCGTGGGGTACATCAAGAGCGCGTTCGACCAGGATCATCCCACCAAGACGTTCGACGACGCGGCCCTCGATGCGTTAGGCGCACTCGGCGTCACGTTGGTGCCGGTGGAGCTGCCGGATCACCCGTGGGGCGCGATCTCCATCGTGCTCCGGGCCGAGGGCGCAGCGGCGTTCGATGACCTCACGCGCTCGGGGCGGGACAAGTTGATGGCGCAACAGGGCGCCAATGCCTGGCCCAACGAGTTCCGCGTGGCGCGGTTCATTCCGGCGGTGGAATACGTGAACGCGATGCGCGCCCGCACGCTGGCCATGCGCGCTCTCGATCAGGCCCTGGCCAACGTCGACGTCGTCGTCACGCCGACGTTCGGCCCGCAGCTCGTCGCCACCAATCTCACCGGCCATCCGGCCGTCATTGTGCCGAACGGCTTCCGCGACGACGGCACGCCGGTGTCCCTCACGTTCCTGGGCCGTCTGTTCGGCGAAGCCCCTGCCCTCCAGCTGGCCAGCGCCTATCAGAAGCGTACTGGATTTCACCTCAAGCATCCCGACTGGCTGATGAAGGACTGACTGCGTTAGGCGCCGTCCCGATCCGCCCGCAGCAGTTCCAGCACGCGCTCGACCTTCCCTTCGAGGCGGTCCATGCGCTGCGTGATGACGTCGTGCCATCCCTCCTCGCCCGTGGGATGTTTGACCGCGAACGTGAGCGTCCCGCCGACCTCGAGACGCGCGCAGTCCACGGTGGCCAAATCATCGATGCCCTGTTTTCTCGCCGCCGACGCGAGCTCCGATCGCGTGATGAGCTCGCGGCGGAGCCGCTTCTCGAGCAACTTGCCGTCCTTGATCAGCACGACGTCGCGGCCCTCGGCGATGCGGTCGAGTCGCGGGTGCAGGAAGAGAAAGCGGACCACGACATAGTTGAGTACCACCAGCACCGTCGCGCCGAAGAGCCCGCCGACTAGCGAGTTGTCGTTGCCGATGATCGCGTTCTGCACCGTGTTCGACAGCACCAGCAACACGACGAGGTCGAACGGATTCAACTGGCCGAGCTCGCGCTTGCCGGCGAGGCGCAGTCCGACCAGCAGGAACGCGTACACGGCGACGGTGCGGATGACCTTGTCGAGCAACGGAACACCGGGCGTTAGGATGTCGTTCCAGATGGGATGCATGAGGGAGCGCGGCTCGAGAGGATGGCTTAGGGGCGCAGCAGCGCAATTGCGGATGGATGATAGTAGCGAGCGCCGGGGCCGCACGACCAGAGCCGCGTGCAACCCATCGAGCCGACCGCGGTGTCGTATCAGTGAGAGCGAGACACGACCTGCGCGGAGTGTACCGATGAGTACGATGGGGTTGAATCTGTGGATGCTCGATCCGGGACTTTCGCGCCGGCGCACGGTTGCCGTGACGCCACCGGTCGAGCGCAGTCAGGATGCCGCGCGCGCCGGCTGGCTGAGCCGTCACGGCATCGAGTCGGTCGAGGTGTGCGCGGATGGCCGCGGCGTGATCGAGCTGCGCCGTTTCGTCGGATCACCGGCCGCACGCGCGAGCGCGATCGAGGCGATGTCGCGCGTCGCCGGTGCAGACCGGGTGGTGCTCGATCTTCGTCGCCACCGCGGCGGCGACGAATCGATGGCCGCGCTGCTGACGAGCCTGCTCTTCGACACCGAGCCGTTGTACAACGACGAAGTCCACGCATCGGGTAATTCGATGCCGGCGACGCGCCCCGAAGCGAGATGTGCGCGTCAGGCGGTGGAAGTGTTGATCAGCGGGTCGACGAGCGCGCTCGGACTCGCGTTCGCCGCAAATCTCGGCCGGTTGGGGCGCGCGACGGTACGCCGCCTCGACACCGTGCGCATCTAGGAAGCGATCGCGCCCGCTCGCGGACGAATTGCCGCAGCGGCGCGCGCGGGGGCATCATTCGGGTCGACTCCGACTCGAGGCACGTTGGGCATGGGTTCCGCCGCCGCATCATCCGTCGCGCGCGCACGTCGTACACATACGCCGGAGCGGGCGTCATGAGCTTGCTCCGCGACTGGCCGCACGAGTGGGTGCCCGGCGCATCCGGCGCGTCGTCGCCCACGGTGCTGCTATTGCACGGAACGGGCGACGACGAATCGGACCTCATCTCGTTAGGCACGGAGCTGGCTCCGGGCGCATCGCTGTTGAGCCCGCGCGGTCAGGTGAGCGAGCGCGGCATGCCGCGTTTCTTTCGCCGGCTCGCCGACGGCGCGTTCGATGAGGCCGACATCCGCGCGCGTGTGCCGCAGCTGGCGGCGTTCGTGCGATCGGCGTCGGCGACGTACCGGTTCGCGCTCGAGTCGCTGTTTGCGTTAGGCTATTCCAACGGCGCGAACATGGCCGCGAGTCTGATGCTGCTCGAGCCCGGCGTGCTGCGCGGCGCCGTGTTGATGCGCGCGGTGATGCCGGTCGAGCCCATCCAGCGGCCCGTCCTCGAGGGAACCGCCGTGCTCATTTCGGCTGGGCGACTCGATCCCTCCTCGCCGGCCATGCGTACGCAGCGTTTGGCGGACGCTCTCTCGGCGGCCGGCGCTGAGGTCACGCTCCGTTGGCAGAGCGCGGGGTACGAGCTCGTGCCCGGGGACCTCGAGGATGCGCGCGCGTGGCTGTCCCAGCGACTGACCGGGCCTCGCGCGTAGCAGGTTAGATCTCGCCGCTGTCGATCAAGCGACGCGCGAGCGCGTCAATGACCTGCGGAGTGTCGTAGGCGCCACTCGTCAAGCGGCGCTTGATCTCCTCGACCTGGCGGTGCGAGACTGCCCGTCCGGTCGACCAATGCGAGCGACTGTAGGCCGACGCGCCTTCCTGCGCGCGATCGCCATTCTGGTCGCCGGCCTCGTTCCAACGCGGTGTGGTGATCATGCCATGATGATCGGTTGGCCGCGCCGGAACTTTAGCGACCTCTAGGGCGGGCTTACTCCGTGAGGCCCCGAGGGCGCCGCTGCCGCCCGGCAGTCATGTCTCGGAAATTGTTGCCGCTCGTTCGCCGGCGCGTCATCCACACGAATGGCTACTATTCTGTGCGTCGACGATGACCAGACGATCTCCGTGTTGCTCGCGGAGACGCTCCGGCAGGCAGGACACGATCCGCTGAACGCGACCAGCGTGCCCGAAGCGCTGGCGGTTCTCGCACGCGGCACCGTCGACCTCATCATCTCCGACTATCGGATGCCGGGCAACACCGGCCTCGATCTGCTCGCGCATCTGGAGCGCGAGGGGATCGACACGCCCGTGATCATGATGACGGGATACGCGAGCATCGAGCACGCGGTCGCGTCGATCAAAGCGGGGGCCGTCGACTACATCACGAAGCCCGTGCGCGCGGCGCAGCTCGAGTTGGCGGTGGATCAAGCGCTGGAGCTGGTGCAGCTGCGTCGTGAGAATGCCGCCCTCAAGCGCGAGATCATGGAAGCGCGCAGCGAACGCCAGATCATCGGTGAGAGTCAGGCGATTCGACGCGCGCTTCAATCGGCTGCATCGGCAGCACCGACGCGCGCCACGGTGCTGCTGCAGGGTGAATCCGGCACGGGTAAGGAGTTGTTCGCCCGTGCGATTCACGAGCTGAGCGAGCGACACGACAAACCGTTCATCAAGCTGAACTGCGCGGCGCTCCCGGAAGGATTGGTGGAGAGCGCGCTCTTCGGACACGAGCGCGGTGCATTCACCGGCGCGCTCAAGCGCGTGGAAGGTGCGTTCGAGCGCGCGCACGGCGGGACGTTGCTCCTCGATGAGATCTCGGAGATGCGTCTCGACTTGCAGGCGAAGCTGCTCCGCGTGCTCCAGGAGCAGGAGTTCGAACGCGTGGGGGGCACGTCGCCGATTCGCGTCGATGTGCGCGTGATCGCGACGACCAACCGCGATCTGGCTGCCGAGGCGACCGCGGGCCGGTTTCGGCAGGACCTGTTCTTCCGGTTGAGCGTGATTCCGGTGCGCATTCCGCCGCTGCGCGAGCGTCTCGAGGATGTACCGGTGTTGGCGCATCGGTTCGCGCTGCGGGCCGCCGCCGAAGCGGGCAAGGAGGTCGCCGGCATTTCTCCCGAGGCGTTGGCGCTGTTGCAGCGGCACGAGTGGCCTGGAAACGTGCGCGAGCTGCAACACGTGATCGAGCGCGCGGTGATCCTGAGCTCGGATCCGATCCTGCAGGCGCGTGCGTTAGACGCGGAGACGTTCCGGAACGGCCTGGCGGAGAACGGCAAGCGCGCGGAAGCCGCGCCCGCGTCTAACGCTGCGACCAACGGCGCGGGCGCGCCACACGACGGCATTCTCCTGACGTCGTTGAGCCTCGACCGTGCCGAAGAAGTCTTGATCGCCAAGGCGCTCGAGGCGACCGGGAAAAACCGGACGCGCGCCGCCGCGCTTCTCGGGATCAGCGTCCGGACGCTTCGCTACAAGCTGAACGGGCCGCCGTCCGCGGCGACGTCCGAAGCCGCCGACGACTGATCGAAGCACGGTGCGGCAAGCGTTGCCTGCACCGGCCCGGAAAATCCTTCCGCCAGGCACAGTTGCCCCTGCCACAGCAGGCGGCCCGAGCCACTTCCACGGCGGTCGCGGCGCTCTCATCCTGCCTGCCTAACACCAGTCCCCGCAAGTCGTTAGGCTGGTCGCCACGGCGGTGCGGGCCACATGAATATCCACCAATCCAGTGTGGAACGTCGGTTGCTTTGAGAGGGCCCGCCCACGCGGACGAATCCGCTTCGGCCAAGACTTTCTCGAGAGAGGCATGATGTCGGACGCGGACATGTGGCAGCGGTTGGCGGCAGGCGACGAAACGGGTCGTGAACAGCTCATGGCGACCCATCTCACGCTCGTGTATCACGTCGCGCGCGGCGTTCACCGCCGGTTGGGCGGGGTCGTCGAGCTGGACGAGCTGGTGAGCGCCGGGACGCTGGGTCTGGCCGAAGCCATCGACCGGTTCGACGCCACGCGCGGGTTGGCGTTCAGCACGTACGCCGTTCCGCGCATCCACGGCGCGATCGTGGACGAGCTCCGGCGCCTGGACCACGTCCCGTCCTCGATCCGCCGCCGGGCTCGCGCGTTAGGCGCGACGCAGGAACAGCTCGGCCACCATCTCGGCCGGTCACCCAAAGCCCACGAGACCGCGGTCCGGATGGGGGTCGACGTGGAGACGGTAACGCGCTGGCAGTCCGACGCGGCGAGCACGTCGTTGCTCCGCCTGGACGATCCGATGCCCGGCAGCGGTGAGGACGGCGAGGTGCGGACGTGGGGCGAGGCGTTGGCGGCCAGCGATGGGACCGAGGCCGAGTCGCGGATTACGCGCGAACAGGAGCTGGAGCGGCTGCGGGCGGCCTTGCTCGAGCTGCCGGCCGTGGAGCGCCGGGTGCTGACGCTCTACTTCCTCGAGGAGCTCAAGCTGCAGGACATCGCGCGGGTGCTCGAAGTGACAGAATCGCGGGTGTCGCAGATCAAGCAGAAGGCCGTGAGCCGCCTGCGCGCGGCGCTGGCGCCGATGCGCTCGGTTGCCTAACGCCTAACTGGATGACCGGTCGCGCCGGCGCGCCGCGGCCAGCGTGGGGAGCAAGAGCTCGTATCGCGCGCCCTGGGCGGAGTCCGTGATCTGCATGGCGGGTGCGCCATGCGCGAGATCCTCGCCCGGCCCGCCTGTGCCGCCGGCATCGCCGACGGCGAAGCCGACCACCACCCAGCGTGCATCACCCGACACATCGATCTGCACGCGATGCGCGCCCACGCGTCGCGCGGCACGCGCCGCGGCGACGAGCAGCGTCGGGACAACGCGCACGGGCAGGCTCGCGTCGATGAACGCCGGCTGCACATTCGCTGTCATCCGGATGTCGCACGGTATGCCGCCGACATCGGGATGCTTGCCCGCGAACTCGACGAGCGACGGCAGCGTGTCCGCGATGTTGAGCGGCTCGGCCGGCGCCGGAGGCGGCGGCGACAGGAGTCGAAATTGATGCAGTAAGGCATCGAGGCGCCGCGCTTCCGACGAGAGCACGTCGACCGTGCCGCCGCTCGCGGGAACCTCGGCCGACAACTCGGCGAGCGTGGTGATCGCCATGACGCGATTGCTGAGCGCGTGCGTGAGCCCGCGCAGGAGCGCGTCGCGCGCGGCGCTCCATGCCTCGTCCAGCGGAAGTGTCTCGCCCGGCAGGCCGGTGGGAATGCGCGTGGGAAGGACTCGATGCGGTAGGTGCGTGCGGATGGCGGGTGCGGGCCCGCGAGCTCGAAAATAGCGCCGGAGGCGCCCGGCGCGCGAGGGTATTCTTTGGTCGCGCCTTACGGAACGGGCCGGCGACGCTGCATGAGGGCGTAGACCAGCGGACCGAGGAGCGCCGCAGCCACGGCGCCGGCCACCGCCGGCCGGCCGTATTCGCCGTCGCGCATTTCCAGCGCGACCACGGCGAGGAGGATGACCAACGGCAGCAGTGCGAGAACGGTGACGCCGGCACGACCGACCGGGATGCGGAAACTGCCCCGCAGGTTAGGCTCGGTGCGGCGCAACTGGATGAGCGCGCCAAACTCGAGAAAGAGGGCCATCGCATAGAGCAGCACGTCGGCGACGACGAGGCCTTGAATCGAGAGGAGGACGAAGACCGAATAGCAGATCGCGGAGACGATGACGGCGTTGCGCGGCGTGCCGCGCGCGTCGGTACGGCCGAGCGTGGCGGGCAGATAGCCGTCCATCGCCATGGCGAGGGGGATGCGCGAGTACGAGAGCAACAGGGCGTTGAACAATGCGAGGGCGCTCACCATGCCGGCGACGCCGATCCAGATTGCGATCGTCGATCCGCCTAACGATCCGGCGGCGGCGCGGGCGATCTCCGGCCACGCGCCATTGGTCCAGGTGGTCCAGTCCGTGGCGGCGAGCGCCGCGCCTAACGCGGTGAGATAGCCGAGTGTGACTAACGGAAGGGCGATGGCAAGGGCACGCGGGTAGCTGCGTGAGGCATCGACCACTTCGCCCTGCACGGTCGAGGCGTTGTCCCAGCCGATGTAGTTCCAGAGCGCGATCGAGAGGCCGATCCCCAACGCGCCGGCCGGCGGGCGGCCGGGCTTGACGACCGGAAACCACGGGACGTGGGTGGCGTGCGGCAGCGCGGCGAGCGACATCACCAGGAACGCGAGGATGATGAACCCGCCGGCGATCACCGACACGCGCCCGACGGGAAGCGCGCCGCGCAGATTGATCGCGGCGGCGGTCCAGATGACGATCAGCGCGACGAGCCATCGCGCATCAGGGCCCAACGACGGAACGAAGTAGCCGAGGTACTGGGTGAACAGCACCGGGTAAATGGCCATGTCGACGAGCGAATACATCCACGTCCACCATCCGTTCTGGACCGCCCAGAACGGACCGAACGCGCGCCGCACCCAGCGATAGTAGCCGCCCTCCTCGGGCAGCATGCTCGCGAGCTCGCCGATGATGAGCGCTTCGGGCACCGACCAGAGGAGCGGCACGAGCAGCATGATGAGCAGCGCCAATCCGGGTCCGACTTCGGCAACCAGGCCTTCGGTGGTATACGGGCCGCCCGACGTGGTGAAATAGAGAACGAAAACGAGCGACAGGACGGTGAGCGAGCGCTTGAGCACCGGGGCGGTACCTGTGAGTCTGGAGCAACAGCCGCATGGCTTGTCGCCGTGGCTAGACTGCGCGTATCATCGTGTGGAGGGGTGGCATGATAGCTGCCGAAACCGGAGCACGCGATGGACGGTGGGTGCGCTCGGCACGGCGCCGCCAGTCCCGGTAGCACCAACGTCCATGCGGCACGGTTTTCCGCCCTCCCACCCATGATCCCGGACATGACTGAATTCGTCCTTACCAGCGAGCTTCCAGCGCAGCGAAGGCGCTCGCTCGTCGGCGATCTTCGCGAGATCGCGGTAGACGAATTGTGGAAGTATCGCGAGCTGCTGTACCAGCTCATGCTGCGCGACGTTCGCATCCGGTACAAGCAAGCCGTGATGGGGTTTGCGTGGGCGATCCTCATGCCCGCGTTGATCGTGGCCGCGGGGACCCTGGTGCGCTTCGCGATGGCCTACGTGGGCGGCGGACACGTGTCGCACGACGCGATCGCGGGGATGGCGGTGAAGGCGCTGCCGTGGGCGTTCTTCGTGGGCGCGATCGGGTTCGCGACGAGCAGCCTCACGGGCAACCTTCCGTTAGTCTCGAAAATCTATTTCCCGCGCGAGGTGTTGCCGCTTTCGGCGACGTGCGCGCAGTCGTTCGACTCGTCGATCGGCGCGATCACCGTGGGGATCGCGTTGCCGTTGTTGGGCGTGCACTATGGCCTCACGGCGCTGTGGGCGCCGGTGTTGGCGGTGCTCATCTTCTGCTTCACGGCCGGGGCGGCGCTGTTTCTGGGCTGCGCCAACCTGTTCTTCCGCGACGTGAAGTACATCGTGCAGGTGCTGCTCACGTTCGGCATCTTTTTCACGCCCGTGTTCTTCGAGCCGCGGATGTTCGGCCCGTTAGGCGCGCGCGTGATGATGCTGAACCCGCTGGCGCCGCTCCTCGAGGGGCTGCGGCTGAGCGTAGTCCAGGGGCACAATCTGCTGACGCCGCTCTTGCTGACGACGCCCAAGGGCGACGTGGTCGTGTGGAGTCCGTGGTACCTGGCGTATGGAGCGGCGTGGGCGATCTTCGGTTTGATCGCGAGCGCGCTGCTGTTCCACCGGACCGAAGGCAAATTCGCGGAGTACGTGTAACGCCATGACCGGAACCCCACGAATCGAGTTCGCCCAGGTCTGGAAGAAGTTCGCGCGCGGCGAGCTGCACGACAGCTTGCGCGACATGGTGCCCGCCGCCGTGCGGCGCCTCGCGGGGCGCGCGCCGGCGCGCGACGAGTTGTCGGGCGAAGAGTTCTGGGCCGTGCGCGACGTGTCGTTCGAGGTGCGGCCGGGCGAAGCGCTCGGCATCCTCGGGCCTAACGGAGCCGGCAAGTCCACGATTCTCAAACTGCTGACGCGCATTCTCGTGCCGACGCGCGGGCACTGCTCGATCAGCGGGCGCGCGGGCGCGCTGATCGAGGTGGCAGCGGGATTCCACCCGGATCTCACCGGACGCGAGAACGTGTTCCTGCAGGGCGCCATTCTCGGCATGAAGCGGCGCGAGCTCACCCGCCGCTTCGATGAGATCGTCGCGTTCGCCGAAATCGATGCGTTCATCGACACCCCGGTCAAGCGCTACTCGAACGGCATGAACGCGCGCCTCGGCTTTGCGATCGCGGCGCACATCAGTCCCGACGTGCTGGTGATCGACGAGGTGTTGTCGGTGGGCGACCTTCGATTCCAGCAGAAAGCGTTCGACCGAATCGAGGAGATGTGCACGAGCGGGATCCCGGTGGTGCTGGTATCGCACCAGCTGGAGCGCATCGCGTCGCTGTGCACGCACGCCGTGTTGTTGGAACGCGGGCGTGTCGCCCGCCGCGGGACGCCGACCGAGTGCATCGAGGCCTATCTCGAAAGCGCGCGGAACACCGATGGCGCGGCCACGCACACCTCCGCGCTGACGTTCGATACGCTGACGCAGGAATCGCCGCTGCCGGTGCGGTCGGGCGAGCGGGCGCTATTCCGGTTGACCGGCGCGGTGGCGAACGGCGTGACGGACGCGGCGGCGCGCGACTGTACGCTGCGCGTGCGGGCGCTGTCGACCGGCCGGTTGATTTTCAGCGCGTCGGCGTGCGACTGCGGTGCGGCCTTACCGGCGCACGGACCGTTCGAGATGGACGTAGAGCTGCAGTTCAACGTGGTGCCGGGCGTCTACAGTCTAGAGCTCGCCGTGTGGGACGCGGAGACGCAGCGGGATGTGGTGACGGGTCCGGGGATGACGCTCAAGGTCGAGCCGGGCGCGCTGACGTTCTCGGGCACATCGCACCTGTTGCCGCGGGTGCGTGTCGCCTCGACCGCCCCGAGCGCCGCCGGCGCCTCCCGTTAGGCACGCGTTCGTCATGTCCGCGGCCCGCGCGCAGCGCACCCGCACGGCGGGCTCGGCCGAAGCCGCGGCGCGGGCCGAGTCGCTCGTACGTGCGTTAGGCGATACTCTCGAGCGGACGCTGCGGCCGATGCTGGCCGGCGTGTCGCGCGTGGCGCTGCTGGATGTGCCGACGCACCAGAACGTGGGCGACAGCGCGATTTACCTGGGGACGCTGGCACTGCTGAGGCGCGCGGCGATCACGCTGTGCTATGCCTGCAGCGTCGAGACGTACTCGCGGCGCGCGCTGGCCAGGCGGTTGGGCGATGGCACCATCTTGCTCGCCGGCGGCGGCAATCTGGGCGACCTGTGGCCGGTGCACCAGCAGCTGCGCGAGCAGGTGCTGGCCGATTTCCCGACGACGCGGGTGATCCAGCTACCGCAGTCGCTCCACTTCGGCGACCCGGGGATGTTGGCGCGCGCGCAGGCGGCGTTCGGCGCGCACCGCCAGTTCACGATGCTGCTGCGAGACGAGCGAAGCCTGGCCGCGGCGCGCGCGGCCTTCGACACGCCGGCCGTGCTCTGTCCCGATCTGGCGTTTGCGTTAGGTCCGGTCCGCCGGCCCGTGGCGGCGACGGCGCCGGTGGTGTGGCTCGCGCGGCGCGATCGCGAGGCGGCGCCGAACTCCGACGCGAGCGGCCATGTGACGTTCGACTGGGCGGTCCAGCCGCCGTCGGCGCTGTCGCGCGTGGAGCGCATGGGTCATGCGTTGATGTCGGCGCATCCGCGGCTCGAGCTCGTGGCGCACGGCCCGCTGCTGCGGTTAGGCGCGATCGCGTCGCGGGGCCGCGTGCGCATGGGATGCGCCATGTTGGCAGCGGGGGCTGCCGTGATCACCGATCGCCTGCACGGCCACATTCTGAGCCTGCTGCTCGGCATCCCGCACGTGGTGCTCGACAATAGCTACGGAAAGGTGCGGTCGTTCTACGAGACGTGGACGCGTGACGCACCGATCGTGCAGTGGGCCGACAGCGCTGCCGACGCGGTTCGACTGGTGGCGCAATGGGCGTCATGACCACCTCCGCGGCGGCGGTCGACGTGAGCGTGATGGTGTGCACGCGCAATCGCTGCGACGCATTGGCGCGGTTGCTCGGGCGACTCGAGCAGTTGGCGGTGCCGGCCGGCGTGCGATGGGAGTTGATCGTCGTCGACAACGGGTCGACGGACGGCACGGCTGCGCTGTTGGGCGCGTACTGTGGTGCGCTGCCGCTGCGGGTGGTGCGCGAGCCCACGCGCGGCCTCTCGCGCGCGCGCAATGCGGGGCTCGCGGTGGCGACGGGCGACATCCTTCTCCTCACCGACGATGACTGCCTGCCGGATGCGCAATGGCTGGCCACGGTGCGCGACGAGTTCGCGCGCGCGCCGGAGCTCGATGTGTTGGGCGGTCGCGTGGAGCTGTATGACGAGCGCGATCAGCCGACGACGACGCGCACGTCGCGCGAGCGGGAGACGATCAGGATGGCGTTCAACCTGGACGGCATCATCGGCTGCAACCTGGCATTCCGGCGTTCGGTGCTCGGCGTGTCCGGCCCCTTCGACGTTGCGTTAGGCGGCGGCACCGGCGCGGGGGCGGGCGAGGACGTCGATTTCGTCTACCGCGCGTTGCGCGCGGGGTTGCGGGCCGAGTATTCGCCGGACGTGCTGGTGTATCACAATCATGGGCGGCGCACGGCGGCAGAGGTGCTCGCCCTCAGGCGTGTCTATACCGTGGCGCGCGGCGCTCTGTTTTGCAAATACCTGATGGCGCGCGATCCTGCGATCCTGACGCGGATCAAGCACGACACGATATTTCACGTGCGGGCGACGGTGGATGATCTGCGCGGCCTGCGGTTCCCGAGGCGGGTGTTCCGGCACTACTATCATCTCGGTGTGGGAGCGGCGTACTGGCTGCGCCACCGCTTAACGGAGCGCGACGAAGCGCCCTAGAGCCGGAACAGGTAGCTAACCTTCACGAACACGCCGTCCGTCGTCCGGAACATGCCCCGCGAGAACTGGAACGCGTTGGGCTCGCTGAGCGACGTGCCGTACCCGGCGAAGAAGACCGTTCCGGGAATGGGCTTGTACGAGAGCAGCACG
>DATNAM010000189.1:0-2997 GCA_035572595.1 Gemmatimonadaceae bacterium
GCCCAACGACGGGCGCGAGGCCGATGAGCGGGAAGTAGTCACCGTTCACCAGCTCGCCGGCGAGCGTCTCGACGTGATCGCCGGCGTCGCGCGGGAACATGCTGAACTCGGCGATCGACATCTGGCTGAATACGCCCGCGGCCTCGTCGCGCAGATCTTTCGCCTCGGGATACGAGAGCGGGCCCGTGATGTGTCCGCGATCCACCAAGTCGAGCTCGGCCACGCGGTCGGCCTCGTGGATCGGCGTTTTCCTGAGGAGAATGGCGTCGATCAGGCTGAAGGCCGCCGTGTTCACGCCGATGCCGAGGCCGAGCGAGACCACGGCAATGAGGGTGTAGCCGATTCGGGTGCGCAGACGCCGCAGGGCGTAGTGCAGGTCGCGCAGTAGTCCGCTCATCGAAACACTCCGGCGCAGGTGGCGCGTCGCTCTAGGGTATCCCTCCGGCCTTACGGACTTGTTCGCGGCGTGTTTCGCCGTCAGTACGGGCGCGCGCGCTGATCGGGGGGCAGCGGGGGCGGGTTCTGCGACAAAGCCTTTGAAGGATGACTACGAGGATGCAAAGGACGGCTTCCGCGCACGCGACGTATCCTTCTTCGCGGTGTCGCTCTTCTGGAACAGGCCTTTCAGCTTGTCCGTTAGGCCGCCGGGCAGCGGCGTTTTCTGCAGCTGCTTGTTCACCTGGTTCTGGATTTCGGACTTGATCTGTTTGGTGGCCACGGATTTCACGTCGACGCCGAACGTGGGGGCTTGCGCGGTGCCGCCGATCGTCACCGGCAGCTCGATCTGACCCTGCGCGTTCTCGAGCCGGCTCATCTGCGAGACCCGCTGGACGACCTGCGTCGTGCGCGCGGCCGATAGTTGGGCGAGCACGCGGAAGTCGAGCGATTCGTCCGTGAGGCCCACGGTGCCGGTACCGGCGAGGCTCAGATCGCTGGCCAGGAGCGCCAGGTCCGTCACGCGCGCCTGCCCCCCGCCTAACGCCGCCGAACCGGAGAGCTTCTGGAAGGCGAGCTCGGGGGAGGTGGTTTGCGTGAGGCTCAGCGCCTTGTCGATCGCGTCGAGGATCGGGAAGTTGTGCACCGAGCCGTTGGCGAGCGCGAAGGTGACCGTGCCGGAGAGCGTTCGCTCGACCGCCGCCTGGGTGGTGCCGCTGCCGCGCACGTTCGCGGACAGGGTGCCCGTGCCCTGCAGCTGGTTCTTCATCGTGGTGTTCGCCGACAAGGCCTGGTTCGCGTCGAGTCCATCGATCGCCGTGCGGATGGCGAACGCGGGCGTCTTGTTCGTGAGATCGACCGTCACCGTTCCTTTTTCGGACCCGCCGTATACGCCGAACGTCATCGGGTCGAGCGTGAGCACGCTGTGCGCGTAGCGGAAGGGCGTGGCGACCCTGGTGAGGGTGATGGTGCCGAATGTCAGGCGGTCGAGCGACGCCGTGCCGGTGACGGTGATCGTCGCCAGATCGGGCGCGATCGTCGTCGTCATGTCGACGGGCGCCTTGCCGGCGATGGAGAGTCCCGGGTAGGGCTGCATGCCCGCGAGCGCGAAGAGGGCGCCCAGGTCGTGATTGTCGATGGACGCCGACGCGAGATGCAGCACGATGCCGTGCGATCCGGCCTGCGCCGAGCCCGTCACCTCCGTTAGGCCAAGCCGCCCGCTGAAGGAGGGGATCGTGAGGCCGGTGCTGTCGGCGCGCATCTGTGCCTCGAGACCGGTGATCGTGGTGATCGTTGGACCGCCGCCCGGCGCGCGCAGGCTGTCGTCCACCACGCGAAGCGCGCCATCCCGAATGTGGAGGTCGCCGAGCACGATGCCCGGCGACGGGGTGCCGCCGGTCTTTGCGTTAGGCGCGGCGCCCACGGGCGGCACCGGGATCAACCAGTGGCCCGAGGCGTCGCGCCGCATGGACACCACGAGGCCGACCAGCTCCACGCGGCGGACGGTCAGCGTGTGTCCGGGCAGGATGGACGAGAGCTGCGGTTCCACGCGCAGGCTCGCGACGGCGACCCCCGGTGCCGCACTGGAGTCGGCGCCGCCCACGCGAATGCCCGAGGCACTGAGCGCCGGGATAGGGAAGAGCGACACCGACATTGCGCCGATGGTGACCGGTTGGTGGAGCGCGTTGGACAGCGCGCTCGCAATCCGATCTTTGCCCGCGCCCGATTCGAGCGCCTCGAGACCGGCGACGACGAGAGCGACGAGCAGGAGGACGACGACACCGGAAATTATGAGAGCGCGCTTCATGCGAGAGGATGAAAGGGGGTTCCCGCAACCGTGCTCTACAACACTAACGACTCACGAACAGAATATGGCGCCGCGGTTCCACCCGGGAAGGACTTGGTGCCTGGCCGGGTATTGTGCCATGTTGTACCCACCATGACCCATCCCTTCGACAACCAGCGCGAGCTCCGCATTCGCCGCCCGATGCCGTACGGCCTGAGACGCGTGATCATCGCCGCGCTCCTCGCCTTCTTCGGCGTCTTCGTCGTCTTCCCATGGCTCGTGAGCTTCGCCACCGACTGGCTCTGGTTCCGCCAGTTGGGCTATACCACCGTGTACTTCACCTCGCTCTGGTGGCACGTCATCCTCTTTCTGTTGGGCGGCGTCGTGTCCTACGCCGTCTTGGCCGGCAACATCCGCTTTGCCCTGGGCCGCACCGGCAAGTCGCCCGTGGTCTTCGCCCATCAGGATGCCCAGGTGGCCGCCGACCTGTCGCGCATCGTCATGCGACTGGCGTGGATCGCGCCGCTCGTGATCGCGCTCGTGATCGGGCTCTTCATGGCCGGCGATTGGATGACGTACGCGCAGTCGTTCCACGGCGCGCGCGTCGGCACCACCGATCCGATCTTCGGGCGCGACATCGGGTTCTACCTGTTCCAACTGCCGGCGCTGTCGACCGTGTTAGGCATTGCGGTCGCGCTGGTGGTGCTGTCGATCGCGGGCGCGGGTATCGTGTACGTGCTGCGCGGGCAGCTGCCGGTGGGCCGGCACCACGGCAC
>DATNAM010000190.1:0-2443 GCA_035572595.1 Gemmatimonadaceae bacterium
GGCCGTCGCCGGGAGCAGCCGGTCGGGCGTGGCCGTGCTGAGCACGATGGTGTCGAGGTCGGCGGCCGTGACCCCCGCGCGCTGCATGGCGAGTCGCGCCGCGTTGGCGGCCATGCTCGCCGTGGTATCGTTAGGCCCGGCGATGTGGCGCTCGCAGATGCCGGTGCGTTCGACGATCCACTCGTCGCTCGTCTCGAGTCCCATGGCGGCGAACTCGTGGTTGCGCAGAATGCGTTCGGGCGCGTAGTGCCCGATCCCCGCCAGCTCGACGATCGGGCGGGTCATGACTGGGGCACCACGTTCGTCTCGAGGCGGCGGCCAATGTGGTCGACCATGCGCCGCTCAACGGCGCGCAGCGCGACGCCGATCGCGTTCTTGATGGCGCGCGGCGATGAGCTGCCGTGCGAGATGATGCTCACGCCCTTCACGCCTAACAGCGGGGCGCCGCCGTAGTCCGAGTAGTCGAAGCCCTTGAAGATCTTGGCGAGGACGTCCTTGGGCACGCCGCCCTTGGTCATCATCGCCATGATCATGCCGGGCACCGACTCGTAGAACTTGAGCACGATGTTGCCGACGAATCCGTCGCAGACGACGACGTCGATCGGACCGCGCGCACTGCCGCCGGCGAGAATGTCGCGGCCTTCCACGTTGCCGGCGAAATTGAGGTCGGTGGCTTCGAGCAGCTTGTGCGCGTCCTTGACGGCCGCGTTGCCCTTCTCCGGTTCTTCGCCGATGCTGAGCAGGCCCACCGCGGGATTGGCACGGCCCAGGATGTCCTCGGCATACACCGCGCCTAACCGGGCAAACTGCACCAGCTCTTCGGCCGAGCAGTCGACGTTGGCGCCGGCGTCGAGGACCACCACCGGGTTGCGCTGCGTCGGAAACGTGGTCGCGATCGCGGGCCGCGTTAGGCCCGAGTGCAGCTTGAGGAGAAACACCGACGCCGCCATCTGTGCGCCGGTGTTGCCCGCCGACACGAACGCGTCGGCGTGCCCGCCGGCGTGCAGCTTGAGCCCAACGGCCATCGAGCTATTGGGCTTGGAGCGAATGGCCGCCGTCGGCTTCTCCGACATCTCGATGACGTCGGGCGCTTCGACGATGCTGATGCGCTCGCGAATGCCCGCGGGCTGTGACGGAGCGGCGCGCAATTGCGCATCGAGCTCCGCGGTCACCTCATCGGTGCGTCCGACGAGTTGCACCGTGTGCGCGGGATCGAGCTCGGCCAGTGCGAGGAGGGCGCCGGCGATCGGGACGTGAGGCGCCCGGTCGCCGCCCATCGCATCCAACGCGATGCGAGCCAACGCTACGCTTCCCTGGCTTCGACCCGCTGCTCACCGGCGTAATAGCCGCACTCCGGACAGACGTGGTGCGGGCGCTTCATGCTCTGGCAGCGCGGGCACGCCTGAATGGCGACGACGGCGGCGGCCTTGTGGGTATTCCGCGCGCGCTTTTTCCGCTTGGAGGTGCGGCGCTTAGGGACGGCCATGGGAGATCAACCGGATGGTGAGTGGTGTGGACTCAGTTCGAGACGCGGCGGGCCGCGGTGAGCGCGTCCCAGCGTGAATCGGATTCAGGTGGACAGGCGCAGGCACCGGCGTTGAGATCGGCGCCGCAGCGCGCGCACAACCCGCGACAATCGTCGCGGCACAGCACGAACTCGGGCGCGGCGAGCATCCACTGCTCGCGGACCGCTGGACGCAAATCGATGTTCTGAGCGTTGGGCGGAATACGGTACGTGTCCGGGTCGTCGGCGACTTCATCGCCCGGTGCGACGAACAGGACGTGGACGTCGTCGGACACGGGTGTCGAAACATCCTGCAGACAGCGCCGGCAGGCCACGGCCGCGGTGGTCGCGATACGACCGCTCCAGTAGTAGCGCCCGGTTCCGGCCCGCGACAAACGGCCGGTGGCGTGCACAGGAGCAGCGGGCTTAGCGTCGCCGTCAGTCCAGACGGGGTCATCGAGCTCCAAGTCCCCGTTCACGTGGACGGCTTGCCGCTCTACCTCGCGAATGTCGTAGCACAACATAACCCACGAATGTACTTAGAGATGAGGCTCGGAGCAAGGCGGGTGAGTGCGGGGTGGTGGGTCCGTTCGCATCAATTGGCGCTGGCAACCTCGTGTGAGCTTTTTCGACCAAAGAATCTTAGGGATGACAACTCGACAGACGAGTTCACCAGGGAGCTCACCACGAGGCTCCACGAGGCGGGCTTCTTCGACGAAGGGTTCAACGGATAACAAAAGTGATGCAAGAGGATGGAGAGGATCGGCTCGGTGCACAACCAAAGTCACCGGCGCACGCACCTGGATGATTTCACGCGCGTGCGCGATCGAGCTCACCGCCGCGTCGGGGCAATCTTCCCCATCTCTTGCATCACGCTTGTGGGTCTTGGGGGAATTGTGTGGGTGATTGGGAGGAATTTTGGGATAGTGGCAGCGATGG
>DATNAM010000191.1:0-3746 GCA_035572595.1 Gemmatimonadaceae bacterium
TTGTTGACTTTCACCCACCGGACTTTCGATGCACAACCCCAGCAGCAACGGACGCACCACCAAAATATGGCGGGATGGACAGTTAGTCCCGTGGGATGACGCCACCATCCACGTCATGAGCCACGTCGTGCATTACGGCTCATGCGTGTTCGAGGGCATCCGCTGCTACGACACTCCGAATGGTCCGGCGGTGTTCCGGCTGCCGGATCACATCCGCCGCTTGCACGACTCGTGTCGCATCTATCGCATGCCCTTGCGTCACAGCATAGACGCCCTCGTTCAGGCGTGCGTCGAGACGGTGTCGGCCAACGACGTGCGCGCCTGCTATCTCCGCCCGGTGGTCGTCCGCACCGGCGAGCAGATGGGTGTGTATCCGGTGGACGTGCCCGTCGAGACGTTCATCATCGCGTGGCGCTGGGGCAACTATCTAGGCGATGACGCGATGGCTAACGGAGTCGACGTGTGCGTGTCGAGCTGGCGCCGCGCCGCGCCGGACACGTTTCCGGCCCTGGCCAAGGCGGGCGGCAACTATCTGAGCTCGCAGTTGTCCAAAACCGAAGCTCGGCTCGACAAGTATTCCGAGGGGATCATGCTCGACTCCTTCGGCTACATCGCCGAGGGCAGCGGCGAAAACCTGTTCCTCGTGCGCGATGGGGTGCTGTACACGTCGGGCCTGGCCTCGGGGATTCTGAGCGGGATCACGCGCGATTCGATCATGCGCATCGCGCAGGACATGGGCTACGAGGTACGCGAACAGACACTGCCACGGGAAATGCTCTACATTGCGGATGAGCTTTTCTTCTCCGGCACAGCGGCCGAGCTCACGCCGATCCGGTCGGTGGATCGGATTCAGGTCGGAAGTGGCAAGCCGGGTCCGATCACGCGCGCCGTTCAGGAGCAGTTCATGGGCATTGCCACCGGGAAGATCGAAGATCGGTATGGTTGGTTGACGCCGCTGCCGGTGGCCGCGGAGGCACAGCGTTAGTGCGGCCGCGCGATAATACGATGCGACCAGCGTCGAAATGCTTTTGCGGCGGCGAGTTACGGCACTTTGTCGGTCTCGTCAGGGTAATGGAGGGCGTAGGCGCCGCAACATCGCGGCGCTGTGCGACTCGCGGCGTGTCACGCTAGAGGACCCGCTCCCGCCCTAACGACCGTGGCGGGAGTTTTCGTAGGTAACGGAGGGTTCCGTGGTCGTCGGTTGTCTGGCGCTCAATGCTTCGTTCGAGCCGCTCACGATGGTTCCGATGCGGCGCGCCCTACGGCTTGTCCTCGATGGGAAGGCGGAAATCATCGAGGCCGACGTTGGACGCTACGTGCACTCCGAGCGGCTCACGCTGCCGCGCCCCGCGGTGATCCGGCTGGTCCGGTTCATCCATGTTCCGCGCCGGTTCCGCCGCCAGGTGACGAACACGTTCCTGTTCGCGCGCGACCGTTATCGCTGCCAGTACTGCGGTCGCACCTCCGCCGAGCTCCGTCCGCGCGAGTCGTTGACGCGCGACCATCTCATCCCGATGTCGCGCGGCGGCACGAACGACTGGACCAACGTGGTCACCGCCTGCTCGCCCTGCAACACGCGCAAGGGCAACCGCATGCCCGAAGAAATCGGGATGCACCCGCTCACCGCGCCCGTGGAGCCGCACTTCGTGCACCTGAGCTGGGCCGTGCGCCGTCTCACGCCCGCGCAGTCCAAGTACATCAAGTTGTTCTACGGCGAGGATACGCTGCACCAGCTGGAGCTCCTGGAGTCGGGCCACACCGTTCGCCGCTCGCGCACGGTGTTGGCCTAACGCGTACGACCCGCGCCCCGCGCCCACATCCGCTCCTGTCGCGCGCCCTCCCGACGCTGCAGTGCTCGCCTCCGGTGCCGTTCCCGCCTTTTCCCTGTTCCCTGTTCCCCCACGGCGGCACCGCCGCCGGCTTCCCTCAGCGCAGCGCTTCCCCAACCCGGTACTCGCGCGTTCTCGCCTCGTAATGCCGCTGCTTCCCGCCTAACACGCGCGTGATCAGGGTCGACACCCCGCGCCCGAGCGCCGTGCCCGGGTTCCGATCGCCGTGCACCGCCGGCGTCAGCTCGCCGTGCAGCCATCGCTCCACTTCGTCGAGATCGTTCACCGACAGCATCTCGACGTCCAGCGTGCAGATCCAGTAGTACCGACCGCGACCCGCGGGCGCCGCGATCGCCGGCGTGAACGCTTTGCCTAACGCGAGATCCACGCCGCGCATCGCGTCCGACGAACCCAGCGACGTCGCGCGATCGCCCTCGATGCGCGTCGCGCTGTAGCGTCGCTCGAGCGGATTGTACCGCACGATCACGTCCCACTCGGCGTGCCGCTGCAGGTTGTCGAACAAACCGCCGGCCGACCACAGCTCGAGCCGATAGTGGAGGCGCGCCGGAAACCCGCTGTGCAGGAGGTCGCCCAGACTGCGGTCGTCCAACACCCGCTCCGCGCTCACCGCCGGAACCGTCGCGTCGGTGATTGTTTTCGGCAGGGTGATCACCAGCCGCGCATCGCGCTGCGCCGCGAGCGGCGCCGCGATCGAGAGCAGGAGACCGGTCAGCCACGCGAGCCGCACGTGTCAGAAGCGATGCCGAAGGCGCACGACCACGTTCAGCGGATTCTTCCAATCGGTCATCGACTTGGCGACGAACACGCCCACGACCTCGGCGTCGAGACCCAGGCCGAAGTCCGCCTTGTAGCTGCTGAGCGGAAACGCGCTTGCGTCCTGAATGCGGCCGTCGGTCGTGGCGGCGTGCAGCAGCCAGCCGCGTCCCGCGTCGGTGAACACCACCCACTGCAGCGGGTGATAGAACGTCCAGCTCCAGCCCCCGCTGCCGCCTCCGAACAGGTGCAGATGGAGATCGCCGCGGTACTCGACCTGCGCCAGGAGCACGCGGTCGCACTGTGCCGGCGTACCCGGCACTTCCTGGCCGGCGCTGCACGACATCACGTCCTGCTCGCCGGCCAGCGGTTGGCGGAAGTCGTAGCCGGGCAGGGAACCCGAGCCGCCTAACGAGAACCGGCGCTCGAGCGGCAGCGGGTCGCCGCCTAACCACCCGCCCGCGAACAACCGGAAGTTGAGCTGCGATTCCGGCGACAGGCGGTTGTAGCGGCGCAGGTCGATCTCGCCGCGGGTGTACGCCACCGGCACCGGTTGGCCGTCGAGCGGCGCCGGGCGCGCCACCGTCGACGCCGGTCCGAGCGTGACGTGATTGCTGAAGCCGTGCTCGAGCTCCGCCGTCACCAGCCACCCCGTCCACGGATTGTCGCGATCGTTGCGCGTGTCGTACCGCACGTCGGCGGTGGCGAGGGTGAACGTCCCCGCGTCCAGCACCGGGTTCGGCCGCCACGCGCCGTCGCCGCGGAAGAGCGTCCACGGATCGCGCGTCGCGCGCGGCTGCCACCGTTCCTTCCCCATGCCTAACGTGAGCGACAGCGTGGGACCGTTCCGCAGCGACACGTAGCCGCGCGCGCCCTTTCGGTTGTAGTAGTCGCGGTAGTCGCGGCGGAGCAGGAACGACGCCAATCCGATTTCGCTGTCGCGCAGCTGCCACGTTTCCACCGGCGCCACTTCGTCCAGCGCCTCGGCGCCGAACGCGACGCCGCGCGTGTACCCGATCTGCATCTCCGCCTGCACGTCGTAGCCCAGGTTGTCCGCCTTCCACGTGAAGTGGTCGGCCGAGCGATAGATGCCTAACGCTTGAACGCTGAACGGGCCGAGCGACGAGTTCTGCCGGATCGTCG
>DATNAM010000192.1:0-6599 GCA_035572595.1 Gemmatimonadaceae bacterium
GTTGCCGTCCATGATGATGCCGACGTGGAGGCCGGGGGGAATCGATGTGATCAAAGTGCTTGGTCTCATAAAGTGAATGGAGAAAAAAAATCAGCGCTGCATCGTGTCGCGCGTCGCCCGAATGAGCGCTTCCATGTGGTCGAGATACCGCTGCAACGCCTTCCGCCCGGACGCGGTCAGGCGATACTCGGTGCGCGGGCGCCGGCCCTCGAAGCGCTTGGTGACCACCACGTACTGCGCTTCCTCGAGCTTGCGCGCGTGGACGCTCAGGTTGCCGTCCGTGGTCCGCAGCAACGCCTTGAGCTCGTTGAACGTCAGGGACTCTTCGGCCGCCAGCGCGCTGACGATGCCCAACCGCATGCGATGATGGATGAGCGCGTCGAGCGCGCGCGATTCTTCCTGCGCGGCGGCGGCGCCGGCCATGCCGCGCACCGCGCCTAACGGGCGGCCGCGCGCGGGCTCGGGGCCCGCGTCGGTGCGCCGATGGCGCGCGGTATTCGAATCAGCCACCGTACCTCCTGGCGATGATCACGCCGAACAGGATGTGCAACGCGCCGAACCCGGCGATGAGGAACCACGTGCTCCACGCGGCGGGCGCGAAGAGCGCCACCACGCCCAACAGCATGAACGACGCACCCATCACCGGCACGGCGCGCACCGAGAACGTGCCGCCCGTCATCACGCCGGCGCCGTAGAGCAGCAACCACAAGCCCGGCAGCACGCCCATGAGGCCCAGCCGCGACGCGCCGATCGTGATGACGGCGCCGGCGACAATCGGCGGCGCGAAGCCGAACACGAACTTCCGGAGCGGCGGCGATACCACCGGCTGCCGCGCTGCCCTGGCCTTCCACGCCGACGCGGCGAGCCCGACGACAATCGACAGTAAAGCCTCGCCGAGCCATATGCCTAACCAGCGGCCCGGCGTGGGCTGCCGTTGGGCAAGCACGCCGGCTGCCACGGCCGTGACCCCGATGACCACCTCGCCCCACCCCGACACGGCGGTGAACGACGTCGCGCTTTCCATGGTCTCGCGGATGAACCGCAGATCATCGATGGCGCGATCGTGGAGAGCCACAGGCATGGTCCGAATGTACCGGTGGGAAGACTATTGTCAAGTACTTTGCGCAACAAAGTGGAAAATGCCGCCGGCCTCATTCTCAAGGCCGGCGGCATCTGTTCCCAATCTATATTATAGCGAGCTCGGCGGGCCGGGCCGCGTCCCCCCCATTCCCCCGCCCCCCCGACCCCGCGCTACAGCTTCACCCCCGGAACCCCCGCCTTCTGCGCCACCGCGTTGAACGCCGGCACATCCGTGTTCACCAACGCATCGTACTTCGCCTTGTACGACGCCAACAACCCCTTCACCGTCGTCAGCTCGGCCTTCACCGGATCGCTCGGCGCCTGATCGAACACGAACTGCACGCCGAAGCCCGTGCCCACCAGCCGATCGTAGAAGCTCTGCAGATAATGGATGTCGTCCTCGGGCGCTTCACGCTGCAGATCCGGATTGTACAACGTGTCCATCAACGCCTTCGCCTTCACATCCAGCTGGTGCGCGGCGTGCATGACCGTCGTATCGCCGGGAATTCCGTTAGGCGCCATCGCGATCGCCGTCGAGTCCACGCCCGCCAGCTGCCGCCGCAGGCTGTGCAACCCGTTCAGCACCGCGTTCGCTTCCGAGATCTGGTCGCGCATCGCCAGCGCCGTGGTCAGTTGCTCGCGCGCGGCCGCGGCGTCGAACGCGAGATGCGGGTCGGCGCGCACCTCGATCGTGCGCCGCACGGTCTGGCTGTCGCCCGTCACCACGGCGGTGTAGGTCCCGGGGAGAACATCCGGTCCCGGGCCGCCGTCATCCTGGTCACTCGGGCCCTGGGATGGCGGCGCGATCGCGAGCTTGGTCGGACCGCGGTAGCGGAGCCGCCACTCGAAGGTGTTCATCCCCGGCTTGCCGGTGCCGTTCCCGGTGTACACGGTGTCGTTCTGCGCGTCGAGAATCAGAATGCGCACCGGACCTTCGTGTCGCGCCTTCTGGACGGCGGTCGCCTCGAGCTTGCGATTCAACCAGTACCGGATCGCGGCCGCGCGATCGGCGTTAGGCGCGTGGTACGCCGACGCCGGCGAGCCCGCGTACTCGTTGGAGTGCCAGAGCGCCGCCGGCGCCACATCGAACGCGTGGAAGCGCGAAGACGCCACCTGCTGCGTGAGCGCCTCGAGCGGCGCAATGTCGTCGATCACGAACAGGCCGCGCCCGTGCGTGGCAATCGCCACCGAACGCGTGTTCTTGACGAACTGGATGTCGAACACCGGCGACGTGGGGAACGCGCTCGCCATCGACTTCCACGTCGCCCCCACGTCGCGCGAGTACCAGAGGCCGTTGTCCGTGCCTAACAGCAAGAAACCTTTCTGCGCCGGATCCTCGCGCACCACGTGCGCGGCGTACGCCGGCAGCCCGCGCGCGATGGACGTCCAGCTGGCCCCGTAATTGGTGGTCATGAACACGTACGGCGTGTCGTCGCCGAATTCGTGGTAGTCGAGCGTGATGTACGCCGTGCCGGCGTCGAACGGCGACACGCCCACCTGATACACGCGGCCTTCGTCCGGCAGCCCCTTCACCTTGGGCCTCACGTTGGTCCACGTGCGGCCGCCATCTTTCGTCACCTGAACGTTGCCGTCGTCCGTGCCTAACCAGATGACGTTGGTGTCGGTGGGCGCGACGTTGATGGTGAGAATCGTGTTGTACGTCTCGGCGCCGCTGATGTCGTACTCGATCTTGCCGCCGCTCGTCACCTGCTTGCTCTTGTCGTTGTGCGTCACGTCGGGGCTGATCGCGGTCCAGTGCGCGCCGCCGTCGGTGCTCTTGAACAACACGTTCCCGCCCAGGAACACTTCGTTTGCGTCAGTCGCCGACACCGCGATCGGGGCCGTCCAATTGAACCGGTACTCGAGACTCGACGGCGCCATCATCTCGACGCCCGGAATGTACGGACGAATGAGACGCGACACGCCGGTGCGGAGATCGATGCGCGTCACGAACCCGTTCTGCGAGTCCACGTACACGATGTTCGAATCGCTCGGCGCGGGCACGGCGTATTCGCCGTCGCCGCCGGTGACCGTGTACCACTCGGCGCCGCTGCCGTCGCCTTCCACCAGATTGTTGGACGGGCCGCACCACGCGTTGTTGTCCTGCAGGCCGCCGCACAGCCGGAACGGCTGCCGTGAATCCGCGGCTACCATGTAGAACTGGCCGATCGGCAGATTGTTCAGGTAGCGCCAGGTCTGGCCGGCGTCGTGACTAACGTACACGCCGCCGTCGTTGCCCTGGATCATCCGGTTGCCATCGGTGGGATCGATCCACAGCGCGTGGTGATCGGGGTGCACCACGTTGCCGTCGATCTCGTGGGCGGTGTGTCCGCCGTCGCGGCTCTCCATGAGCTGGAACGACGAGAAGTACACGCGCCGGTCGTCCGTCGGCGACACCTCGATGCGCGAGAAGTAGAACGGCCGCACGTCGAGCGCGTGGTTGCCGCTCACCGACGTCCAGTGGTCTCCCAGGTCGTGGGTCTCCCACAACAGGCCCGACTTGGCTTCGACGATCGCGTAGACGTGCGTCGGGTCGGACTTCGACGTGCCTAACGCAATACGTCCGTACGGGCCGTCGGGCAGGCCTTCGTGGAGCCTGGTCCAGGTGACGCCGCCGTCGGTGGAACGCCAGAGGCCGCTGCCCTTCCCGCCGTTCTCGAGATTCCACGGAAAGCGGCGCACCTGCCACATGCCGGCGAAGAGCACGCTCGGATTGCCGGGCTGCATCACCAGGTCGCTCGTGCCCGTGGTGTCGTTCACGAACAACACCTTCTTCCACGTTTTGCCGCCGTCGGTGGTGCGGAACACGCCGCGCTCTGCGTTAGGCTTCCACGCGTTGCCGATCGCGGCCACGAACACCCGGTCCGCGTTGGTCGGATCGATGACGATCCGCGAGATCTGGCCGGCGTCCTTGAGCCCCATGAAATGCCAGCTCTGGCCGGCGTCGGTCGAGAGATACACGCCGTGCCCGTTCACGACATCGTTGCGGATGTTGCCCTCGCCGGTGCCCACCCACACGATGTTCGGATTGTTCGGCGCGAGCGCGATTGCGCCGATCGACGCCTCGGGCTCCTTCTCGAATACCGCCTTCCACGTGATGCCGCCATCGAGCGTCTTGAACACGCCGCCGGCGCTCGGCCCCACGTAGTAGATGTTTGGATTGCCGGGCACGCCGACTACCGCCGCGACGCGGCCGCCGGCCACGGTGGGTCCAATGTTCCGGATGCCGAGCCACGAGAGGGAATCGACGCTCGCGGTGTCGGAGGACGTGTCGGACGAGGCCGCTTTGGCCGGCTTCTGCGCTCGAGCGTTGGGCGCGAGTGCGAACACCGAGAGCACGCCAATGGCGTGGGCGAAAACGTGCAGGATGTGCGGACGCGACATGGGTGCGTGGGGTGCGTGGGGACGTGGAAGTGCGCGGACGTTCGCGCGTTGGAGGTGTCGGACGTGGTGGGCGGCGCATCGTACCGGTGGCCGGCGCCGTGCGCGCCCGACAGAAAGTACGGGTTGCGACGGTCGCCGGCCACCATCCGCGCCAGGCTACGGCGCGGAGCCGGACTCGTGCGCGCCACACGCACGTGGCGCGCACGTCGACGTCTGCCTACATCGAATGCACGGCGAACATGCCACCCTGCGGGTCCCGGCACTGAGCGATCCGGCTGCCGTCCGGTACTTCCATGGGCCCGTGCAGCACTTTCCCGCCATTCTGCGTGACACGCTCGGCGGCCTTGTCGGCGCTGTCCACGCGCACGTAGCTCAACCAGTTGGCCGGGATGGGGCTGCCGGCGGGCACGGTGAACATTCCGCCTAACCGAACGCCGTTGCGCTCGAAGATCTGGTACGTGCCCATTTCGCCCATGTCGTGGGCGGGGCCCGCCGTCCATCCGAAGAGCTTCGTATAGAACTCGAGCGCTCCGGCAATGTCTGTGGTGGTAAGCTCGTGCCACGAGAACTCGCCGAGCTTGGGAGCGGCATCGGGCATCGTGTCGGCCTGGAGCGGCGTGTAGATGCAGATGTGCGCGCCCTGGGGATCCGAAATCACGGCGAACCGTCCCACCGTGGGAATGTCGGTCGGCTCCTTGTGCACGGCGCCGCCGAGTGCCACCGCTTGCCGCGTGGTCTCGTCGACATTGGGCACGTTCACGTAGGCAAGCCAATGCGAGGGCATGTCGGCGAGTGCCGGCGGCAATCCCATCACGCCGCCCAGTGGAGTGCCCGAGGCGGTCCACATGGTGTAGGCGGGTCCGCTGCCCATCGAGAACGGCTCGGTTCCCCATCCGACGGTCTTCGTGTAAAACGACACCGCCGAGTCGACGTCGGGGGTCATGAGATCGTGCCAGACGATGCGGCCCGTAGCCAAGGAGTCGGACATGGGGAAGCCTCCAGGAAAAAGATGCGGTGCCCGAGGGGCCACGATGCTTGGTGTTTCAGGTGATTCTGTCAAGCAACGTGCGCAAACCGTGACGAGGCGCTGACGATCTGAAATCGCGGACAGGGCACGCTACCGAACTCGTCCGTGTCAAGGTTTTGTCATCCTTCCGATTGCAAACTCCTCGCAAAATTCTGGCATAAGAGTATCTTGGTGACGCTCGGTATTTCGTTGGCGAACATCGGCTCTCACGGGGTGAGAGGCATCGAGCGCACGGCGGAGCGCAAGGCGGCGTCATCCGCGAGCACGACGGCCAGAGGTGGCTGCATGACCATGGTACTCGTGATCGAAGAGGATCGCTCGGCGTCCGAGTGGTTGGTGCGGACGCTGGAGACGGGTGGGCACGCAGTCGAGTCCACTCGAAATGTGGAAACAGGATTGGACCGGTTGCGCTCTCTGCCGCGCACCGACCTCGTGCTGGTCGATCTCGCGCTGCCGCGCACGATCGGGTTCCAGTTTCTGCGCGACCTGCGCGAGGAACGGAACGACGTGCCGGTGATCGCGCTGAGCGCGCAGGCCGACGAGGCCGACCGCGTGCAGACGTTCCGGTTAGGCGCAGACCATCTCGTGGTACAACCGATCAGCGCCACCGAGCTGCTGGCTCGCGTGGACTGTCTCATCGAGCGGTCGCGCGCGCGCCGGACGCCGCCCAACGGCGTCCCGTCGTTCTCGAGCGCGTACTGCTTTGGCGATGTCGAGGTGAACGCGGCGACGCGCCAGGTCAGGCGCGGCGGCGTGCCCGTGCAGTTGGCGCCGCTGGAGCTCGAGCTGCTGCTGGCGCTCATCCGCCGCGAAGGCGCGGCGGCGGCGCGCGTCGAGCTGCTCAAGGAAGTGTGGGGCTACGAGTCCGACGTGGTGAGTCGCACGCTCGACACCCACGTGGCCAATCTGCGCAACAAGCTCGAGCGGGATCCGGCCGTTCCACGACACATCTTGACGGTGCGCAAGACAGGATACCGGCTGCAGACTTGAAAGGGCACTGGTGCTCACGTCGTTTGGCGATGACGCTCGGGAGGACGGGACATATGCGAGGCTCGGTGTGCAGCAGCATGGCGGGTCTCGGTGTCGCGGCGCTTTTGATCGCGTGCGC
>DATNAM010000193.1:0-2305 GCA_035572595.1 Gemmatimonadaceae bacterium
TCGAGCCCGTCCCGGCATCGACCCAGCGCGACTCGTCGAGCCCGTTCGGCTCGCGCTCAAAGCAGCCGACCCGTCGCTGCCCGTGTTGAGTGTCGCGCCCGTGAACGCGAACATCGAGGACTCGATCAGCACCGACATCCTGGTCGCGCGGGTGGTGAGCGGGTTTGGACTCCTCGCGCTCGTGCTGGCATCACTCGGCTTGTACGGCGTGATGGCATACGCCACCGTTAGGCGCACGGCCGAGTTCGGGTTGCGTATGGCGTTGGGCGCGCAAGCGGGCGCAATGACGCGCATGGTGCTGCGCGAATCGATGCTGCTCGTCGCGATCGGCGCCGCGGTGGGCATTCCCGCCTCGCTCGCGGCGGCGCCGCTGCTCAAGAGCCGCCTCTTCGGCGTCGGCGCGTTCGACCTGCAATCGATCTTGATCGCCGTCGCCGCCATGGCGCTGACGGCCGGCGTCGCCGCCGTGCTGCCGGCCATCCGCGCGTCGCGCGTGTCGCCGCTGGAGGCGCTCCGCGAGGAATAGCGCGGGCGCCTCCGGGCGTTTCGTTAGGCGGCCAGCTGCGACGTGCAGTTGGGGCAGCGCTTGGCCGCCAACGGAATGTCCGTGGCGCAATACGGACACGGCTTGGTGGTCGCGGCCGCCGCGGCCGGCGGCTTGTGCAGTCTGCTCACCAGCCTAACGAGCAGAAATACTGCCGCCGCGATGATGATGAACGAGATGAGCGTGTTGATGAACGCGCCGTAATTGAGCGTCACCGCGCCCGCGGCCTTCGCGTCGGCCAGCGACGCATACGGCGGCGCGGCCTTCGTCCCCTCGTGCAGCAACACGTACAGGTTGGAGAAATCCACCTTGCCCAGCACGAGTCCGATCGGAGGCATGATGATGTCGTCGACCAATGACTTTACGATCGCGCCGAACGCGGCGCCGACCACGAAGCCTACTGCCAGGTCGATGACGTTCCCGCGCATGAGGAACGCCTTGAAGTCTTTCCACATTGGCCGCCTCCTGATGAAAGGCTCGGGGCGACTATCGCTCCCGATCCAGCGTCGCCGACTGTGCTGATATTGACGCCGATCGGACAGCACCGCCAGTGCGCGACTGCGTGCGCACACGGCCGCGCGCCACGAAGTACGAGCCAATGACGAGCGCGGCAGCGACTAACTGCGCCGCCAGCGACTCCACGGTGGGGAAGACGGCGAACCAGAGTCCCATCCAGTCGGGAATCCAATTCTTGAGCCATGGGATGTTCGTCGTGGAGATCCAGTGCGCGAGCTGCATCTCCTGCGCTTGCTCTCCCACCATCACGAGCAACACGAGGCCGAGCAGCGTGCCCGTGAGCACGAGCATCCGCTTGTAAGGCAGGCGCCGGTGCGCAACGAACGTGAGCAACGCGACGAGTATCGTTGCCGCGGCACCGATAGCGACTCCCTCGAGCACGATCGTACCGCCCATCTGCAGCCGATAGCTCTGCAGGAACAGCACGACCTCGAATCCCTCGCGGTACAGCGACGTGAAGCCGAGGAGTCCCAAACCCCACAGCAAACTGCTCCGGGTCGATCCGCTGTCCGCGTCGTCCATCAGCTTCCGCTTTTTGCGCGTGTGGAGCGAGATCCAGCCGGTCCAATAGACCTTGTGGAAGAACCAGTTCATCACCACCAGCAGCACGACGATCGCGAGCAGCCCGGTGGCGGCTTGGATGTCGAGCGCGGGCAGGCTGGTGGTGAGATCGTCGACGATCGCGATCACGATGCTCCACGTCAGCAGCGTGGCGACGAGTCCGGCGCCGACACCGGCGCCTATCGGCCGGCGATACGTTCGCTGGGTATCCACCATGCTCGCCGTGATGGCCGACAGCACCAGGATGGACTCGAGCCCCTCGCGGAAGACAAGGACGCCGATGTCGAGCACGGCGACAGCCCGAGTAGCGTGCCCGGCCGTTGGATTCGGTACGCCGCCGCTCGCGAGTCCCTGCCAGACGAGCAAGGCGAGCACGAGCACGGCGGCCACGGCAATACCGATCGGCGCGCCAATGCGAGTGAGGCGATGCGGGGTTCTAGCCGCGGGAACCGTTCGATCCATTCCTGAAAGCTTGAGCCGGGACGTCGGAATGACAACGTGTCCGGAGTCCTCAGGACGTCAGAGCGAAAGCTCCCACGTTTGACCCGTGAGGCCGTGACCGAACTCGTCGTGCGGCGCTTCGTGGACGAGCTCGAAGCCGGCCGCCTCGTATATCCGGCGGGCCGACACCAGAACACTGTTGGTCCAGAGCGTGAGCGTATGGTAGCCGCTTTGGCGTGAGAA
>DATNAM010000194.1:0-7741 GCA_035572595.1 Gemmatimonadaceae bacterium
CCGGCGGGTTGTTGAGATATTTACCGAAGAATACCAGATACCGCTGATACCGGTCCTGGATGTGCCGAGGCTCGGTAAACCCGTGGTTCTCGCGCGGGTAGGCGACGAACTCCACCGGCACGTGCCGCTCGGTGAGCGCCCGGAAGAACTCCTGCGCCTGCGGAATCGGCACGCGCGTGTCCGCCTGCCCGTGCAGAATCATTGTAGGCGTCTTCACGTTGTTCACGTACTTCATCGGCGAGTGATCCCAGTACTCCTGGAAGTTGTCCCACGGCGCCTTCATGTTGAAGAACTCGCGCAGGTACCGGTGGATGTCCGTCTGCGAGTACATCGAATAGAGATCGGGCAGCCCCGCGCCCGGAGAAATCGCCTTGAAGCGGTCGGTCTGCGTGTCGATCCAGTACGTCATGAACCCGCCGTACGACCAGCCGAACGCGCCTAACCGGGCCGGGTCCGCCCAGCCGCGCGCGACCACCGCGTCGACCCCGCTCATGTCGTCCCGGTAGTCGCCGCCGCCCCAATCGTTCTGGTTGGCCGTCGCGAACGCCTCGCCGCGGCCAGTCGACCCGCGAAAGTTGGGCTCGAGCACTAAATAGCCGTTCGCGGCCATGATCTGCTCGCTCGGATTGAAGCCCAGCAGCGACGCAGCGGTTGGCCCGCCGTGCGGGTTCAGCAGCGCTGGATACTTGTGCCCGGCGCTGAAATCGACCGGCTTGGTGACGATGCCGTCGATCTCCATCCCGTCCTTGCTGCTCTTCCAGGTGATCACTTCCGTGCTGCCTAACGCATAATCGGCGAGCCACGCGTTCTGGTTGGTGATCGGCTCGATCGACGCGAACGACAGGTCCGAGCGGAACACGTCGGTCGGATGCGTCGGATCGGCGCGCGTGCCGATCACCGTGTGCCCGTCGGCGCTCACCGCATCGATGTTGATGACGCCGGCCACCGTCGTGAGCTGCTTCACCGCGCCGTCGGCGACGCTGGTCGAGAACACCTCGTTCGATTCGCGCGTCTCGGCGCCGAAATAAATCGTCTTGCCGTCCGGCGCCCAGAAGGGCTCGCTCGCGTTGAGATCGAAATGCGCCGTGAGATTGCGCGCTTCGCCGCCCGCGGCAGGCACGACGAACACGTCCTGCTGGTGCACCAGCGCGTCGTGCGTGTCGAGATAGGCGATCCACGCGCCGTCGGGCGAATACCGCGCCGTGCCCGTGTAGTCCGTGGTGTTCGCGAGCTTGCGCATGTTGTCCGACGCCACATCCATCACCCACGCCGTCTGCAGGCTGTTGTCGTCGAGCAGCGGCGTGGGCACGGTGGTGAACGCGATGTGCGTCCCATCCGGCGACCACTTCGCATCGGTCACCGTGAAGTCCCCCTTGGTGAGCTGCTTCTCGGCGCCGGTCGCGACATCCCACGTCCACAGCTGCGCCAACTTGAGATCGTGCTCGACCACCACCGCGTCGTCGTGAATCTTGGCGCGCTTCTCTTCGTTCACGTCGGGTGCCGGCGACGCGACGAGCAGCAACGTCTTCCCGTTAGGCGAAAACTCGAAGCCGCGCACGCCGCCCGTGTGCTTGGTCACCTGCCACGGCTCGCCGCCGTCGGCGTAGACGAACCACACTTGCGGCTTGGCCTCCTTCTCGTCGCCCGCGTTCATCACGAACGCGATGATCTTGCCGTCGGGCGACCAGCGGACGCCGCCCACGCTCTTGTCGCCGCGCGTGTACTGCCGCGCCGCCGACGCGGGGCCGGCCGCCGGCACCACCCACAGCTGGTTCACTGTTTTGCCCGGCTGATCCTTTTCCATGTCGAGCGACGCCACGGTGTACGCGACGCGCGACCCGTCCGGCGACAGCTTCGGCCCCGACACCCGCGCCACCCGCAGCGCCTCGGCGCTGCCGAAGAGCCGCTTGCCATCCTTACTGTGCGCAGTGGCGCTGTCGGCGGGAGCGCTCTGCGCCGCCGTAGCGAGCGCGACCGTACCCGCTGCCAAGCACGCGGTAACGGCCGACAGCACCCAATGGTGCCGAGTTGCGTAGGTCATTGGGACACTCCTTCTACGGTGGTGCGACGGAGGGAATCGTGCGCCCGGAGTATGCCCGCCGGTACATGGGGCCGCAAGTCTGGCCCTGCTGCTGCGTCCGTATCGCATCGGTGGGTCTCTGCCTAACGGGCGGGCTGGCAAATCGCTGGGCCTAACAGAAACGGCGCGCCGGGCAACCTTGCCCGGCGCGCCGCGTCCCTACGCAACCCGTTCGCTACCTGTCGATCGGCAACCCGCTCGGCACCTTCCTCGGCGTTAGGCGGGAGAGGTTGCGTGCGGCGGGGTCGGTCAAGGCCGACATGTAGTCCATGAGACGGTCTTCGATCTCCGGAGTCAACACCACGCCTACGATGATGGTGTCGCGTTCGGCGATCACCTGCGACTTGTTGTCCAACACCGTGTTCCGGAGCGGCGGAATCAGCTGCGCCGGATTGTAGTCCATCAGCTTCTCATCCGAATTGCTGTAGTGGTCGATGAAATCGCGCAGCGAGAGGGTCGAGCCGTCGTGGCCGTAAGGACCCGTGAGCTCCACGTTGCGGAGCGGCGACGTCCGGAAGCGATACTGATCTGCCGGATCGCCGGTCACGTTCATGCGCCCGAAGTCATCGCGCAGCGACGCACCGTTGCCCTTCCCCGGGCCGATCTGCGCCACCGCCACGTTGTGGAACTCATCGTCGCTCAAGTTGGGACCGTTGTGGCAGATCGAGCACTTGAGCGTGAGGAATGTTTCCGCGCCGTCGAGTTGGCGCTGTGAGAGTGCCCGGTCATCGCCGGCGAGGAAGCGGTCCCACGGCGTGTCGCGGAACGTCATCTCGCTCACGATGAAGCCGCCGATCGCGTTCGACGCGTATGCGAAGTTCATCTGATCGAAGCGCTTGCCCGGATAGGCTTCCTCGAACATCCGGCGGTACTTGGGAATCTTGCCTAACCGCTTCATGAGCGCCGCCCAGATCTGCGTCGCGTCGTCATCGGTGTACTTGGATAGCTCGCTCCCCGACGTGCCGCGCATCTCGGCCGCGCTGGTCGGCGGGAACATCGGCTGCGCCGACACCGGTCCGAACTCGAGCACCTTGGTCATGTCCTTCGTGAGCTGCGCGCCCGCCGGCGTCGTGAAGTGGCCGTGTCCGTCCACTTCCACGCGGCCGTCCCAGAACAGGTGCCGCATCGCGCCCAGGTTGAACAGGGGCGGCGCGTTGCGGGGAATGTCGACGCCATCGGGCTGCGTCCGGTTAGGCCCGAGCCCCACGCCGCCCGAGCCGATCGACAGGCTACGGCCGTCGCCGGTCTCGTACCGCGGCAGGTGGCACGTCATGCACGACACGTCGTGGTTGCCGCTCAGGATCTTGTCGAACGCGAGCTCGCGGCCTAACCGAACCAGCGCCGGCCGCACGTGGGGCGGGCGCGGATACGCCGTGACGCCGCGCTCCCGAGCCAATTGCCGGACGAGGCGCGGCGTCACGGTATCGCCGCCCTGCCGGATGCGATTGCCGTTGGGCACCGCCGCCATTTCCGTCGGCCGGTCCGAGCACCCCGCCAACGCGCCTCCCAGCACCGCCGCCATGCCGATCGCAACCCAGGAACTCCTGCGCATCACGACCTCCGGTATGCGTACTCGTCGCACGCCGGCGGTCGAGGAGTCGCTCGGGGCATGCGTCGTGTTCTACCTGTCTTTCAACAATCGAAAAACACGACCCAATCCCGACACGCCGGTATCATGTAGCGGGCCCAGCCATGCGCGCAAGGAACGGGCGTAGCGGCGGCCGGAGCACCCCTCTACACTAGAGGTGAAACCCGCATCGGAGCCCGAGCCCATGCCCTCCTTCACCGTACTCGTCAATGGTCGGCCGCACACCGTGGACGTCGCCGCCGACACGCCGCTCCTCTGGGTGCTGCGCGATGCGATCGGCCTAACGGGCACCAAGTTCGGCTGCGGCATGGGCCAGTGCGGCGCGTGCACCGTGCACCTGGACGGCAAGGCCGTTCGCTCGTGCATGACGCCCGTCGCCACCGCTGCCGGCCAACACAAGGTGACCACCATCGAGGGGCTCGCAACCGAGCACGGACATCGATTGCAGCAGGCGTGGATCGAGGAGGACGTGCCGCAGTGCGGCTACTGCCAATCGGGTCAGATCATGTCCGCCGCCGCGCTCCTCACCGCGCACCCGACGCCGACCGACGACGACATCGATCGCGCGATGTCCGGCAACATTTGCCGGTGCGGGACGTATGGCCGCATCCGGAGCGCCATCCACCGCGCATCGAAGGAGGCGTGACATGACCAGCACCGTCACCCGCCGCGACTTTCTCCGCTCGAGCGCCGGCGCCTCCGCCGGGCTCCTCATCGCGCTCTACCTGCCGTCGGCCGATCGTCTTACCAAGTTAGGCAACCGGCGCGAGGCCGTGGGCCTTTCGCCCAATGCGTGGCTCGTGGTCGGCACCGATGACACGGTCACTGTGTACTTGGACAAGTCGGAGATGGGCCAGGGCGTGATGACCGCGCTGCCCATGATCCTGGCCGACGAGCTCGACGCCGCTTGGCACAGCGTGCGCGTCGAGCAGGCGCCTGTGACGGCCGCGTTCATCGCGCTGCGCCATGGCCGGTTGAGCACCGGCGGCAGCACGTCGGTGCGCACGTCGTGGGATCCGATGCGCACCGCCGGCGCCGCCGCGCGCGAGATGCTCGTGACCGCGGCCGCCGCGGAGTGGGGCGTCGACGCATCGTCGTGTCACACCGAGAGCGGCAAGGTGGTGCACGCCGCGTCGGGTCGGTCCGTCACCTACGGAGCGGTCGCGGCGGCCGCCGGCAAATTGGCGGTGCCCGCCCAACCGAGACTCAAGCAGGCGAGCGAGTTCCGCATCATCGGCACGCGCGCCAAGCGCGTCGACACGCCGGCCAAGACCAACGGCAGCGCCGGCTTTGGCATCGACACGCGGCAGCCCGGCATGTTGGTCGCCCTGGTCAAGCGCTGCCCCGTGTTCGGGGGCAAGGTGGCACGCTTCGACGCCGCCAAGGCCAAGGCCGTCCCCGGCGTTAGGCATGTGGTCCAGATCTCGAGCGGCGTCGCCGTGCTGGCCGACGGCTACTGGCCCGCGTACAAGGGTCGCGACGCGCTCACCGTGGAGTGGGACCTTGGGCCTAACGCAACCGTCGACACCGCCGGCATCTGGAAGATGTTCGAGGATCGCATCGCCCAGCCGTTGGCCGTGGTGCGCGACACCGGCAACGTCGCCGCCGCCGACCCCGACAAGACTGTCGATGCCGAGTATCGGCTACCGTTCCTGGCGCACGCGACGATGGAGCCCATGAACTGCTCCGCGCACGTGCGCGCCGACGGCTGCGACGTGTGGGTGCCGACGCAGAATCAAACCGGCGCGCTCGACACCGCCGCGCAGATCACCGGCCTCTCGCGGGACCAGATTGCCGTGCACACGACGTTTTTAGGCGGCGGGTTTGGGCGCCGCTCCGAAACCGATTTCGTGAGCGACGCGGTGGAAGCGTCGAAGGCCGCCGGCGCGCCGGTGAAGGTGATTTACGACCGGCCCGACGACATCCAGCACGACGGTTATCGTCCGGCCGCGCTTCACCGCTTGAGCGCCAAGCTCGACGCCAACGGCTGGCCCGTCGCGTGGACGCACAGATTCGTCGCGCCGTCCATTCTCGCGCGCTACGGCGCGCGGGCGGTGGACAAAGGCATCGACGGCGACGCGATCTCCGGCACTGGCGACGATTTCCCGTACACGATCCCCAACATGCACGTCGAGTATGGGATCGCCGAGTCGCCCGTGCCCGTGTGGTGGTGGCGTTCCGTTGGGCATTCGAGCACGGACTTCGTGATCGAGAGCTTCTTGGACGAGCTGGCCGCTGCCGGCGGCAAGGATCCGGTGGAGCTACGGCGTCACTTGCTCGCGGAGTCGCCGCGCCGGCTGGCGGTGCTCAACCTGGCCGTGGAGAAATCGGGCTGGGGCACGCCGTTGCCTAACGGACACGCGCGCGGCATCGCGCTGCTCGATGGTTTCGGCAACACGATCGTGGTGCAGGTGGCCGAGGTGAGTGTCGAGGCGCAGAAGGTGCGGGTGCATCGGGTGACGTGCGCGGTGGACTGCGGCATGGTGGTGAACCCGGCGATCGTGGAGTCGCAGATGGAGAGCGCCATCATCTACGGGCTCTCGGCGGCGCTCATGGGGGAGATCACGATCAAGGATGGGCGTGTGGAGCAGAGCAGCTTCCACGACTATCCGGTGATGCGGATGAACGAGGCGCCCAAGATCGACGTGCACATCATCGAGAGCAGCGAGCACCCGGGCGGGATTGGCGAGCCGGGGCTGCCGCCGATTGCGCCCGCGGTGGCGAATGCGGTGTTCGCGCTGACGAAGAAGCGGGTGCGAGAACTGCCCATCCGGCTTGTTTAGGCGGGTCGCTCTCGGGCCGTGCTTGGCGCGAGCAACGTCGCGTAAGACCCCAAGTACGGCACTGTATGAAAGCGATCATGTTGCCTGCATTGGTGGCACCTATTCAGGCGCCTTCCACCTTGATAGCTATCCCGTTACGTGGGATGTGCATTTTATGTGATTGCAAACGGGCATGACGGGAACGACGTCCAGATCCCCAAAAGGCGCAACCATTGACCGCTGACCATAGTGATCAACGTGCCACACACATCGCGGAGGCACTGATATTCGCGTTTCAATCAGCCGTGTTGCACGGCGAGGCGTCACGCGACGGCATCCTCCTGTTGCCGACCCTTGCTCCTCTTAGAACTCAAGAGCTATGCGCGCAACTAGCGAGCTTGCCGAAGCCAATCACGTGCGTCGCCTTTGAGAACCCTGGAACGCTCGTGGTCGGATATTGGACGATTCCGCCAGGCATAGACGACTCGTTCAGTAGACGGTATTCAGATCTCGTGCGTCGTGGTCGCGCGGAACTTGCGCTTGCCTGGCATGTCGAGAACCCGAACGCTCCTGTGGAGCTCACGCTCAAGTCGGGAACGGTGTCGCTCTCATGGCTAGACTATTGGACTCTTCGGGAAGATTATGTCACGCCGTATCTCACTTGGATTGAGGAGCGGCCAGCACGGGCCGTCGGTCGCGACACGATCGTCTGCTCAGTCCACGTCCGGAATACGGCAGGAATGTGGCTCACGGCCACACAGCACAAGGGAAGAGCCCGCAGGGGCCTGCATTGGCGATTCTGGGCCTAACTGCCTCGGACCGACGAGGCGGTTGCTCGGAGGTGGCGGCCCTCCTCGGGTGCGTGCCTTGCGGATTGCCAGCCAAATCGCGTTCGCCGAATGCGGCGATTCGCGAGGGCCGTTTCGCCGTCAGACAGCTCTTGCATCGGTCGACAATTGCCTAACACCTGACTACGCCCAATCAGGGGGCTGTCCCGAATGTAGTTGATATACAGGCGATGCCGCGGGGTGTCGCGGCGGTTAGGCCGCGGTGGATGTGAGCACGAGTTTGTTCTGCAGCGCCTGTTTCAGCAAGGGGCGGTGCCGGTAGTTCTTGATGCGGCGGAATTGCCGTTCCATCGCCCAGAGTGCGGCGGCACACCAGTCTGCCGAGCAACTTCCGGGCGCTCCAGGCGTTCGCGCATCACGTGCGACGGATCTGGTTCCGCGCGCTGTACCGGCGGAGTCAGCGACGGCTCACTGACGCGGCGTTCCAAGGGCTCCTCGACCGATTCCCATTGCCGAAACCTCG
>DATNAM010000195.1:0-4078 GCA_035572595.1 Gemmatimonadaceae bacterium
ACGTCACCGCCTCGATCAGGAACTGCAGCAGGATCTGCCGTTCCGTCGCGCCGAGGGCCTTCCGGATGCCGATTTCCCGCGTGCGCTCGGTGACCGACACGAGCATGATGTTCATGATCCCCACGCCGCCGACGAGCAAACTCACGCTCGCGATCGCCGCCAGGAGCAAGCTGAAAATCTTCGTCGTGTCGCTGAGGGCGCTGAGGAAATCCATCTGGCTGTGGATGCGGAAATCGTCCGCCGCGCCGGCGGGCAGACGATGCGCGCGACGCATGATGCGCTGGAGCTCGACCATCGTCTGCGGAATCGCTGCCTCGCTCGGCGCCAATACGTGGATGTCGTTGAGATACGGCGTGTCGAAAACGATGAAGCGGCCGGTGTTGAACGGAATCAGCACCTGATCGTCCGGGTCGAAGAATCCCCCCGCCGCTTCACCCTTGGATGCCAACACGCCGATCACCGTGAAGCCAACACCACGAATGCGGACTTCCTTGTTCAACACGTCGCCCGCATGCTGGAATCCGAGGTCGTGCAGGACCGTCGTGCCGATGACCGCGACACGGCGACGCGCGTGGCCGTCGTCATTCGTGAACATGCGGCCGACCGCGATGCTGTAATTCTGGACCTGCAAGAAGTTGGGCGTGGCGCCGGTCACCTGCACATAGGTGTTCGCGCCGTGATACTCGACCTGCAGGTTGCGATCCTGCTGCGGCTGAATGGCGGAGATGAGGCGCGCCCGGTTCTTGAGGAACTGGACATCCTCCATCGTGATGCGATGGATGTCGCTCGTCTCGACGCCGCCCCGCACGACGCGCGTGGGGTTCACCGTAAGGCGGGTGGTGCCGAGCGATGCGATGCGCGCCTCGATCGCGCGTCTCGCGCCGGTGCCGAGCGCCAACATGGCGATGACGGCGGCCACACCAATCACGACGCCGAGCATCGTAAGAACCGAACGAAGCGTGTTCGCCGCCAATGCGCGCAGCGCGACAGCGAAGATTTCTCCAATGATCATGACTCTGAAAATAAAAGGCGGACCGAGTTCAGCGTGTTGCTTGCACTTCCAGAGGGGTCTAACTTGCCTCTGGCACGATTGACTCTTACCTGGCTGTTCCGCATCCAAGCAATCGGCTCGCGGACGCCGCCATCCCACTTCCTTGCCCACCGCAGATCCGGAAGCCACCGATACGCCCGTCGCGCGGAACAAGCGCGCTCGGCACGATTATCATCTCCTGGATACGTGGGAGGCCGGTATCGTGCTTACGGGAACGGAGATCAAATCGCTGCGCGCGGGGCAGGCGAATATCGCCGACGCCTATGCGATCGTGAATCACGGCGAGGTGTTCCTGCTCAATGCGCACATCGCGCCGTATGCGCAGGGCAACCAATTCAATCATGAGCCGCGTCGAACTCGAAAGTTGTTGCTGCACAAGCGCGAAATCCGAAAGCTCATTGGCGCGGTGGAACGACAAGGGCTCACGCTCGTGCCGCTCGACGTGCATTTCACGCGGGGCAAAGCCAAGGTGACGCTGGCACTCGGCAAGGGAAAGAAGGTGCACGACAAGCGCGACGACGAGCGGCGTCGCGAGGATGAGCGCGAGATGGCGCGGGCCGCGCGGGCGCGATGATTCTCGCGCTGCTGTTCGCGTTCCAGGCCGCGGCTGCGCCGGCGATGCACGGCGGCGATGGCGCGCCGGTGCGTCTGCCTTCGGGCACCGCGCATCGCACCGTGGTGGTGGACGCGGGGCACGGCGGACCTGACAACGGCATGACAGGTCCCATTGGCGCGCGGTGGAAGCTCTACGAGAAGAACATCACGCTGCAAGTGGCCAAGAAGCTGGCGACGGCGCTGCGCCATCGCGGCCTGCGCGTGGTGATGACGCGAACGACCGACACCCTCATTGCGCTCTCGGATCGCGGTCGCATTGCGAACGAGCATCACGGCGATCTGTTCGTGTCGATCCACGTGAACGCGGCGAATCCCGCGTGGAAGGATCCGGGCGCGGCGCGCGGGTTCGAGACATATTTTCTCGCCGAGGCCAAGACGGAAGACGCGAAGCGGGTCGAGCAGATGGAAAACGCGTCGGTGCGTTTCGAGACCGGCGTGTCCGCCTCCAAGGGTGATCCGCTGAGCTACATCATGAACGACATGGCGCAGAACGAGCATCTTCGCGAGTCGAGCGAGCTGGCGGATTTCATCCAGCAGCACTTGGGTGCAATCGAGCCCGGGCCCAGCCGCGGCGTGAAGCAGGCGGGATTCCGCGTGCTGGTGACCGCGTACATGCCGGCGGTGCTGGTCGAAATCGGGTTCGGGACGAACGTGGCCGACGCGCGATTCATCACCAGCGCATCGCGTCAGAAGGAAATCGCGGGTGCGATCGCCGACGCGACGGTGGAATATCTGGACCACTACCAGCGTCGGTTAGGCGCGTCGACGCCATGACCGGGGCGCTGCCGGCGTGAGCGGGGGCAGCACGGCCGCGCGGATGCGTCCCCTCGCCGTGAACGCGGCGGGGCTCGACTTTCAGAATCCGATCGTGCTCGCCGCCGGCACCGCGGCCTACGGCCGCGAGCTGCGCGATGTGATCGCGATCGACGCGTTAGGCGGCATCGGGACCAAGGCCGTGAGCGTCGCGCCGCGCGCCGGGGCGCCGGCGCCCCGCGTCGCCGAAGCGGACGATGGCGTGATGCTCAACGCCGTCGGACTGGCGAATCCCGGCCTCGAGGACGTGAAGCGCGTCGAGATCCCATGGTTGGCGCAACACGCCGGCGCCGCGCGCGTGCTCGTGAACGTGGTTGGGAGTACGATCGAAGACTACGCAACCGTCGTGGCCGGGCTCACGAACGAGCGCGGCGTAGATGTGTTCGAGCTCAACGTGAGCTGTCCCAACGTGCGCGCGGGTGGGATGGAATTCGGCGCCGATCCAACGACGCTCGCGGCCGTGGTGCGCGGCGCGCGCGCCGCCACCACGCGGCCGATCTTCGTGAAGTTGAGTCCGGCCGCGGCCGACTTGGCCGGCAGCGCACGCGTGGCGGTGGATGCGGGCGCCGATGGGATCACGCTGGTGAACACGATGCCGGGGCTGGTGGTGGACGTCGAGCGGCGGCGGCCTGCGTTAGGCTTTGGGTCGGGCGGGGTGAGCGGCGCGCCGCTCCTGCCGGTGGGCGTCCTCGCCACGTGGAAGGTGCGGCAGGCGGTGCGGGTGCCGTTGATCGGAGTGGGCGGGGTGTCGTCGGCGGACGACGCGCTTCAGTATCTGATAGCGGGGGCGACGCTCGTGGGTATTGGCACCGCGGCGCTCCGCGACCCACGCGCGCCGGAGCGCGTGGTGCGAGACCTGGCGCGCTGGTGTGCCCGCCACGGCGTCGGTTCGTTAGGCGAGCTCATCGGTACGCTCGAGTGGCCGTCGTGACGCCGGCCCGCGCGATCATCGCGCTCGATGTACCCGGGGCGCGCGAGGCCGTCGCGCTGGCCGACGGATTGGGACCCGACTGCGACTTCGTGAAAGTCGGGAGCGAGCTCTTCACGGCCGCTGGCCCGGATGTCGTGGCTGCCGTGAAGCGAAAGCCGGGAGGCCCCGATCGCGACGTCTTTCTCGATCTCAAGTTCCACGACATTCCGAACACGGTGCGCGCGGCGGCTCGACGCGCGGCGTCGCTGGGCGTTCAGCTACTCACGGTGCACGCAAGTGGCGGCCGCGCGATGATCGAGGCTGCCGTCGAGGGCGCGGGCGCCGAGTGCGGTGTCCTTGCCGTGACCGTGTTGACATCGCTCGATGCCGCCGGCTTGGGCGAGGCATGGGGACGGGGCGTGTCGGACGTGCAGGCCGAGGTGCTGCGGTTGGCTGAGTTGGCGCGCGCGGCCGGAGCGCGAGGTGTGGTGTGCAGCGGAATCGAGGCCGCCGCGGTGCGAAAAAGGCACGGCGGGGCGCTCGAGATTCTGGTGCCCGGCGTGCGTCTCGCGGGCAGCGCGACGCAGGATCAGAAGCGCGTGGTGACACCGGCGGCAGCGGTTCAGGCGGGTGCGACCTACGTGGTGATTGGCCGCACGGTGACGCAGGATGCGGATCCTCGCGGTGCG
>DATNAM010000196.1:0-10118 GCA_035572595.1 Gemmatimonadaceae bacterium
CGGGACGGCACCCTGGTCCCAGAACACCGGCACGACGACCGGCCTCGTCTACGGGTACAACGGCGGCGAGATCATCGACGCGACCGGGTCCTTCTCGCATATCGCGAGCGGCACGATCACGCTCGCCGACAACGCCACGAACTACGTCGAGCGGCAAGAGGATGGTACCGTCTCGTCGAATATCTCCGGCTTCACGTTAGGCCGGATCCCGATGGCGAAAGTCACCACGGCGAGCGGAGCGATTACCGCCGTCGAAGACGATCGGATGCTCGCGCTTGCGGACCGGGCCACGGTGCTCGCGCGCACGGTCACGTACACCACCGCATCACTGGCGGACGGCGCGACGGAGGTCGGTACGATCGCCATGCCGGCCGGCGCGCGCGAAGCGGACATGGAAGCGCTCGAGACGGACCACACCGCGTGGGTGCGCTGCTACGCCACCGCGGCCGCGCGGTTGGCCGATTCCGCCCGGCCCATCACCAGCGATCCGACGCCGGGCACGGGCGTGCTCGCGGACTTCCTGCCGTTAGGCACGACGATCCCATGCGGGCCGCCGGTCGGCCTCTACAACGGCGACACGCCGCAGGGCAACGTCATCTATATCGCCATCACCAACAAATCCGGCGGCTCGACCACGATCACCGCCACCTTCACACTGAGGCCCTACTGAGATGAGCGCGGCCGCGTTTACGCTGCAGTTCGACAACACGTCGGACACGACCTTCCGGGCCTGGGCGAGCGCGATCGATACGCAGATCCTCGCGATGGGCTGGGTGCATTCGACGGATACCGGCCAGGCGAATCTCGCGACGATGACGCGAACGACGACCGCCGGCACCAACTACATCATCTACAAAACGAACGACGGCCTGACGCCGATCTTTCTCAAAATCGAGTTCGTCTCCGGCGGCACGGCCACGACTCCTGGCTTCGGCGCGAGCGTTGGATGGGCGACGGACGGCGCCGGCCACCTGACCGGCACGCTCATCTCGTCGGTCTGGTCCTGCAGCGTGTTCGGCTCGCAGTCGAGCGACACCACCAGCCGCGCCTGCATCGTGTCGGGCAGCGCCGGGCGCCTGGCGCTCGCGCTCAATCAAAATGCGACAATCACCTTCAATACGATCGTGCTCTCGGTCGAGCGGTCGAAGGATGCGACCGGAGCCGATACCGCCGACGCGCTGATTTTCACGATGGCGGTCGGAGGCACGAGCAACGCGCTCGTTGTCGGCGGCACGCCCTCGTCCTGTGCGCAGCATTACATCCCATCGACCGGCACCTCGGTTCCGTCGGTGGACCTCCTCATCCCGGCGATCCTCTCAAACGCCGCGAGCGGATCGGGCGCGTACGGCACGACGATCGGCGCGGGCATCCCGATTCCGTTGGCCGGCAGCGCCCAGAATCCGGGCACGAACATCCTCGCGGTCCTCAACGCCGATTATCCGACCGGCGGCAGCACCGCGACGATCGCCGTCTATGGCACCAACCACACCTATTTCTCAGTCGGATCGAACATCACGCGCGTCATTGGCGTCGGCGGCACCGTCACGACGCTCGGTCGCCTCTTTGTCCGCGACGACTAACGGAGAGCCGGTATGTCGACCTTCGTGGCTGATGCCGTTCCCGCGGGCCTGCATATGCGACCGCTGGTCCGATCGATCGTTTCGCTCCTCACCGTGATCCCCGTGAATAGCGGGCCGCAGTCGCCGCCCGCCGGCGGCACGGGCAGCGGGACCCCGACTCGGCCGCCGAGCGGGCAATTGTGGCCACGTGGTGACGGGGTGCCGAGGACGTGAGCCATGGCGCGAAACGCCTGACGCGTGTAGCTTCTACCGCGACCACATAGCCGGGCCGACGCTGGCCCAGACAGTACCGCTGCTCGACGCGGTCTCGCTGCCCTACGGGGCGGCTGGACCGCGTTTTTCGTTTTCCTCCGAGCCGGAGTTCGACGGCGTGACACCAGCACTGTGGCTCACCTACGGCGTGCTCGCCTTCATGGGATTGGTCGCCCTCGCGATCATCCGCCGGCTCGCCGAAGCGCACCACCTGTATATCGGGATGGCCCTCGCGCTCATTCCGTGGCCGCCAGCGCGCTACGCGGGGCTCGTGCTCATGGCCGATGACGCGGTGCAGCACGCGGTGGAGGCGATCGAGTACTTCCGCGGCTACATCCTCCCCGACTGGTCGCCGATTCACCGCCTCTACGTCCTCCTGTACCGCCTCATCGCGCGGACGGCGGACTCGTGAGCGGAACGTCCGAGTATCCGGTCGAGCGGGACGGACAACGGCGGCAGGGTCCGGATCGGCGCCGTGGCGAGCGCTTCAAGACACAGGCGAAGCACGCGCTCTGGTGGGCCTCGAGCGTGGCGGCGCTCCTCTACTGCGTGACGACGCTCGGCAAGTTAGGCGCGTCCGCGTTCCACCTGGCCGTGGCGGCGCAGAATCTCGACGCGAGCGTGGCCACGCTCGTCCCCCGGCTCGATCTCCTGTCGCGGCGCGAAGACTCGCTCCTCGTGAACCAGGGCCTCATGGCGTCGCATATGGCCAAGCTGGACACGATCACGCTGCAGCAGCAGCGCGCCATCCAGGCGCTTACCGTCCGCGTCGACAATGGGCGCACGCCCTGACGCCGGACCTCGCGGAGGCGGTTATGCGAAGTCTCATCCTCGTGCTCGGGTTCTTCGTCGGCGCCATCGGCTTTACGCTCGGCATCCGCGAGCACGATCCGCTGGGCTTGGTCTTCGGCGTGATCGGCGTGGCCGTCTTCGCCGTCGCGCTCTTCGTCAAGAGCTTCCAGTGACCGTCGTCGTGCCGGGGTTCGCGCGGTGGCTCCCACCCGATACGCCGCCGTTCGAGCGGCTCCTCGTGGTGCGCGCACTCACGGACGTGGGCCTGGTTGAGACTCCGCCGGGCTCCAATCGCCATCCGATCCTTGACGGCTACGCGCGCCGCTTCGGGTCGCCCTTGGGCTCCAGCTGGTGTGCGCTCGCGTTAGGCGCGTGGTTCCAGGATGCGGGCGCGCGCGTGCCCCCGTTTTCCGTTGGTGCCGTCCGGAGCTGGCTCATCATGGCCCAGGCGCGCGGCACCTTCACGACCGAGCCCGGCATCGGCCGGTACGTCATCTACTCGCTCGCTGGCACCGGCGTGCCCGACCACATCGGGCTCGTCAGCCTAACGACGCCGCTCGTCCAGACGATCGAGGGCAACACCACGTTCAAGCGGCAGACCGGCGACGACCGGAACGGCGAAGGGTGCACCGTGGGCGACATCGACGCGGCCCACGTGCTCGGCTACGGCCTCCCCGAGGCGGCGGCGTGAAGCAAAACATCTTTGGCGCCGCGCTCGTGCTCCTAGCGGCCGGGTTCGTGATCATGGAACGCCACCAGCTGACCAATTTCGGTCTCGGTTGCGCGCTCGCCGTCCTCACGTTAGGCGCGATCCTCATCGACCCGACCATCGTGGCGATCTGGTTCGGACAACTCACGCAGCTCGTCACCGCGTGGCGCCAAGGGCGCCGCGACGGCCAACCCTGACCTCGGAGACCCGCATGTTCAACGTGTCCATCACCCTGCCGCTCTGGGCCCTCCTCCTCGGTGCCGTCGCCGTGTTCGGCGCCGGGTACCTCGTGCGACGCAACAATCCGCACGACCCGACGCTGCCCAAGGCAAAGGGGTGACCGCCGTCCAGATCAAGCTCCTCGCTGCGCTCGCCGCCGTGCTGCTCTTCGCCGGCGGTGAGTGGGCGTGGAGCGCACACGAGCGCGCGATGGGGGCCGCAGCGGCGAAGATCGCGGAGCAGACGGCGGCGGCCCGCAACGCCGCGGACTCCGCGCTCGCGTGGAAGGACCGGGCAACCGCGGCCACGACGCGCGCCGACTCGCTCGCCGCGGTGCTCCGCGCGGACTCCGTGCGGATCGCTGGGCTCGCGGCGCGCACGCCGACCGTCGTTCAATGTCCGGTGCGCACGACGCCCGGCGCTCCGGCGGTCCTCGCCGATGTCGTGCCCAAGGCGGATTACGATGCACTCGCGCGCGCGGCGGCGGGTCAGGCGCAGGACGCGTCGCGCGCCATGGCTGCCAAAGACTCCGTGCTCGCGTCGCTCGCCGGGCAGGTGGCCGCGCTCGAGCGCGAGCACCGCGCGGACTCCGCCATCGTCGTGGCGGTGCGCGGTGCGGCACCCTCGTTCTGGTCCCACTTCCGAAAGTTCGCAGGCCCGGCGGTCGCGTACACCGCGGACGATCGGAAACTCCACGCCGGCGCCGTCTTCGGCTTTGGCTACACCTGGTGACTTGGTGACCACATGAAACGCTTCCTGCTGCTCATTGCTGCGCTCGCGGCTTGCTCGGGCGGCGAGCCCTCTGTCAACGCATCGTTCACCGCCTCGAGTCCAGCGGTGCCGACCGTCAACTGGCTCGACACCGTCCACACGATCGATAGCACCGCGCGCGTCGACACCAACTGGACGTACGACACGACGATCACCGTCACCAAGATCGGCACGCCCCCCGCGCCCGTCGCGCGGTTTACGGCGACGTGCTCGCCCCTCCGCGTCTGCCGCTTCGACGGGTCGGCGAGCTCCGTTCCTGCTGGCGTGCTCGCCTACTCGTGGTTCTTCGGTGATGGGACCGGGGCAGGTGCCGAGATCGTACCGAGCAAAACGTTCCGTACGGCGGGCGTCTATTGGGTGCGCTTCGAGATTGTCGACTCGCTCAAACGCAAAGCGACGGCGGCCGATTCGATCACGGTGGGCGTCATCGCGCCCGCGCCGCCGCCACCCACGGATACGGCGTCGCTGACCCAGGCGCCCGCGCCCGGCGCCGCATCCGGACTCGTCTACAGCTACACCGACTTTTACTGCGGGAACCACGCGGGCGTCTGCGACAGCACGTGGTACCGCGTGATGGGCGCGCGGGTCGATCGCCTCGTGAACGGCAGCATCACGGCATGGAAAGCCGCGAACCCACGCATCGAGCAGGTTCAGTATTCGCTCTACTGGTTCGTGCTGACGACGACCGCCGATACGTTAGGCACCTCCGGCGTGGCGCCCCTCGACGCGTTTCTCGTCGCGCACGGCTACCCGATCGAGTCGGCCTTCCTGCATCGCGCGGGCACGGCGCCGACGAAGGCGAGCCGGATCGCATGGGTGGCGCAGGATGGCGATTCCGCCGCCGCGGTGAACCCAGCGGACCCCGGATGGCGCGCCTACGCCATGCAGCGCGTCCTCTCGCTCCGCGCGCACGGGTGGGCTGGCGCCTTCTACGACGTCTTTGGCCGCGGCGCCATGGGAAAAGCGTTCTCGAGCGCCGAGGGCGACTCCCTCTGGTATCGGACGGCGCTGACGCAGGAGCTCACTGCGGAGCATGCGACCGGCGCCGTGCTCCTGGTCAACACGGCGAGCTACGATTTCGCCTTCGATTCGATCTGTATCGTGGCGGCCGGCGGCGCGCACCTGGAACGCACCAACTACCCGTTAGGCCAGAACCTCGCCGGTGGCTTGAATTTCTGGCGCTGGATTGACCATTTGGTGGCCGCGGGGGCGCAACGGCTCGAATTCGTCTCGAATCTCGCGTGGACGGACAATGTGCCGCCTGCCGTGGGGAACGATGTGACGCCCGTCGGCCGGGAGAAGATGGCCGAGTACGCGAGCTATCTCATGGTCAAGGATGGGGGCGCGGTCGTCTCATTCGCTCCGGACAACTACTGGAACCAATCGCCGACGACGCACTGGTTGGCCGCGTGGGATACGACGTTAGGCGCACCGAGTGCACCGCGCGCCCAGCTCGCCAGCGGCACGGACCCCGTTGGGCAGAAGTACGTCGTGTGGCGGCGGGCGTTTGCGCGAGCCATCGTGCTCATGCGCACGCAGAGCGCCACCGTGACCAACTTCGGCGATTCGAGTGCGGTCGCAGTGCCGATCGGGGTGCACGGACGACTCCTCCGTTCGGACGGCTCGACCGTGGCGCGCGATACAGTCGAACTCCGGGCCGGCGAGGGCGTGGTCGTGCTCACCCCGTAGCCGTGCGCCTCACGGCCGAGGTGCGGGCGATGCGGCACAACAGCGTGCACGTGCGCTTCGTCGTCACCGACGCTGAGCGGCGCGACTACCCTGGCGTGTGGCACATGTCGATCCCCCGGTGGCGGCTCTTTCACCGGGTGCTGCAAACCGGCTGCGCGATGGCCGGCCTTGAGTACGTGGCTGTCGACGTGCCTAACGGGCCGCGCTGTCGCCCAGGATGCGCTGATCAAAGAGCTGTACCAGGCGAAGCGCCTTCCGCGTGAGCCGGACATCGCATTGTCCGCGGCGCCCAACGATGCGCATCGTCGTGCTGTCGGCGCTCCCGATCGCGCGCAACTGCGCTCGCGTGGGCGCCGCATCCGCGACCTCAGTGACTTCGCTGCCGGCGACCGGCTCTTGCGTCGGCACGGCGAGCACAGGCACCGCGACCACCGTATCGGCAATGAGGAACCGGACGGGCGCGCTCGGATCCATGAAAAGCCACGCGTTGCCGGTGTAGCGGACGACCAGCACCACAGAGAGCCCGCTGTCGGGCGGGTCGAGCTTGGCGAGCGAGATCGAGACGCGCTCGTACGACGGGCCGTTCGTGCATTGTTTGTCGCCGCCCCACACGTCCTTTGCGATGTCGACGATCGTCGTCGTGGACTTGTCGAACGCGTCATGCTGGACGCGGGGCGTGAAGTCTCGGTCTGCATTCGACGTTCCCGCAGCCGACGCGGAGGCGCGCACTGCCGGGGGAGGCGAACCCATGCCCTGAGCCGGGACAGCTACCGGTGAGGCAGCCAGAAGAACAGCAACGCAGGCATCGACACGCATCCTTGCCTCCCCGAAACGGACCCGTAGATTGCCCGAAGATCGGGCGGTCGTCAATGTTCGCCACATTACACTTGCGCTATTTGTTTCCAGGGGAGATGTTTGCCGCCCCGCGTCAATCCGCCCGCCTCGCTGGACCACCCCCGCGCGATGTCCATCACCTTCGGCCCACATCCCCCGGCTGACTCGCCACCTCGAGCGCAGCCCACGCCCGGCGTCCTCCTCCGCGAGCCGTGCCCGCTGCCCGGCGTCGTGCGCTTCTATGCGGTCGACGTCCGAGGATTCCGGTGCTTCGAGGTGACGGTCAACGCCGCGCTGGTCACGCCCGAGTTCATCGCCCACGTGCGCGACGCCGCCGCGATGGTCGCCTCGCCTCGCTTAGCGCTAGTTCCCGACCGGAAGGCCCCTCCAGGACAGCCGCAGCTCCCCCGTCCTCGGCGTTAGCATCCCGCCAGTCGTTCGGTGCTGGCGCCCCGCTCGCACCGCCGAAGTAAAGCCACCCCGGATCGACGCCGAGCTCGTTCGCGAGCGCCACCCCCGTCCGGGTGTCCCGCGGCAAGCCGCCGGCGAACCACCGCTGCGCCGTCGACTGCGTGAACGTCCGCCGCACCGCCCTGCCGACCCGACGCGCAACCTCATCCTGCGTCAAGCCAGGCTCTGTCCGCTTCCGTGAGTAGAAGGCGAACCTGGCGCGCTCCTGAACCGTCGATGCCATATGGCTTTATGCGGTGAAATTGTTTCACGTGAAACTGACCCTTGACATGACCCGACGAACGCATATATTACCCGTGCAAGCGCAGGCCGGGCGAACAACACGGAGAACAGTATGCGTAACGCGAATATCAAACGGAAGCCCCGGTCGCCGATGGGCGAGCGACTCCTGACGCTCCGGCAACAGCGGCGGCTTACACAAGAGCAGGTCGGCCTCCTCGTCGGCCTCAGCCAAAGTCAGATCCAGCGCATGGAAACGCACGGCAGCGTCAGCCTCGCGGCCTTTATTCGCGTCGCTGATGTGTACGGCGCCTCGCTCGACTTCATCGTGCACGGTTCCCCCAGCTCGCAGTCTGCCGCCTGACGCACGCACGTACGACACCCCGCAACACTCAACTCGCACCTGAGCCCGCTTATGCGCAAGCATGACAGAGTAACAGATCGCCGGAGCACCGACCGCACGGGACCGCCGTGCGCGTCGGCCGCAGAATACCAGCGCGCCGTCGAGCAAGAGCTGCGCTTCCGCGTGATCCGCGCGACTGACGCGGTCCCCGGCACCAAGACGTGGCGCGAGGCCAACGCGCGCTCGGTCCGCGTGCCGTTCCACACCGAATTCGAGATCGCGCGCTCGGTGATGGACCGCGCCGTCTCGTCCGGCAATCGCGAGACGGTCGAGCACGCGGCGAACGAGCTCTACGACATGGCGCTGGCGTTAGTCCGCGGCATGTCGCGCATCATCACCGACGGCCGCGCGCGCGTGGCCGACATCGACACGGGACGGGCCGCATGACGCCGCTCCTGCCCCTCGTCCACGCGTTAGGCATCGTGGTGGCGATGGGCGCCGTCTATGGGCTCGTCGCGGCGTACATGGCCCTGACCGATCGGCGCCGCGACGCGCAGGAGCGCCAGCGCAAAGGCGAGGCCGACTTCCAGCGCACGGTGCGCACGGACCCGCGTCGCAGCGGGCCGCGCGCCAACCGGCCGCGAGGCACCGCGTGATTCGCATGTATGCCGTGTGGCTCAACGACCATCCGGTCGGCACCATCCAGGCGCCGAGCGATAGCGAAGCGTTTCGGTTGGGCGTCGCCATGTGGGGCGATCTCCGGATGCGCCGCACGACGGACCTCGAGCCGTGGCAGGTCTACCAGGCGATGGCGAAAGACGCGCACGCCGACAGCGCTGGCCGCGAAGCGGAAATCATGTACCGGATCGGGAGGGACGCACGATGACGCTCATCGACGCGGGCGTGGTGATCGGGGCCTGCCTCGCCATCTACGTAGCTGCGGTGCTCGCGGAGAAGCTCTGTTGGGTGCTCATCGTCCGCCGGCACAAGCACGACGGATTGCAGGACCCACGGGTACTCCGGCCCAACCGGGACCGCGTGGATGCACGACGGGCCAGCACGCGTTAACGCGCTGACCCGAAGACTGCCGAGCGGTCTCTGACGCCGCCCGGCGGTGAAGATAGCCAGTCAGCACGAGGATGCAACGATGGCAAAGACGATCCAGATGCGCCCGGTGTTCGATTGCTCGAATTGCGGAGAGCAAGTGACGATGTGCCACGACACAACAAGCCACTCGTGCCGCGGGTGCGGCGCCGTGTACGTGGACGTCGACACGCTCCGCGTCTACAACGGCGCGGAGTTCGACTCCGCCGCCGAGGCCGAAGCGGCCGATGCGACACCCGATCCCGTGACGGGCCTCCGCCGCGAGGACTTCTCGTACTACCTGGGGTGGTTCACGGGGCCGCTCGCCGCCGTGCACGCGGCCCTCGCGGCCGAGCGCGCGGCATTCGACACGAACCAGGCGCCGTTCGAGCTGCTCAACGCGCGGTTCCGGACAAACCGGATGCTGCGAGAGCTCGAAGCCGCGCTCGCGAGGAAAGAGCTATGACCACCTACGGCACTCCGGTCGGCGACTGCCTCTTGGAGATCGCCACGGCCGCGAAGAGGCTGGCGGACGCGACGATGCTCGAAATGCAACTCGAAGATGAGCGCGCGTTAGTCAAGGACGCGGGCATCCGCCACTTGGTCGAGACGCAGCAGGAGCGGAGCGCCACGGCGGCGGAGAAGAACATCGAGAAGTATCCGCCCTACATGGAGCACCGCGCCAAGCAGTACGAGGCCGTCCGGGATCGCATCTTGGCGCGCGCGGCGTACGACGCGGCGGTCTTGGGCGCCCGGCTCACCTGCGAGTTAGGCGAAGCGTTGTCAGCCGTTCGTCCGATGGAGGCAGCGGGTGATCTGCGGAGGGCCGGATGACCGCGCCTAACGCCACCCCCGCGCTCACCGAGCCGTGCGGCTGCAGCGATGCGTTGCTCTGCATGTGGCACGCCGCCGCCGCGCGACGGAAGGGGCTCATTCAGCGAAAGGACGAGACGGGGCGGGAGTTCCTCCGGCGCGTGCTCGCCACCAATCCGACGCTATCACAGCGCGTCGCTCGGCGGCGGAAATGGGCCGCGGATATAAGAGTGAATGGCGCGAGGAAGCGTCTCGGCCGCTTCGTGAACGAAACGGACGCTGCGCGTGCGTACGACGCGGCAGCCGCGGCGCACTTCGGGGAATTCGCGCGCCTCAACTTCGC
>DATNAM010000197.1:0-10296 GCA_035572595.1 Gemmatimonadaceae bacterium
GCGGCGTCACGCGGCGAGCAGCTCCGCGAGGAACGACACGCCGCGATCGCGGAAGTCGGCCCCCAACCACTCGGCGACAGTCGCGCCTAGATCGGCGAACGTCGAGCGTACGCCGAGCGAGCGCGGATGCACGCGCGGACCAAGGGCGAGCAACGGCACACACTCGCGCGCATGGTCGGTAGAAGTTGTGGTCGGGTCGTTCCCGTGATCGGCCGTCAGGAAAAGCAAGTCGTCCTCGCGAAGTGCGCCTACGATGCCGGGAAGCGCGGAGTCGAACGCCCGCAGTCCCTCATAAAACCCCGCTTCGTCGTTCCGGTGCCCCCAAAGCTGGTCGAAATCTACTAGGTTGGCGAAGAGCAGCCCACCGCTGAGTGCACGCAATGCTCGATGAATCTCGGCGATACCGGCCGCATTGTCAGCCGTGTGCACGGATGTGATCGCCCGGCCGGCGAACAGATCGTCCACTTTGCCGACGCCCACGCGCGCAATGCCGCGCTCGGCGAGCGCGTCGAGCAGCGTGCGTTCGGGCGGCTCGATCGAAAAGTCGCGTCTGGCTGCCGTGCGGCGAAAGGAGCCCGGCTCGCCCGTGAACGGCCGCGCGATCACGCGCGACACGTCGTTCGGTGCCACCAGCATCGCTCGCGCAATCTCGCACGCGGCGTACAGTTCGTCGATCGGCACGATGCGCTCGTGCGCCGCCACCTGAAAAACCGAATCGGCGCTCGTGTACACAATCCACCGACCGGTGCGCTCATGCTCGGCGCCGAATTGCGCGATCACCTCGGTACCGCTCGCCGCGATGTTGCCCAGCACACCGCGCCCGGTGCGTTCGGCGAACTCGTTCACGAGATCTTCGGGAAAGCCGTTCGGAAAGGTGGGAAACGGCCGCGCGAGTCGCACGCCCGCAATTTCCCAGTGACCGGTGGTGCTGTCCTTTCCCGCCGACGAGGGACTCATCGATCCCCATGCCGCGAGCGGATCGTTCACGCACCGCATGCCGGCAAGCGGCGCGATGCATCCAAGACCCGCGCGCTCGAGATTCGGCAGCGCGAACCCGCCCACCGCGCGCGCGAGATTGCCCAACGTATTGCTGCCGACGTCGCCGTAGTCGGCCGCGTCGGGTGCGGCGCCGATCCCGACGCCGTCGAGCACGAGGATGATTGCGCGGCGCGTCACGGCGCGTTCACGTACTGTCGAGGCAGTCGCGACCTGAGTCCAATGAGCACTTCGTAGGGCGACAGGTCGCCGTCGCGCGCCACGGTATCCACATCGCGCACGCGATCGCCGTCGCGGCCAATCAGGGTGACGATGTCACCTATCTCGCACGGCACATCGGTGATGTCGATCATGGTCATGTCCATCGTCACCACGCCGACGACGGGCGCACGGCGCCCGTTCACCAATGCCTGCGCCCGATTGCCAAGTGCACGGCGATATCCGTCGGCGTAGCCCACGGGAAGCGTGGCGATACGGCGTTCGCCCTGCGCGCGGTAGGTGGCGCCGTAGCTCACGGTGTCGCCGTCCTCGAGCACGTGGATCTCGGCGACGCGTGCCTTGAGGCTGGCGACGTTTTCCGGTTTGACCAGCGCGCGCGCACCGGCGCCCGCACCGTAGAGAAAGATGCCCGGTCGCGCGAGCGACCATCGCGACTTCGTAGTGCGTGCCAACGCAGCCGAGTTTTCGCTGTGGAGTAGCTTGGGCCGCGAAGGCAATTGGCCTACGGCGTACTCGAACCGCCGGTCCTGTTCTGCGAGCGAATCATCGTCCACGTCCGCGGAGTGAAAGTGCGTGAACGCTCCCTCGGGCGGCGCGGCTTGGAGCGCGGCGCGCAGATCCCAGACTTCATTCCAGTGCACGCCGGCGCGATGCATCCCGGTGTCGATGGCGAGGTGCCAGTCCTCGTGTCCGGCGCCGAGCGCACGCCAGGCGTCGATCTGCGCGGGCGTACCGAGCGCTGGCGTTAGGCGGGCAGCGCGGAGCTCGGCGAGCTCATCGGGCAGCGGCGGGGTGAAGACGATGATCGGCCGGTCGACGCCCGCGTCGCGTAACTCTCGTCCTTCGTCAATGGTAGCGACGCCGAATCCCCACGGTGCGAGCGCTTCGAGCACGCGCGTCGCGGCCACAGCACCGATCCCGTACGCGTCGGCCTTGACCATGGGGAGGAGCGCGGCGGCGCGTGCGGCCATCACGGCCCCATTGCGGCGTAACGCGCCCAGATCGATTTCGACCCAGGCGCGTGTCATCGACTCTCGCGTTGACGCATCATCGTTCGGGCGGGTAGTATACCGGCCCGGGAGGAGCGATGCAAGACAAACCAACACTTGAAGATGCGCTCGCGCTGATGCGCGATCTGCGCGCGCGATGCGAATGGGATCGCGCGCAGACGCACCAGTCGCTGCGCCCCTATTTGATCGAGGAATCGCACGAGCTCGACGACGCCCTGCGCGACGGCGACGTGGCCGCCATGCGCGAAGAGTTAGGCGACGTGCTGCTCCAGGTGCTGTTCCATTCCGTGCTCGCGGAGGAGTCCGGCGATTTCGACGCGCACGACGTGGCCGCCGCGCTCATCGACAAGATGAAACGCCGTCATCCGCACCTCTATGGCGGCGGTCCCAAGGAACGCTGGGAGACGATGAAAGCGCGCTCGCGCACGTCGCTCACCGACGGACTGCCCTCCGGCCTCCCCGCTCTGCACCGCGCCCAACGGCTTCAAGACCGCGCCGCCGGCGTCGGCTTCGACTGGCCCGACGTCGAAGGTCCGGCGCTCAAAGTGGAAGAGGAGCTCTCGGAAGTGCGCGAGCAGCTCGCACGCCAACCCAGCGACGCCGCGCGCGATGCGCTCGAAGACGAGCTCGGCGATCTCTTGTTCGCGGTGGTGAATTTATGTCGCCGGGCGAACGTCCACGCGGCGGTCGCGTTAGACCGGGCGAACGGAAAGTTCGTGCGGCGATTCGAGGGAATGGAGACGCTGGCGCTCAAGCGAAACGTGAAGCTGGGTGAGCTGGGTGCGGACGGGCTGGATGAGTTGTGGAATCAGGTGAAGCGAGAGGAGGCAAGTGGCGAGGAAGAATAGAGTTAGGTGGCGAGCCAAAGGTGGAAATGGGAAGCGCGCGCTCGCGCGCGCTGAGGGAAGCGCTGGCGCTGTGGGAAGGGGGAAGAGGGGAGGAAGGACATCAGTGGAACGCACGCGAAGAGCTGGTCGCCGCACTTCGGTTAGACAGCACGCCGGAGGATGGAGGAGGCTCAAGGTGGCCCCCTACAGGCCATCGATGTTGTTCCTCCCCTCTTCCCCCTTCCCACAGCGCCAGCGCTTCCCTCAGCGCGCGCGAGCGCGCGCTTCCCCGGTTCACGGTTTCAGCCGGTTCATCATCCTCGGAAACGCGATCGCCTCGCGCAGGTGCGGCAAGCCGCAAATCCACGACACCGTGCGCTCGAGGCCCAGTCCAAAACCCGAGTGCACGAAGGTGCCGTAGCGCCTGAGGTCCAGGTACCAGCCGTAGGCATCCTCAGGCAGCTTCTCGGCGCGGATGCGGGCGAGCAGGCGGTCGTAGTCATCTTCGCGCTGGCTGCCGCCGATGATCTCGCCATAGCCTTCGGGGGCGAGCAGGTCATCGCAAAGCACGGTGCGCGGGTTGGCGGGGTTCTCCTTCATGTAGAACGCCTTCGCTTCGCGCGGGTAGTTCATCACGAACACCGGCTTGTCGTACTCCGCGACGATCAGTGCTTCATCTTCAGCGCCGAGGTCGTCGCCCCAGACGGTGGAGCTGCCTTTGCGCTGGAGCAAGGAGATTGCGTCGCCGTAGTCGAGGCGTACGAACGGCGGCGTCACGCGCTCGAGTGGAACGATGTCGCGCTCGAGGAGCTTCAATTCATCGCCGCAGCGATCGAGCACGCGGCGCACGAGGTACGACACGAAGTCTTCCTGCAGACGCATGTTGTCATCGGAGTCGTTCCAAGCGACTTCTGGTTCGATCATCCAAAACTCGGTGAGGTGGCGGCGCGTTTTGGATTTCTCGGCGCGGAACGTTGGGCCGAAGGTATAGATCCGGCCGAACGCCGCAGCGGCCGCTTCGCCGTACAACTGTCCCGTCTGCGCGAGGTAGGCGTTGCCCTCGTCGAAATACTCTGTGGAAAAGAGTCCCGAGCGTTCGCCAATCGCGGCGGTGAGAATAGGTGTGTCCACCCGGAGGAAGCCACGCGCGTAGAAGAAATCGTGGATCGCTTGCTCGAGCTCGTTGCGCACACGCGCGATCGCGCGCTGGCGCGGCGAGCGCAGCCAGAAGTGGCGATTGTCGAGGAGAAAATCGATGCCGTGCTCTTTCGGTTGGATCGGATAATCGAGTGCGCTCGTCCCAATGATCTCGAGATCGGTGACGGCCATCTCGATGCCGCCGGGCGAACGCTCTTCGGCGTGCACCTCGCCGGTCATGGCGACCGACGTCTCGATCGTGAGCGCCGCGAAACGTTCCCAGGCAGCGGGTGCGATTTGCGTTTTGACGAGGACACCCTGAATCTGTCCGGTGCCGTCGCGCATCACGACGAACGCGATTTTCCCGGATGAGCGGACATGCGTCACCCATCCGCGTACAGTGACAGTGCGGCCGACGTGCTGTTTCAGCTCGTCAATGCGGGGAGTACTCAATGTCATTGAAACGGTTAGAGTTACGGCGAAGGATCGGCAAGCTACGAGCGACTGACGGCGGTGTCAACTTCGTCACTGAAATGTCATGCTCTGCCGCTGGCGTGTGTGTATGCGCAGATGTACGATGGAGGCGAGTGCATGACCCGCGGCGATGACGCGCACGTGTGCGGCACGCGCGTGCACTGTCGTGTTCAGCGACGACGCTGCTCCGGCACGCGGAATGCCGCACGGTGTATGACCGGTCGGCGCCGTGGATTCGCACGGCGCTCGAGCACGTCCATCACGATCCCGGCTGCAACGCCAGCCGGCACGGGACAAATTCAGACCTTCATGCCGCGATGTTTTCGTGAAGAGCGGCCCTGCTGCGACGGTGTTGGCAGCCTGCGCGCAGGCGCGTGCCCGCGCGGCCCGATGGTGCCGGGCCGGCGCCTAACGTCGGTGACAGACCGCTCCGCCCTGTGAGCATCCGCTCGAAGTTAGGCCTGGGGCTCGTGGCCATCGCGCTGGTGCTGGTGGTCCCGCTGGTGCTTGCGCTCCAGTCGCTGGAGAAGCTGCACTCGATTACCACCGCACTGCAGAAGCGCGAGTTCGCGGCGTCGCTCCTGCTCAACCGCATGCGCTCCGGCACGGACGAGCTGCGCCGCCTCGATCTGTCGCTCGTGTTCCTGCACCAACCGCAGATCCGCGCGTCGATGGATTCGCAGCTCACGGTGCTCGCGGCGACGTCGGACTCGCTCGCGCATCTCGGCATGCAGGCGTCGTCCAAAAAAATCGGCACGGCGGTGGCGCAAGTCGCGTCGTATGTGCCGAGTGAGTACGCCGCGGCGGCATCCGGCCAGGCGAAGATCGCCGACTCGGTGTCGACCCAGCACCTGATTCCGGCCATCGCCGCCACGGAGCGCGAGCTCACGTCGGCTGAAGGCGTGTTGCGCGATCGATCGAGCCGGCTCGTGGCCGCGGCGACGGCGGAAACCGAACAGGCGCGCAACGCGGCGGCGCTCGGGTTAGCCGTGGCGGGGACGCTCGCGCTCATCATATCGATTATGCTCTGGCGAACCATCAGCGGTCCGATTCGCGATCTCGAGCACGGCATGGCCGCGGTGGCCGACGGCAACTTCGGCTATAAGTTGCGCGTGACGCCGCGACGACACGACGAGTTCGGCCATCTCTCGGAAAGCTTCCAATCGATGTCGCAACAGTTGGCGGCGCTCGACCGGCTCAAAGCGGAATTCGTGTCGGTTGCATCGCACGAGCTCAAGACGCCGATCAACGTCATCCTGGGCTACCTGCAGCTGATCGACGAAGGCGTGTACGGCACCGTGTCGCCCAAGATGCACGAGATCGTGCGCACGCTCGATTCGCAAACGCGGTCGCTCTCGCGCCTCGTGCACCAGCTGCTCGATGTGAGCCGCTTCGAGGCGGGCGGCGGCAAGTTGGACCTTCGCCCAACGAACCTGGATGCGTTCCTCACCGAGCTCGAAGAAAGCTTCCGCGTGCTGTCGATGCAGCGCGGCATCGACTTCCGCATCGAGCGCACGGGGCCGCTGCCGGCGGAAGTGATGTGGGATCCCGACCGGATCAGCGAAGTGCTAGGCAACCTGGTAGCCAACGCGTTCAAGTTCACCGAGCGCGGCGGTTCGGTGGAGCTGCAGGTGGACGCGATGGACCAGCAGGTGCACCTGGACGTCCGCGACACCGGCGCCGGTATCCCGCCGCAACAGCTTCCACACATCTTCGAAAAATTTTTCCAAGCCGACAATCAGGAATCCGCCGCGCACGGCGGCGGCAGCGGGCTGGGGCTCGCGATCGCGCGGCAGATCGTGGTGGCGCACGGCGGGCAGATTTCGGTGGAGAGCATCGTGGGCGTCGGCACGACGTTCCATCTCACGCTGCCGCTGCGCGCCGGCGGCCGCGTGCACGGCCGGCCGCACGCGCCGATGCTCGGAGTGCCCGCGTGAGGGGATGGCTGTTGGTGGGGCTCACGCTGCTTTGTGCGGCGTGCGCCACCACTTCCGCACGACGCACGATGCCGCCCGCCGCCGACGACTGGATCGGCACGATCGCCGGCGCCAAGAACCAGGTAGTCCTTGGCCACTTCGACGCCGCCGACAAAGCGCTGTACGAATTCGTGCAGCGATATCCGTCGAGCCCCGAAGCCCGCGAAGCGACGTATTGGCGCGCGCTGTTCAAGCTCGATCCCGCGAATCGCGGCGGCAGCGCGCGCGCGGCCACCGAGCGGTTAGACGAATATCTCGCCGACTCGTCGGCCGCCCTGCACCGCGCCGAAGCCTCCACGCTGCGCCGGATCGCCGTCGCGCTCGACTCGCTCGCCCAACGGGCGCCCGTGGTGGCCGTGAACGACTCGGCGCGGCTGGCGGATGCGCAGAAAGCGCAGGAGCGCGAAGACGATTTGCAGAAGGAGATCAAGACGCTCAAGGACCAGCTCGACAAGACGAACGCGGAGTTGGAGCGGATCAAGAAACGATTGCAGGAGCGGACGCCGTAAAGCAGGGAAGCGCGCGCGTGCGCGCGCTGAGGGAAGCGCCGAAGGCGGGGAAGCGCGCGCTTGCGCGTGCTGAGGGAAGCGCTGGCGCTGAGGGAACGGGGAAAGGGGTGCGGGGGAGCCGAGTGCGTGCCGTTTTTGTTAGGGAGAAAGCGCGGGCCAACGCCTCTCACGCGGCACCACGCTCTCGTTCGTGGACATTGATGTTCTTCCACCCCTTTTCCCCGTTCCCTATTCCCTCAGCGCGCGCACGCGCGCGCTTACCCGACTCTGAACAGCTCGATCGCGCGCGCGTAGCGTTCGCCTAACGCTGCGCGGAGCGCCGCGTTCTCGCGCCGGCGCAGGTCCGGGTCGGACGCCAGGATTTCTTCCGCGGCTGCCCGGGCCATCGCGAACAGCGCTTCGTCCTTGAGCGGGTCGGCGACGCGGAACGTCGGCTCGCCGCTCTGCTGGGAGCCGAACAGGTCGCCCATGCCGCGGAGGCGGAGGTCGGCGCGGGCGATCTCGAAGCCGTCGTCGGTGCCGACGAACACCTCGAGGCGGGCGCGGGTCTCAGGTCCGGGGTCGCCTAACAGAATGCAGTAGCTGGCGGCGGCGCCCCGGCCGACGCGGCCGCGGAGCTGGTGGAGCTGCGAAAGGCCGAAGCGCTCGGGGTGCTCGATCAGCATCACCGTGGCATTCGGCACGTCGATGCCTACCTCGACTACCGTCGTCGCCACGAGCACGTCGACCTCGTGCGCCAGAAATTGGCGCATCACGGCGTCGCGTTCGTCGGTCGGCAGACGGCCGTGCAGCAGCGCCACGCGGCGGTGCGCGAAGGGGCCGCGCGAGAGCTCGTCGTGCATCGTCACCGCGGCCTTGAGGTCCGTCTTCTCGGATTCCTCGATCACCGGATACACCACGTACGCCTGCCGGCCCTCGGCCAGCTGCTTCTCGACCGACGCCAGCACCGCGGCGCGGCGCGACGACGGGCGCAGGAGGGTTTTGACCGGCAGCCGGCCCGGCGGACGCTCGTCGAGGACGCTGATGTCGAGGTCGCCGTAGGACGTCAGCGCGAGCGAGCGCGGGATCGGCGTGGCGCTGAGCAGCAGCACGTCGGGGCGGCTCGCCGCCGCCGCGCCGGGCGTCTTGGCGCCTAACGCAGCCCGCTGCTCGACGCCGAAGCGCTGCTGCTCGTCGATCGCCACGAAGCCCAGCCGGCCGAAGCGCGTGTCGTCCTGGACCAACGCATGCGTGCCGACGGCGATCAGCGGCGCGGTGCCGGCGAGCCGCGCCGCGCGCGCGCGCCGCTCGGCGGCGGACAGGCTGCCGGTGACGAGCACGGGCTCGATGCCTAACGGAGCCAGGAGCCGCCCGAACGTGCGCGCATGCTGCTCGGCCAGGAGCTCGGTGGGCGCCATGATCGCCGACTGGTAGCCGTTCTCGAGCGCCAGCAGCGACGCGAACAGCGCCACCACCGTCTTCCCGCTGCCCACGTCGCCCTGCAGCAGGCGGTGCATGCGACGGTCGCCGCACATGTCGGCCACGATCTCGCGGATCGCGCGCGTCTGCGCGCCGGTGAGATCGAACGGCAACGCGCGCTTCAAGCGGCTCGTGAGGTCGCGCTTGTTGACGAACGAGATCCCAGCGCGGCGCTCGCGCGCCAGCTCCTTGGCGCGGTGCTGGAGCAGGCTCACGAACAGCAGCTCCTCGAGCGCCAGACGCGAGCGCCCGCGCTCGGCTTCCTCGAGCGTCGACGGACGGTGCACCATGCGCAGCGCCTCGCGCAGGGGCGGCACACCCGCGCGCTCCAGCAGCGCTGTCGGCAGCGACTCTCTGACTAACGGAAGCAGGCTGTCCAGGTGCGCGTGCACGATGGCGCGGATCTGCTTGAACGACAGTCCCTCAGTGGCCGGGTACACCGCCAACACGCGGCCCGATCCGACGTCCTCGCTGTCGCTGCCGGCGCCCAGATTCACCATCTCACGCGGCTGGAGCTGTCGCCCGTGAAAGAAGCGCACGCGGCCCGTCACCAGCAGCGCGTCGTCCTTGTTCACCACGCGATCCAGGAACGGCTGGCCGGGCCACGCGGCTTCGATGAGCCCCGTGCGATCCTTGATCACGGCCTGGAAAATCCGCAGGCCCTTGCGCGTGGGGATGATGCCCTTCGAGATCACGGTGCCGATGACCGTCGCATCCATGCCCGGCGTGAGCGTGGAGATGCGGGCGATCGTGCTGGCGTCGTGATAGCGATGCGGCAGATGGTACAGCAGGTCGCGCGCCGTGCGGACGCCGAGTCGCTTGAGCGCGTCGGCGCGGCGCGGGCCGACGCCTTTCAGGTATGCAACGTTGGTGTCGAGACTCGCCACTTGTCTAACGTTAGGCGCTACTCGGCGAACAGATCGCGGGCGTACTGCGCGGCATCGAACGGCACCAGATCGTCGGCTTTCTCGCCGACGCCGACGAACTTGACCGGCACGTCGAGCGCTTCGTGCACCGCCACCACGATGCCCCCGCGCGCCGTGCCATCGAGCTTGGTGATCACCACCCCCGTGAGCGGCACCGACGACGAGAACGATTTCGCCTGCGCCACCGCGTTCTGTCCGATCGTGCCGTCCAATACGAGCAGCGTTTCGTGCGGCGCACCGGGCAGACGCTTGGAGATGACGCGTGCCACTTTCTGCAGCTCGGTCATGAGATCGTCCTGCGTGTGCAGACGGCCCGCGGTGTCCACGATCACCACGTCGGCGCGGCGCGCGACGGCGGAGTCGATCGCGTTGAAGGCGACGGCCGCCGGATCGCTGCCCGGCGCGCTGCCCACGAATCCTGCTCCTACACGATCGGCCCAGACGCGCAACTGGTCGATTGCTCCGGCGCGATACGTATCGCCGGCCGCCACCACCACCTGCTTGCCCTGGCGGCGCAGGCGCGCGGCGAGCTTGGCGATGAACGTGGTTTTACCGGCGCCGTTCACGCCCACCACCAGGATCACCGTTGGCACGGCGCCGGTGGCAAGCGCCGGATCGCTGTTGCCCGAGCGCAGGGACTGCTCGACGCCCGTGCGCAGCGCGGAGAGAAACTCGTCCTGCGAGCGCACCAATCCCTGCTTGGCAGCCGCTTCGACGTCGCCCACCAGCCGCACGCTCACCGGCACGCCGAAGTCGGCGTCGAG
>DATNAM010000198.1:0-8467 GCA_035572595.1 Gemmatimonadaceae bacterium
TCGATCGAGGAGTTCAGCATGTTCCCGCGCGACGCCGGCGATCACGTGGAAACGCTCGCCGGCGAGCTGGTGAACGGCGACTACTTCCCGCTCATCGGTCTCGCGCCCGTCGTTGGGCGGCTGCTCGGTCCGCAGGACGACATCGCGCGCGGCGCGCACCCGGTGGTGGTGCTCGGCTACGACTACTGGATGAGCGCGTACGGCGGCGATCGCGCCGTCGTTGGGCGCGAAATGCGATTGAGCGGCCGCGCGTTCACCATCGTCGGCGTCGCACCCAAAGCCCTCGAGGGACTGCTGCCGGGTTTGCTGCCGTCGGTGTTCGTTCCAATCCAGATGATCAATCAGGTCCAACCGACGAGCGTCGATGAACTCGAGCAGCGCGGCAATCATTCGTTCTTCACGAAGGTCCGATTGGCTAACGGGCAATCGTTCGCGGCCGCGCAGACGGTGCTCGATCGATTCGCGGGCGACATGCGGCGTACGCAACCACGCGATTGGAGCCCGGACCGGACGCTCCGTGCCATCCCGCTGTCCAAGATCGCGGTGAGCCCGCTACTCGATCACGTGGTGGTCCCCGCGGCGACGGCGCTCATGGTGGTGGTAGGCCTCGTCCTGGTCATCGCGTGCGCGAATCTGGCGAGCTTCCTGCTGGCCCAGGCGCGCGACCGGCGCCGCGAGATCGCGGTGCGGCTGGCGATCGGCGCGACGCGCGGCGCGCTGATGCGGCAGCTGCTCGTCGAGTCGCTGGTGGTGGCAGTCGCCGGCGGCGCGTTAGGCATCGTTCTGTCGCGCCTCGCGCTGCACGCACTGCTCACGGCCAACCTGCCGATTCCGCTGCCGATCAACCTCGACGTAGCGCTCGATCTGCGCGTGTTGGCCTTCGTGGTCGGCATTTCGGTGGCGGCCGGCGTCCTCTTCGGACTCCTCCCCGCCCTCCAAGCCACTCGGCCTAACGTAGTCGAGGCCATCAAGAGCGAGAACACGGGGGGCGACGGCCGTCGGTTCTCCATGCGCAGCGCGCTCGTGGTAGCGCAGACCGCCGCGTCGCTGGTGCTGCTCGTGACCGCCGCGCTCTTCCTGCGCAGCTTCGCCGCGCAGTCGCACGTCGACGCCGGCTTCGGCGCCGCACCCGGCGGACTGGTGTGGATGGCGCTCCCCTCCGACAAGTATTCCGCCGAGCAACGCCAGCAGGTGGTGGGCGAGATCGAACGACAGCTGGGAGGGCTTGGCGATGTGTCGCGCGTGGGCGTGATCGGCGACATGCTGCTCAATGCGGTAGGCAACAACACCGAGGCCATTACCGTCGACGGCGTGCAGCCGCCGCCGGGCCGCACCGCGTGGGCGATCGACTACTCGAGCGCCGATTCGGGATTCTTCGACGCCGCCGGCCTCACCCTCCTGCGGGGGCGTCTCTTCAATTCGTCGGACACGCCGGCGCACGAGCGCGTGGTGGTGGTGAACCAGGCGCTGGTAGACCGGTTCTGGCCCGGCACCGACGGATTGGGCCGGACGTTCCGTATCGACTCGGTGGTGAACCACATCATCGGCGTGGTGAAGACGACCAAGGTTCGCTCGTTAGGCGAGGCGCCGACGCCGTTCATCTTTGCCGCGTACGCGCAACAGCCGTCGCCGGTGTTCTACGTGGTGGCGCGGGTGCGCGGCGACGCGGCCGCGGCCACCACGCGCATGGTCACCACGCTGCGGGCGATCGATCCGTCGTTCATGATCATCCAGGCGCAAACGATGGAGCAGCGCCTGGGTGTGATGCTCCTGTCGGCCCGGTTAGGCGCGGTGGCGTTCGCGGCGTTCGCCGGGCTGGCGCTGGTGCTGGCGATGATCGGCGTGTACGGCGTGGTCCGCTACGCCGTGGCGCGGCGCGGCCGCGAAGTGGCGATCCGCATGGCGATCGGCGCGCGGCCGGAGAGCGTGGTACGGCTTCTCATGCGCGACGGATTGGTGTTGGTTGCCGTGGGCGCCGGCGTTGGCCTGCTGCTGGCGGCCGCTGCGGCACGCGGACTGCAAACGCTGCTGTTCGGCGTGACCGCATTCGATCCGGTGGCATTCGTGGTCGCGCCGGTGTTGCTCATCGCTATCGGAGCGTTAGCAGCGTTCCTGCCGGCGCGGCGCGCCAGCCGGATCGATCCGGCGCGGGCGTTCCGAGCGGAATAGCGCATCTCCCGCCCCGCAGGCCGCGGATCGTTAGGCGGCTGCCGGTGGTCATGCGTGATACAGATCGAACGCCGCGTTGCACACCTTGCCGGCCGCTTGCTTCCAGTCGCGCTCGGCGAGGTCCGCGTCCGCGATCGTGAGGATCGCTTCGCAGGCCGTCGAGCCCTTCACGACATCCACCCAGCGCAGCGAACCATCGTATGCGCGGGCCTGGTCCCCGAAACCCGGCAGCGCCGAATAGCCCTTGTCGGTGATGCCGGTGTATTTGGAGACATCGCCCGCGTGCATGCTGACGGTGACGACGTAGCTCTGGCCTGCGTGGCCAAACGTGCAGCTCACATAGCCGACGTCGCCCAGATGCATGTCATCGTTGAACGCGTCGCCGGATTGCGTGATGCTGTCGAGCGGCGCTTTGACGTACCCTTTGACTTTGGGAAACAGCGCCGGACAGAACTTGGCCGCGTAAATTTTCGGCCCGGACGTCGGCGAGGAACCGGACGCTGCGGAGGCCGCGTCACCATTGTCTGAACCGCAGCGACCGGCAAGGAACAGGAACAGAACGGTCGGGAGCACGAGCAATTGGATCGGGAAGCGGATGGACATGACGGTCTCCGACGATGATTGAAGCGCAACGGCAGCGTGCCGTGCGCGAGAATGTGCGCGAGTGGCGTTATCCCACCGTTACTGCGCTGTGCACGTGACCACGGGGATAGCGAAGCGCTTGCACGGAGCGCTATTTGATTGACCACTCCTTACCATCAAACCGTATCTCGTGATGCCCATGTGCCGTACGCGCTTCGCCCACATCGTCGCCGTCGCTCTCATTGCCGCGCTCCCTTCGTTCGCCGCCGCCCAACACGGCGTGCCCACGACGCCCGACCACGGCCAACCGCTCCCGATTCCCGGGCGGTCGATGGTCATCACGCGCTACGGCATCGTGGCGGCGAGCCAGCCGCTCGCGGCGAGCGCCGGCGTCCACATGCTGGAGTTAGGCGGCAACGCCGTCGACGCCGCGATTGCCGCCAATGCCGCCAACGGTCTCATGGAGCCGGCGATGAACGGCGTCGGCGGCGACCTCTTCGCCATCGTTTACATCGCCAAGACGGGACAGATCTATGGACTCAACTCGAGCGGTTGGTCGGCGAGCGGGATGACGCCGGAGCTGCTCGCGTCCAAAGGTCTGCAACGCATTCCACTGCGCGGCATCTGGGGCGTGACGGTCCCGGGCGCAGTTGCCGGCTGGCAAGCGCTGCACGATCGCTTCGGCACGCTGCCCTTCTCCACCGTGCTCGCTCCGGCGATCCGCTACGCCAACGAAGGATTTCCGGTGACGCACGTGATCGCCGAGACGTGGGCCGAGTACCTCAAGACACTGAGCGCCACACCGGATGCGACGAAGACGTATCTGTTGGACGGCCACACGCCGCGCGAGGGCGAGATCTTTCGCAATCCCGATCTCGCGCGGACGCTCACGCTCATCGCCAAGCACGGTCGCGACGGGTTCTACAAGGGCGCGACGGCCGGCGCCATTCTGGCCACGGAGCAATCGCTCGGCGGCACGATGACCGCGGCCGACCTCGCGGATTTCCAACCGGAGTGGGTGTCGCCGCTCCACGTGCGCTACCGCGGCTGGACGGTGTACGAGTTGCCGCCTAACAGCCAGGGCATCGGCGCCTTGATGATGCTCCAGATCATGTCGCACTTCCCGATGGATGCGTACGGCTTTCACGCCGCGCAGTCGCTGCACGTCACGATGGAAGCCAAGCAGCTCGCGTACGCGGACGTGCTGCGCTACGTCGGCGACCCTCGGTTAGGCAATGTGCCGGTCGACCAGATGCTCGATTCGGCGCATGAGGCCGAGCGCGCCGCGATGATCGATTCGGCGCGAGCGATTTGCAGCGCCGCGCCGTCGCAGTTCCCATCGATCACCGACAAGAAAGGCGGCGATACGATCTACCTCACCGTCATCGATGCCGACGGCAACATCGTCTCGCTCATCCAGAGCAACTACGAAGAATTCGGCTCGGGGCTCGTGCCCGCCGGCACGGGATTCGTGCTGCAGGACCGCGGTGCGTTGTTCACGCTCGACTCGGGCGTGGCCAACACGCTGGCGCCGCACAAGCGGCCGCTCCACACGTTGATGCCGGGATTCATGCAAAAGGACAGCGTGCGCATCGGCTTCGGCATCATGGGCGGATGGAACCAGGCGCAGGCGCACGCGCAGTTCGTGTCGAACGTCGCCGACTACGGCATGAACATCCAGCAGGCGCTCGAGGCGGGGCGATTCACCAAGCCTAACTTCACGGGATGCAACTTCGACATCGAGTCCCGCATTCCCGAAGCGGTGCGCGATTCGCTCTCGGCGATGGGATACGATCTCACGTTGTACGGTCCGCGCACGGGGCATTTTGGTTGGGGACAGGCGGTGGTGGGGACTGCCGGCGGCGTGCACTACGGCGCGAGCGATCCGCGGCACGATGGCGCGGCTATTCCGGAGCAGCTCCCGATCACGCGATGAGGCACCTCGGAACGCGGTACCGTCTCTCACATGAAACGTGTTGCTCAGGATTCACGTGACGCGCGTTAGGAGAGCCCTATGGGTGGCCTTCGCGGTTTCGGCCGCAGGGCCTGCGCACGCCGCGGCGCAGGCCGCGTGGCAGCCGTCGCCGGGCCACACGCAACTCCCGATCTGGCCCGGCGCTATTCCTAACGCAGCACCCGTGAAAGGCGCGGAGCTCTCGGCGATCGTAACGGATTCCGCCGGGCGACCCAGGCTCGTGGGCGGGAAGCCCTGGACCTACGTCGACAGCGTCTCGCAGCCGACGATGACCGTCTATTCGCCCGTCGGGCGCAACACCGGCGCGGCGGTCGTCGTCTTTCCCGGAGGCGGCTACGAGATTCTGGCGATCGACCTCGAGGGGACGGAAGCTTGCGACTGGCTCACATCGACGGGCATCACGTGCGTGCTGCTCAAGTACCGCGTGCCATGCGCGGTATCCGGGCCGCATCGGGATTGCCGCACCGCGCTCCAGGACGCGCAGCGAACCGTTGGACTGGTGCGCTTCCACGCGGCGCGCTGGCACATCGACCCGCACAAGATCGGCGTGCTCGGCTTCTCGGCCGGCGGGCACATGGTGGCGGCGATCAGCACGCATTTCGTTAGGCGATTGTACACGCCGGTGGACTCTGCCGATGCCACGAGCTGCCGCCCCGATTTCGCGATCGCGCTTTATCCGGGGCATCTCGCGACTCGCGCCGATTTCCTATCGAATTCTGATATTCGGGTTACGCGCCGTACGCCGCCCACGTTCCTGGTCCAGGCCAGGGACGATCCCGTGGATCCGGTCGCGAACTCGCTCGCCTATCACGCCGCTCTCGTCAAGGCTGGCGTTCCCGTCGAGATGCATCTGTACGCGCACGGCGGGCATGCGTTCGGACTGCGGCGCACCAGCGCCCCGATTACGGATTGGCCGCGATTGGCGGAGAGGTGGTTAGGACGCATCGGCGTGATCCCGAAGTAAACACGCACTCGCCCGCCGGCTATCGGGACGCGGGCGTTGACCCGTTAGGCGGCTTCGCCGACGCCCGCCGCAACGCCCCCGGGGTGAAGCCGAAGTGGCGGAGGAACAGTCTGCTCATGTGACTCTGATCGGCGAAGCCGGCCTGTGCCGCCGCCGACGCGAGGCTCATTCCGCGGCGGATCAGCGTGCGCGCGCGTTCTGCCCGCTGCCGCATGAGCCATGCGTGCGGCGGCAATCCGTAGGCTCGCTCGAAGCGGCGCAGCAACTGGAACTTACTCAACCCCGCTATGGCCGCCATCTCGTCGAGGCTCGGCGAAGCGGTATTCTCGTCGCTCAGGCGTTCGCGGACGAGACGTACGGCACGGGGCACGGTGGGCGCGACCCGACGCATCGCATCCGTGGTCGTCATGAGAAGAGAGCACGTTTCGACCAGCGCTTCGTCGCACGCCGCGGTGTCGTGCGTCGGACGTCGCTGCGACGTCCATCGCTCGAGGCGCCCGAACAGGCGCGACACCGCTCGAAGCGCTTCGGCGTCGCGGGTCACCGGCCGGGTGAGCTCAGGCATGGAGCCGCCGCACGAGGCCCGACCGCCGAACACGCGCAGCATCGCCGGGACGTCGATGCACAACATTCGCCAACTGCGCGTCGGCGAGCCTAACGGCCGGCCGTCGTGAATCTCGCCGGGATTGCTGGCGATCACGTCTCCCGCATAGGCCTCGACGGGGCCGCGTCCGCTGGCCGACCGGTGTGCGCCGTCGACCATCGTGCCGAACCCGTAGGTGTCGTGCCAATGCTTCGGGAATTCATGCGCGCTGCGGGAGCGAATCCAATAGATGCCGTCCCACGGGGTGGGCGCGATCACCGACTGATGACGTGCAGGGTGCATCGACTCAGTGCTCCGGGAGGTGCCTAACGGCCGAACACGCTGTGCATCAACTGGATTGCCGCCGGCGGCCCGAAGGCGAACACGATCGCGAACAGGTACACGAGGGAGGCGGCGCCGCCGGCAATCAACTGGACCCACGCTCGGCGCCCCGGCCGGAGCCGCGCGAAGCCGATCGCGCAGCCGAGCATGATCAAGATGTGGCCGGTGAAGGCAAACAGCGAGAGCAGCAGGTCAGGCCGATGCACGCTCCCGGTTTTCACCACCGACATCAGTTCGGCGATGCCGTCATGCGTCGCGGTCGTCGCGAAGGTGCTGAGCCAGTTCCAGAATCCTGCGACGAAAAGGCCAACGCCGAAGCCCCATGCGCTGTTGCGCCAGGCGAGCACAACGATCGCCACGTAGATCAGCGCCTGCAGGACATGGAGGCGCCGCCACTCCGGCGCGAACGCCGCCGAGACCGTTAGGCCGAGGACGAACATGACCGCGCCAAGCACGATGAGGATTGTGGCCAGGCGGCCGCGCGTCATGGTCTCCGATCCGTCGTGCATGCGTGTGCCTTGAAGAAGGTGTACGAGAACTCGCCGTCGTGAACGGCGCGCCGCAGATCCGCGATTCCCGCGTCGAACGCGCGGGCGGTGATCATGCCGGCGTGGACGGCCTGATTGCGGACGGCGTCGATCATCCGAACGAAGGTGCGGTCGACGGAGCCGGCCAGGTGGCGACGGTCACCGTCCACGCGCATCACCAGGGGCGTTACCTGGATGTCGTGAAAGCCGGCGCTCTCGAGGAGCGCGGAAAGCTGGCGTCCGACATTGGGATCACCACCCGCTCGACGTTGAAGACCGGCCTGACACGCGATCGCCTGTGATGCGGCGTCGCTCATCGGGCGAACGACAACAGATCCGTGGTCGCCCTCGACTAACGTCACGGTTCCGTGCGGCTTCATCACGCGCGCGATTGACGTGAGGGCATCCAGCGGGCGGGAGAGGTGCTCGAGCAGGAATGAGCCGAAGACGTGGTCGAACCGTTCCGCGGCAAACGGAAGCGCGAGCACGTCGGCCTGGTTGAGGTCGATGTTCGCCAAGCCGCACGCATGCGCGTGCGTTTGGGCCGCTTGGAGTGAACGAGCAGAGCGGTCAATCGCGACGATGCGGGCGTGCGAATTCGTCCGAGCAAGCAGCGCGGTCTGCGCGCCGACACCACATCCGACCTCGAGGATGAGACTTCCGTGGGGGAACGACGTATCGGTGTGTACCAGCTCACGGAGGAGGTCGGCTTGGTCGTGCAGTCGTTGTGTCTCCTGCTCGTCGTAGCCGTGGACGTAGAGCGGGGTGGCCATGACACCATGTTTGTCGCGCATCCGACGGTCCGTCTTGAACACTATTGCACGCGCAAAACGCGAAGGCCGACGCCGCGATGCACAACGGTCAGGAGCGTCAGACGGCTGCCCTCGGCAACGACACCGCACCGGCAACCCCGAACTCACCCTGTCCTAACGGAGAATTGCGCTGACCGTAGGCGTTGGGCCGCGTCTGCCTCAGCAACCGATCACGGGGCCAGCGCCCTCCCGCGCGTTTCCGGCAACAGGAAGGCGGCGATGCCCATGAGCCCGTACGCCATCGCCGCGAAGATCGCGATGGCGCGCGACAACGGCATGGTCGCCGAGATATAGCCGATGAGCGCCGGGAACGTCGCACCGACGCCGCGCCCGAAATTGTACGCGAACCCCATCGCCGAGCCGCGCACGCGCGTCGGGAAGAGCTCGGCGAAGAAGGCGCCCACGCCGGCGAAATACCCCGAGACGACGAAGCCGAGCGGGAAGCCTAACGCCCAGAGCATTCCGTTAGTCAGAGGCGCGCGCGTGTAGATGAGCGTCATGACGATCGCGCCG
>DATNAM010000199.1:0-5111 GCA_035572595.1 Gemmatimonadaceae bacterium
CAGCGCGCGCTTGGACGAGATGGGGGCGCGGCGCGACGCGGCGCGCGCAGCCGCCGAGGTATCCGCGGCGACGGGCGCGCTGGGACCGAGGCGGGCGCTGTCGGCGCGCTGCGCGCTTGCGTTAGGCGCGCCTAACACGAGAGCCGCGAGCACCGCCAGGCACGCGACGGATCGTGGCGGGAACGTGTGGGAATCGAACCCACCCAACCCGACGTCGTCAGGTCGCAACGGTTTTGAAGACCGCAAGAGCCACCAGGCCCCATCCGCTCCCAAACGGCTCACGAGACGATGATGTCGAACGATGATCGTGGTTCCACAGTGCCGATTTCTGTTGCCCACTCGACGCGCGAAAGATAGTCGGCCACGGCGGCGCGCGGCAGCGCGACGAGCAGGCCGCCCGACGTTTGCGGGTCGACGAGGAGGGTGCGATCCACGTCGGTGCATACCCCCCAATCGACGCGCTGCTCCAGAAACTCCTCGTTGCGGTCCGCGCCACCCGTGGACACGCCCGCTTCGGCGAGCTCCCGTGCGCGCGGCAGCAGCGGGAGGCGGGCGATCTCGATGCGCGCCGTAATGGTGCTCGCCCGCGCGATGTGCGAGAGGTGGCCCAGGAGCCCAAAGCCCGTGATGTCGGTGGCGCAGCGTGCGCCGAGCGCGAGCGCCGCGCGCGACGCGTTGGCGTTGAGGCGCGACATCGCGGCGATCATGGTGCGCTGCGTGTCGTCGTCGAGCAGGTTTCGCTTGGCGGCGGTGGACAGAATGCCCGTGCCTAACGGTTTGGTGAGCACGAGGACGTCGCCCGGAACGGCGGCTGCGTTGGTCAAGAGGCGGCGCGGGTCGACGCGGCCGGTGACGGCGAGTCCGAACTTGGGCTCGTCGTCCACCACCGTGTGGCCGCCGGCCACCACGGCGCCGGCTTCGCGCACTTTGTCCTGCGCGCCGCGCAGAATCTCCGTTAGGACGGAGAGCGGCAGCGTGGAGGTCGGAAACGCGGCGATGCAGAGGGCGGTGAGCGGCTCGCCGCCCATCGCGTACACATCGGAGAGCGCATTGGCGGCGGCGATCTGTCCGAAGGCGTAGGGGTCGTCCACGATGGGTGCGAAGAAGTCGACCGTCTGGACGAGCGCGAGATCGTCGGACAGCCGAAAGACCCCCGCGTCGTCGAACGTCTCGGAGCCGACGAGGAGGCGTGCATCCATCTGGCGCGGGAGCGGCGCCAGCACTTGGAACAGGTCACCCGGACCCATCTTGGACGCTCAACCGGCGCACCTCGCGAACGCGGTGAGCCGGAACAATTCCTCGCGGGTCTTGGAGGTGCTCATGACGGCCTCCGGTGAAACGCGCCTAACGCTACGACTTCGGCACCTGGGCCACAATTTCGATCTCCACGCGGGCGCCGCGCGGGAGCGCGGCGACCTGCACCGTCGAGCGCGCGGGCCGCGCGCCGCCCAGGTGCCGCGCGTACGCGTCGTTGAACGTGGCGAAATCGGCCAGGTCGAGCAGGAAGACCGTCGATTTGACGACGTCCTTCCAGCCGGCGCCCGCGGCCGTGAGCACGGCGGCGAGATTCTGCATCACGCGGTCGGTTTGCTGCGTGATGTCGCCGTCCAGGAACTTGCCGCTGGCGGGGTCGAGCGCGATCTGTCCGGCGGTGAACAACAACTCGCCGGCGCGCACGCCCTGCGAGTACGGGCCGATGGCGGCGGGTGCGTTAGGCGTCGAGACGGACGAGAGGGACACGTGCGACTCCGGTGGAAGCGCTGCGTGGGTGGAAGCGAAAGCGCGCCGGGGAGTTCCCCCGGCGCGCCCTCGAGAACGGTATTGGGGTGCTTCGTTCCGCTGTTCTGATATAGTCAGGCGCCGCGGATCAGAAAAGGCCCACGATGCTGCCATCAGGCTTGACGGCCATGTGCTCGGCTGCGGGCTCCTTGGGAAGACCGGGCATCGTCATGATGTCGCCCGCCTGCGCGACGACGAAACCGGCGCCGGCCGAGGGATACACTTCGTTGACGGTGATGCGGAATCCGCTGGGTCGGCCGAGCCGCGTCGGATCATCGGTGAAGGAGTACTGCGTTTTGGCCATGCAGACCGGCGTGTTGCCCATGCCAATCGCTTCGAGATAGTCGATGGTGCGCTCCGCTTTCGCCGAGTAGTCGGCGCCGTCGCCGCCGTACACTTTGCGCACGATGGTGTCGATCTTGTCGCGAATCGGGCGGGCGGTTTCATAGAGTGGCGTGTAATGCGAGCCGCCGCGCTCGAGCGCGGCGAGTACTTCGCGGGCCAACTCCTCGCCGCCTGCGCCACCCCTGGCCCATACATCGTTCACCGACACGCGCACGTTCTGGCGCGCCGCAAAGTCCGCGACCATCGCGAGCTCGCGGTCGGTATCGGACGTGAACTTGTTGATGGCGACGATCACCGGCACGCCGAACTGCTTCACGTTCTCGATGTGCGCCTGCAAGTTAGGCAGGCCCTTTTCGAGCGCGGCCAGATTTTCGGCGGCGAGATCTTTCTTGTTGGCGCCGCCGTTCATCTTGAGCGCGCGCACGGTAGCGACCAACACCGCGACTTCGGGATCGAGGCCGCCGAACCGGCACTTGATGTCGAAGAACTTCTCGGCGCCCAAGTCCGAGCCGAAACCGGCCTCGGTGAGCACGACGTCGGCGAGAGCGAGACCCGTTTTGGTGGCGATGATGCTGTTGCAGCCGTGGGCGATGTTGCCGAACGGGCCGGCGTGCAGCAGCGCGGGTCCGCCTTCCAGCGTCTGAACCAAGTTAGGCCGGATCGCATCCTGGAGCAGCAGGCTCATCGCGCCGACGGCCTTGAGATCGCCGGCGCGCACGGGCTTCCGGTCGGCGCCGGCCGTCGCGCCGACGATGATGCGCGCCAGGCGCGCCTCGAGATCGTCGCGGCTCGAGGCGAGCGCGACCACGGCCATGATCTCGCTCGCCGGCACGATCACCCACCGCTCCTCGCGCGGCACGCCGTTGGCCACGCCGCCTAACCCAATCACGGCCTGGCGCAGCGCGCGGTCGTTCATGTCGATCGTCCGCGGCCACGTGATGCGACGCGGATCGATGTCGAGCGAATTGCCCTGCGTGAGGTGGTTGTCGAGCAGCGCCGAGAGGAGGCCGTGCGCGGTGGCGATGGCGTGGAAGTCGCCGGTGAAATGCAGATTGATGTCCTGCATCGGCACCACCTGCGCGTACCCGCCGCCGGCGGCGCCGCCCTTGATGCCGAACACCGGACCCAGGCTCGGCTCGCGCATGCACATCACGGCGTTGCTGCCGATGCGTCGCAGGGCCTGCGTGAGGCCAACGAGCGTGGTGCTCTTCCCTTCGCCTGCCGCGGTGGGATTGATGCCGGTGACGAGCACCAGCCGGCCGCGCGTTGGGCGCTGCGACACATCGAGCGAGATCTTCGCTTTGTACTTGCCGTAGAGATCCAGCTCGTCGGCGGCGAGACCGAGATCGGCCGCGACGTCGGTGATCGGGCGCATGCGCGCCCGTTGGGCAATCTCGATATCGGACGGAACGGTCGTGGACACCATCACCTCACCAGTGCGTGGAACGAGACGCGTACATTCTATCCCGCGGTCGCGCGTCGTCGCCAGCTAGCCGGGCGGGGAGGATCCATCCAGGCCGAACAGCCGGCGCGCATTCGCCGCAGTCGCCGCCGCGAGCGCATCGGGGCCTGCGCCGCGGGCGCGCGCGAGGCGCGCCAGTGTGAGCGGCACCCACGACGACTCGTTGCGGCGTCCGCGATGCGGGACGGGCGCCAGATACGGCGCATCGGACTCCACGAGGACGCGATCATCCGGCACGAGGGCGAGCAGCGCGTCGTCGGTGAACTTCTTGAAGGTGATGATGCCGCTGAACGACACGTACCATCCGCTCTCGATCGCGAACCCGGCGAGCGCGGCCGAGCCCGTGTAGCAGTGGAGCACGCCGAGGACACGCGCGCTCGCGGCATCGTCGATGAGCGCGCGCGTATCGTCTTCGGCGTCGCGCGTGTGGATCACCACCGGGCGGGCGCGGCGCGCGGCGAGCTCCACCTGGGCGCGCGCGGCGGCGCGCTGGGCGTCGCGCGGCGAATGGTCGTAATGGTAGTCGAGCCCGCATTCGCCCACTGCCACGGCGCCTTCCGTTAGGCAGGCGTCGAGCGCCGGGATGTCGCGCGCGGCGTCGAAGGCCAAGGCGTCGTGGGGGTGCACGCCGGCGGTCCAGAACAGGAAACCCGGATGTCGCGCCGCTATGACGCGCGCGCGATGGGCCGCGTCGAGCGACTCGCCGATGCACACCAGGCCGGCCGCACCGGCTTCGCGGGCGCGCGCGATCACGGCGTCGCGATCGTCATCGAAGGCCGGGTCGGCGAGATGGGTGTGACTGTCGATGAACGGGGTCATGATGCAAAACCGCCGCCCCGTAGAGGGCGGCGGCTCCATGGAACGCGGTGCACGTTAGGACTCGCCGGCTGCCTTACGGCGCCGCTCCGGCGCCGACGCCTCGTGAAGATTGCGCGGACCGACCCCGCCGTGATCCCCCACGGCGCGCGGCCACTTGCGCTCGATCCAGAGGAGCACCACCGGCGCCACGTAAATCGAGCTGAACGTTCCCGTCACCACGCCGAACATCATGACGAGCGCGAACGGCCGGATTACTTCACCACCGACGAGCGCAAGTGCCACCAAGCATGCGAACACGGTCGTGTGCGTGAGCACCGATCGCGGCAGGGTCTCGTTCACGCCGCGATTGAGCGTGTCGTACAGCGTTTCCTTGCGTCGCTTGCGGAGATCCTCGCGGACACGATCGAAAATGATGATCGTGTCGTTGAGTGAATAGCCGATCATCGTGAGCACACCGCCGACGACGATGAGCGAAATCTCGAGGTGCAGATACTTGATGAACGCGAGCGTGCCCAGAATGTCGTGCGCGGTCGCGATGACGGCCGCCAACCCGAAGCGCCATTCGAAGCGCCACGCGAGATAGACGAGGGTGACGACGAACGACACGAGAATGGCGTACAGCGCCTTCTGCCGCAGCTCGCCACCGACCTTCGGCCCAACAGCTTCGGTGCGATCGACGCGATAGCCCTGCGCACCGTACTTGCTC
>DATNAM010000200.1:0-10306 GCA_035572595.1 Gemmatimonadaceae bacterium
ACGTGTCGTTGGCGTATCTGTCGGCGATGTACGATTCGCGTCAGGCGGGTGGCGCCCTGGATTACGGCGACTACCATTCGCGCGTGCTCGACTCATTGCTCACCGCGGCGCGTGAAGCGCCAGACGGGCCGGACGCCCGCCGCGCGTGGCTCGCCGTGCAGGCCGATCTCGCGCGCAACGCGCCGGCGGCGTGGGTCTACGACGCGCGCGGCGTGCAAGGCATCTCGCGGCGGCTCCACGGCGTGCGCATGGATTTGCGGGGAGAGCTCGTGACGGTGCACGACTGGTCGATCGCTGCGCCTAACGGAGGGGGCGGCGCGCGGCCATGAGCCTCCTGATCGGGAACGAGGCCCTCGCGGCGCGGAGTGCGGCGCTGCACGTGCCGGGCGCGTCGCTGGCGCCGCTCCAGGCCTCGCTCCACGAGGACCTCCGCGCGGCGACGCGACACGGACTCGCGATTCCGGACGCGAAGGCGATGCTGTCACGCGATGGAGGCCGCTGCCCGGACCACGGCGTGCTTCTGGAGTTCGATCCGCACCAACCGCACGCGCATCGATGTCCTGTAGATGGCGCGATCCTCGAGGGCGAGCGACACGACCGGTGGTGGTTGATGTGGTACCACCTCTGGCTGGCCGAGCGCGCGGTGCACGCGGCCATGCTCGCTGCGTTAGGCGTGGGCCCCGGGCTCGACGAGCGTGCGGCCACGGTGCTCGACGGATACAGCGACCAATACCTGCAGTATCCGAATCGCGACAACGTCCTCGGACCATCGCGGCCGTTTTTTTCGACGTATCTGGAGTCGATCTGGCTGCTCCAGATCTCGATCGCACTCGATTTCCTCGAGACCGCAGGGCGTTCGGGGCCCCTCGGGTCGCGCGTGCGCGAGCGGATCATCGAGCCGAGCACGGCGCTCATCGCGTCCTACGACGAAGGCGGATCCAATCGGCAAGTATGGAGCGACGCCGCGTTGATCGCGGGCGGGACGCTGCTCGGCAAGTCGCGCATGGTGCAGCGCGCGATTACCAGCCCCTCGGGCGTGCTGGCGCAGCTGTCGACCGGACTGCTTGCCGATGGGACGTGGTACGAGGGCGAGAACTATCACCTGTTCGCGCATCGGGGCTTGTGGTACGGCGTGACGATGATGGAGCGGCTCGGCGTCCCGGTTCCGGCAGCGTTAGGCGACCGCTTCGCCGAAGGCTTTGCGACGCCGCTGCTGTCGGCGCTGCCGGATTTCACGTTTCCGTCGCGGCGCGACTCCCAATACGCGGTGTCGCTGCGTCAATGGCGATTCGCCGAATCGTGCGAGCTCGGACTCGCGCGGCACGATGACGCGCGACTGGTCGGCGCGCTGTGGACGTTGTACGAGAGCGGCGGGGTGCCGCGCCGCGACACCGGACGGTGGCGGTCGAGCGCCGAGGCAGAGCGGAACGAAGCGGCGACTGCGTTAGGCAGGCAGGATCTCGGCTGGCGGTCGCTCCTGTTCGCGCGGGACACGCTGCCGCCGCTGGTCCCGTCGCCGCCGCGATCGGCACTGCTGGCGGGGCAGGGGCTGTCGGTGTTCCGCCGTGATTCCGGCGCCACATATCTGGCGTTGGACTACGGACATTCGGGCGGCGGACACGGACATCCGGACCGCCTCAACGTGATGCTTGCGCACGGGGATGACCGCTGGCTCGATGACATGGGAACCGGGTCGTACGTCGATCCGTCATTGCACTGGTATCGCAGCACGCTGGCGCACAACGCTCCGCTCATCGATGGACAATCGCAGGCGCCCGCAGATGGAATGCTGCGCGCGTATGACGAACGCGGCGGAGTGGGCTGGGTGGACGCGGAATACGAGAGTCCTGAGTCGGGCGTGCGCATTCGGCGTTCACTGGTGGCGATGCCGGGCTACGCGGTGGACCGCCTGACATGGGAGAGCGACGACGTGGTGCAGCTGGATCTTCCACTTCACATTGCCGCCGTCGTGCACGACGCCGAGTTCCGCGCGAGCCCCTTGTCGGGAGGCGATGCGCCGACGGATGGGTTCTCGTTTCTTCGCGACACGGAGGTCGCTGGATTGTTAGGCGGGCGTGTCACGGTACTCGAGCGCAACGGTGTTCGCGCCGGATTCCTCGTTGCGGGAGAGTCGGCGGAGTTGTGGCGCGCCTCGGCGCCGGGCGCGCCGGGCCATGCTGCGCAGCGGATGTACGTGGTTCGGTCCCGCGGGGCGAATGGCACGATCACAGTGATATGGAATTGGTCGGGCGGGGTGGCGACGGCGGCACTGGATGGCGAGGCCCTGGCCGTCACGCTCGAGGATGGTTCCACCCATACCCATCGCCTCGAGAATGATGAATGGCAGGTGGCCTTCGAGGCCCAGGGGGCGCGCAGCAGTGTTGCGTTAGGCGGGCGCCGCCAGGCAATGCCGCGCACGGATCCACATGGTCCGGCCGTCGAGCCGCCGCACTCCGTCCGTATTCCCTTGGCGCCGGATGCGCCACTGGCGTACGACCTCGGACAGGATGCGTATCGACAATCCGAGGACACCTGGGCCGCGGCGGGGTCGCCGCGCGCCACCGTGCGCGTCAGCGGCAACGGCGACCAACTCGCGATCACGATCGACGTGCACAAAACACCGCTGGTGTTCCGCGCGGGCGACGCCTTGGATCCCGGACTCGACAACGAATACCCGGACATCCATAGCGATGGCGTGCAATTGCACATCTGGACCGATGCCGCGAGTCCGCCGCTGGCGTGGCTCGCCGTGCCCGAAGAAGCGTCGCAGGCCGTGCGCGTTCACGTCGCCGAGGGTGCACGGCGTGACGTGCAGCTCGCCGCGACTTGGCATCGCACGCCGGAGGGCTACCGCATGGAGCTGCGCGTGCCGCTCCACGTCGTCGAGTCGGCGCGAGACGGCGTGGTGGCGATGCAGGTCGTGATCAACGACATGGCGCCCGGCCGCGAGCGCCGACGCGGACAGCTCGTGTTGAGCGGCGGGGCAGGGGAGCACGTCTATCTGCGCGGCGATCGCGAATCACCCCTGCACGCGCTCCGCTTTCGAATTGCCCGTGGCTGAGTCGCTACTCGATCGCGTGCGGCTCGTGCTCGACGAGCCGCAGGATCCGGTCAACATCGCGGCGACTATTCGCGCGATGAAGAATATGGGCGTGGGCACGTTACGGCTGGTGCGCCCCGTCGAGTACGACCGGTCGCGCATCGAGCGCGTGGCGCACGACACGCGGGATGTGGCCGAGCGGATCATGCACTACGACCGCCTCGACGCTGCGTTAGGCGACTGCATCTTCGTCGCCGGGTTCACGGCCCGGCGGCGGAGCGCCAAGTGGCGCGTGGCGGCGCCACGCGAGGCTGCCACGGAAGCGCTGGCGCAGGCGGCGCACGGTCCGGTGGCTCTCCTCTTCGGCCGCGAGGACAAGGGGCTCTCGAACGACGCGTTGGATCGCGCGCATGTGGTGGTCACCATTCCCACCACCGAGCACGCGTCGCTCAATCTCGCGCAGGCGGTGCTCGTCGCATTGTACGAATTGCACGTTGCCGACGCCGGTGCCTCGCGCACGATCGCGCCGCCGCGCAAGGATGCACCGCCGGCGACGTCGGAGCAGTACGAGCGCTTGTTTGCCGATGTCGAGCGCGCGCTGGAGGGACTCGACTTCTTTCGCACCCGGAACGCCGAGCTCATCATGCGCACCACACGCTCGATCGCGTATCGCGCGTCGCCGGATGCACGCGAGATCGAGCTGCTCCGCGCGATGGCGCTCGAGACGCTGCGCGCGCTGGAGCGAATGCGAACGAACCCTTGACGCCCGCACGTGGTCCGGGCTTTTTCCATCACATGGCGCTGCCGTCTCCGTCATCATCTGCCGTGGACACCGATTGGCGCGCACGCGCCGCGGCGGTGATTCCCGGCGGTGCATCGACCGGCAGCAAGCGACCAGATGCCTTGGTCGGGCCGGACTGGGACGGATCCCCTACTCATTACGTTCGCGCAACGGGCTGCCGTGTGGTCACCGCCGCCGGCGCTGAGCTCATCGATTGCACGATGGCGTTGGGCGCGGTGGCGCTCGGCTACGCGCACGACGGCGTCACGCAGGCGGTGACCGAAGCGGTGGCGCGCGGGAACGTGGCAGGGTTGCCGCACGTGCTCGAGGTGGAAGTTGCCGAGCGGTTGTGCGAGGTGATCCCGTGCGCCGAGCAGGTGCGATTTCTCAAGAGCGGCGCCGAGGGTGTGGCGGCGGCGGTGCGCATCGCGCGTGCAGCCACCGGACGTTCGATGGTGATCGGCGCCGGCTATTTCGGGTGGCTCGACTGGTGGAGCAGCGCGGCCGGCGTGCCTGCGGGCGCGCACGAGGATTTCCGCGCGGTGCCGTTCGACGATGTCGACGCGCTCGCGGACGCGGCACGCGCGGCGGGCGATCGGTTGGCGGCGATCATCATCGAGCCGGTGATCGAGCGGCTGCCAGCGCCCGAGTGGCTGGCCGAGGCGCGGCGGCTCTGCGATGCGTTAGGCGCGGTGTTCATTTTGGACGAGATGAAAACGGGCTTCCGCATGCGCACGGGCGGATTCCAGGAATACGCGCACGTCGATGCGGACCTGGCGGTGTTCGGGAAGGCGCTCGCCAACGGATTTCCTCTCGCGGCGGTGGTGGGTCGCGAGCGCGTGATGCGCGCGGCGCGTGCGACGTGGATTTCATCGACGCTCGCCGGCGAATCGGCGGCGCTGGCGGCGGCGCGCGCCGTGCTCGACGCCCACGCACAGAGCGACGTGTGCGCCACGCTATGGGAGCGGGGCGAGGCGATGCGGCACGCCGTAACGCGGGCCATCGAGTCGTCGGGCGTCGCCGACGTGCGGGTGCGCGGCATCGCGCCGATGTGGCTGCTCGATTTCGGCGACGACCGGCGCCTGTCGCGGTTCGTGGCGCTGGCGTTGGGCGAGCGCGTGTTGTTCAAGCGCGGGGCGTACAACTTCGCGTCGGTGGCGCACGATGCGACGGCGATCGCGCGCCTGGAGACCGCGGCGCGGCACGCGCTGGTTGCGTTAGGCAGCGAGGACTCGCGTGGCTGAGCCGGCGCCCCGCGCGGCGCCACTGGCCGGCCCCGAGCCGCTGGTGGACGTCCACGCGCACTTTCTGCACGCGCGGGCAGGACGCCGTGACTGGGAGATGCCCAACCGCGCGCGGATGCGCGCCGGCGAGCGCATCGGCATCACGGTCCACATCGCGTCGATCCTCGGCACCTGGGGACACACGTCGCCCACGTACTTTCCGTCGCCGCACGACGTGACGTTAGGCAACGACGAGATGCTGGCGATCCAGGACCGCGATGCGGAGCGCATCCGCACCTACGTCACGGTCAATCCGAACGACACGGCGCACGCGCTGGACGAGATCGCGCGCTGCGCCGAGCGCGGCGCGGTGGGCGTCAAGCTCGCGGCGAGCCGCCGCGCCGACGACCCGTTGCTCGATCCGATCGCCGCGGCCGCCGAGCGCCGGCACTTTCCGATTCTGCATCACATTTGGCAGCACCGCACGCGCGACTGGCCGGGCCAGGAGATTTCCGACGGCGTCGATCTGGGCCGTCTGGCGCGGCGTCATCCGCGCGTGTCGTTCATTCTCGCGCACATCGGCGGCGGCGGCGACTATCGTCACACGTTCGACGCGGTGGCGGACATCCCGAACGTCTACCTCGATCTCTCGGGCAGCGGCGTCGACCGCGGCATGCTCGATCAAGCGGTGCGCGCTGTCGGTGCGCGACGTCTGCTCTGGGGGAGCGACATCACCATGGAAACCGGTCTCGCCAAGTTGCGCGCGCTGGAATTCGTCGAGCCGCCACTCGACGCCGATGCGATGCGCGATGTCCGGTGGCGCAACGCCGCGCGCATCTTCCCGTCCGGCGCGCTGCCCGGCCTTCCCGCGCTCGAGCGCGTCACCGCCGTCCTGGGCGCTGCGCGATGATCGACGCCAACACGTTCATCGGTGCGTACCCGTTTCGTCACGTTCCGCATCCGGATCCGGACGTCCTGGTGCGCGTGCTCGACCGCGAAGGCATCGACACGGCGTGGGTTGGGCATTTGCCATCGGCGTTTCATCGCGATCCCGGCGCGGGCAACGAGACATTGTTCGCGGCGCTGGCGCCGCACGCGGCGCGACTCGCCGCGGTGCCGGCAATCCGTCCGGACTGGCCGCGGTGGGATCATGCGTTGGGCGAAGCGATGGATCGCGGTGCGGTCGCCGTGCGCGCGTATCCGCAGCAGTGGGATTTCGGTTCGCATCATCCGGCGATGTCGGAGCTCGCCATCGCGTGCGGTGAGCGCGGCGTGCCGCTCGTGCTCACGACGCGATTCGAGGACTTGCGCCAGCGCCACTGGATGGATTCGGCATCCGATTTGCCGGCGGCGACGATCCGTGCGTTAGCACGCGCCGGTCCGCGCGTGCGATTGCTCGTCACGGCGGCGGGTCGCGCACTCATCGAAGAAGTACATTGGGGCCTCACCCCCGATGAGCGAGCGCGTGTGTGGTGGGACATCTCGTGGATCTGGGGACCGCCCGAGGATGAGCTGGCGCACGTGTTGCGCACGATCGGGAGCACGCGCTTCGTGTTTGGCAGTGGATGGCCGCTCAGACTTTCGCAAACGCCGCGCGCAAATCTCGAACTACTTCCGGATGAACTGCGCTCGCCTCTTGCGCCGCTTGGTGACGCGGCGCAGATTCCCGCGCGTTCTGCTTGATTTGTGAAAATGTTCACAAATTGGGTGACTATCCGCCCTCCACATCTTCAGGTCGCGATGACTTCAAGGAGGAAGTGGGCGGTCATCCCGGGGCTGGTTGCTCTGGGCACGATCGCCGTGCTGTTATCCGCCTATACGGGCGCCACGCAGGGGCCCGACACTGTCATCACCGATCGCGGCTCGTGGGGATATAGCGCAGGCTCCTCGCCGCAGGGTCGCGCACCCGTTCAACCGATCGCGTTTCCGCACCCGACGCACGTGCAAACGCTCGGCATGAACTGTCTCTACTGCCACTTCTCCGCCAACAAATCGCCCGACCCCGGCTTCCCGGCGATGAGCACTTGTATGGGATGCCATTTAGTTGTGGGTCCCAATCGGCCGGCCGAGAACGGCAAGCCGGCGCGGAAGAGCGCGGAGATCGAAAAGCTCCAGAACTACTGGAACAAGAAGCAGGCGATTCCCTGGGTCCGCGTGCACTACGTGCCGGACTACGTGAACTTCGCGCACATGCCGCACATCAACGCGGGCGTGACGTGCCAGACCTGTCACGGACAGGTGCAGCAGATGTCGCGCGTGTACCAGTACGCACCGCTCAACATGGGCTGGTGCATCAACTGTCACGTCGGGAACGTGAATCCGCAGTGGAAGGCGCGTTACGACTGCAGTGTCTGTCACTACTGAGATTGCCTGATGACCGAGACGTCTACGCCGTCCGGCGTCCGCCGGCGCGAGTTCCTCAAGATCTTAGGCGCGACAGGCGCCGCGACCGCAGCGATCGGGTGCAGCACCGATCGCGTGGACAAGCTGATTCCGTACCTCAACAATCCGGACGAGACCGTCCCGATGGTCTCGAACTACTACGCCTCCACGTGCCGCGAATGCTCGGCGTCGTGCGGCGTGTTGATGGAGACGCGTGACGGCCGGACGTTCAAGCTCGAGGGCAATCCCGATCATCCGCTGAGTCGCGGCGCGCTGTGCGCGCGCGGACAAGCGGCGGTGCAGGGCCTTTACAATCCCGATCGATACAAGGGCCCGCGGATCCGGAAGGGCAACGCGCTGGTTCCGGTGACGTGGGACGAGGCGCTCAAGCTCCTAACGGAAAAGCTGGCGGCGGCGCAGTCGTCGGGCGCGGCATCCAAGGCCGTGTTCATCAATCGCCACGAGTCGGGCAGCTTTCCGTCGTTCCTCGATCAATGGTTGGCGGCGTTCGGGATGCCGGCGCACCTGAGCCACGATGCTCTGGCCGATCACGGCGCGATCGACGCGAATCGCCAGTCGTACGGCGTGGCGTGGCCGTCGCTCGCGTTCGGCGCGGCGTCGTTGATCGTCTCGTTCGGCGCCGATTTCCTCGACACGTGGGGCGCGAGCGTTCCGCAGCAACTCGATTTCGCCGATGCGCGCGCGAAGCTCACCGGTGCTCCGCGCTTCGTTTACGTCGGACCGCGCCGGTCGCTCACCGGGTGCAATGCCGACACGTGGATCGGTTGCCGGCCCGGCACCGAGATGGCGATCGTGAACGCGCTGCGCGGACAGGGCTCGCTGGCCGACGCGTCGCAGGCGAGCGGCGTGCCGCAAGCGGTGCTGCAATCGCTGCAGCAGGAAATCCAGAACGCCAAGCCGAGCTTGCTGCTCGCGAGCGGCATGAACGGCGGCGGCACCGAGTTAGTGCACGCGGTCAACGAATGGAACAAGTCGTTAGGCAACGTGGACGTCACGGTGCTCGCGAGTAAGCCCGTATCGGCCCTCGATGGGATTTCGTCGGACGCCGATGTGGCGGCGGCCATCGAGCGCATGCGCGCCGGCGACGTGCCGATCGCGATGTGGCGCGGCGTGAATCCGGTGTTCACGAGCCCCAAGTCGGCGAAAGTGGCCGAGGCGTTCGCGAAGGTGCCGTTCAAGGTGAGCTTCTCGAGCTATCCCGACGAGACGACGGAGCTCTGCGATCTGCTGCTGCCGGACCATCACCCGATCGAGTCGTGGGGCGATGCGCAGCCCACGCCGGACGTGATCACGCTGCAGCAGCCGGGCATGGATCCGGTGTTCCAAACGCGTCAGACGGCCGACGTGTTGTTGGACGCCGCCAAATCGAACGCGAAGGCGGCGGCGCAATTCGCCGCGCCTAACTACATGCGGTGGCTCATCGACCATTTTCCCGGCGGGACGCCGGCGTTCACGGCGGCGTTGCAGAAGGGCGTGGGCTCGGGCACGCTGCCGCATCGCGCGGCGCCCGCGCGCGCGGCGGCGCCCGCGGCGCCGGCCGCCGCGGCGGCGGGCAGCGGGGATTTCTTCCTGGTGGTCTATCCGTCGGCATCGTTAGGCGACGGCAGCGGCGCCAACAAGCCATGGCTGCAGGAGTTCCCCGACCCGGTCACCAAGATCTTCTGGCAGTCGTGGGTCGAGGTGAACGAGCAGACGGCGGTGAAGCTGGGCATCGACTCCGGCGACATCCTGCGCGTCGAATCGCCTAACGGAGCGCTCGAGCTGCCGGCCTACGTCTACATGGGCGTGCAGAGCGAGACGGTCGCGATCGCCTTCGGCCAGGGGCACACGGCGTACGGACGCTACGCGGCGAACGTCGGCCTCAACGCCGGCGACCTGCTCCCGGCGAGCTACGACCCGGCGTCCGGCGGCTTCCGTTGGGCGGGCGCCACCAAGGTCTCGGTCACCAAGACGGGCAAGTTCACCCAGGTCGTGACCGTCGAAGGCTCGTCGCGCCAGTACAACCGCGGCATCGCACTCGCGATGAGCGTCGACGAGCTCAAGTCGCCGCCGAAAGAAGAAAAGCGCGAGAAGATGCCGGGGGATGCGTCGCACGACTACTTGCCCGGGCTGCGCTCGCCGTTGGCTGCGGATGCGCAAGGCGCGATCCAGTCATCGATCAAAGAGAAAGAGATGGGGATGTACGATCCCAAGAACTGGAGCCATATGGCGAAGCGCCGGTGGGCGATGACCATCGACCTCGCTCGCTGCACCGGCTGCCAGGCGTGCGTCACCGCGTGCTATGCCGAGAACAACATTCCGATCGTCGGCGCACCGTATCAGCAAGTTCACACGGCGTTCCTCCACGGCGTGCCGGGCGGCAACATCCTCAAGGGCCGCGAGATGAACTGGATTCGTCTCGAACGGTATTGGGAAGGCGGCGAAGATGGCGGCGACTTCGAGGCGCGCTTCGTCCCGATGCTCTGCCAGCACTGCGGCAACGCGCCGTGCGAGCCGGTGTGCCCGGTGTACGCGACGTATCACTCGCCGGACGGCTTGAACGTGCAGGTCTACAACCGCTGCGTCGGCACGCGCTACTGCTCCAACAACTGCCCGTACAAGGTCCGCTACTTCAACTGGTTCGGATACGGCGAGCCGAACCGTTCGCAGTACGCGTTTCCGGAGCCGCTCAACTGGCAGCTCAACCCGGACGTCACCGTCCGCGCCAAGGGCGTGATGGAGAAGTGCACGTTCTGCGTGCAGCGCATCAAGGAAGCGGAGAACCGCGCGAGGCTCGAGCATCGTGAGGTGGAGCCCGACGAGTTCACCGTGGCGTGCGCGCAGGCCTGCCCGTCGCGCGCGATCGTGTTTGGCGACGCG
>DATNAM010000201.1:0-6578 GCA_035572595.1 Gemmatimonadaceae bacterium
CGGTGGAGCGGTTCTCCATCACGCGATTTCTCGAGATCAACGAGCAGGACATCGCGGCGCGCGTGCGCGAGTTCTACCAGTTGGTGAGCGTGGAGCAGGAGCTGCCGGCGTGAGCGTGCCGCTCGACTATCGCGAGGCCGGCGTAAACATCGACGCGGCCGATGCGGCCAAGCAGCGCATCAAGGCGCTGGTCGAGTCGACGTTCACGGCGGGCGCCCGCGGCGGGTTCGGCGGGTTTGGCGGGCAATTCCGTGTTCCAACGGGTATGCGCTCGCCGGTGCTGGTGTCGAGCGCCGACGGCGTGGGCACCAAGATAAAGGTGGCGATCGAGGCGAATCGGCACGACACGATCGGCCACGACCTCGTGAACCACTGCGTGAACGACATCCTGGTGCAGGGGGCGCTGCCGCTCTTTTTTCTCGACTACGTGGCGTTCGGCAAACTGAGTCCGGATGTGGTGGAAGGCGTGGTGCGCGGGGTGGCGGCGGGATGCCTTGAAAACAAATGCTCACTCGTGGGCGGCGAAACAGCCGAGATGCCGGGGGTGTACACGCCGCCCGACTACGATCTGGCCGGATTCATTGTAGGATGTGTAGAAGAAGATCAGGTCCTGGGCGCCGAACGGGTCGAGAGCACTGACCGTCTGGTGGCGCTCGCCAGCTCGGGGCTTCACACCAACGGGTATTCCTTGGCCCGCCGCATCGTGTCCGACCGCATGCGCCTAACGGTGAACGACCGCTTCCCGGGTGAGACCGGCTCGGTGGCCGACGTGCTGCTGCGCGTCCACCGGTCGTATCGCGCGGCGCTCGAGCCGGTGCTTCACCGCGTGCACGCCATGGCGCACATTACGGGTGGCGGGCTGCGCGGCAACGTGGCGCGGGCGCTGCCGCCCACGCTCGATGCGGTGATCCGCACGAATTCGTGGACGGTGCCTAACGTATTCCAGACGTTGGCGCGCGGCGGCCAGGTATCGCGCGACGAGATGTTCCGGGCGTTCAACATGGGGGTCGGGATGGTGGTGCTCTGCGCGCCCGACGCCCAGGGCGACGTGATCGCCGCGGCCCGCGCGTGCTCGATCGACGCGTGGGAATGCGGCGAGATACGTCCCGGTGCAGGGCAGGTGACTCTCGCGTAGTGGAGGAGGATGCGCATGACGCGTACGTGGTTCGTCTTCGCAGTTGCTGCAGCGGTCGCCGCGCCTAACGTAAAGGCCCAGGGCGTCGAGAATCCGCAGTGCAGCCAGGCCGTGGCGGTCGTGGTCGGCGGCGTGGTAACGGGGCAAGTGCAGGGAGGCGACGGGTGCCAGAAGGCCGTCGACCTGTACCAGTACCTCAACACCCAGCTCGGGACGCTCGTCGCCGGCGGCAACGCGACGTTGGGCCAGGGCGGTACGTTAGGCGGACTGGGCCATTTCAGCATCGGGGCGCGGGTCAATCTGCTCAACGCCAGCATCCCGGACGTGCAGGGCGTGGCCGTGACCTCGGGCACGCCGCAGTCGAGCGGCTATACCACCAACGGGAAAACGGTGGTGTTCCCCGAGATCGACGGCGCGCTCGGCATCTTCCGCGGATTCCCGCTGGGCATCACGTACTTGGGCGGCCTCGACTTTCTGGTGAGCGCCTCGTACCTGCCCTCCGTGGAGCAGACGGGCGTGCGCGTGGGGAACGCGACGGGCGCGATCCGCTTCGGCTACGGCGCCCGGTTAGGCCTGCTGCAGGAGACCACGCTCACGCCGGGCATCTCGGTCACGTATCAGGAACGGAGTCTGCCCATGACGTCGATCGTCGCCACCGCCAGCTCCAGCGAGAGCTTCTCGGTGCGCGATCTCGACCTGCGCACCAAGTCGTGGCGCGTCGTGGCCAGCAAGAACCTGCTGTGGTTCAGCCTCGCGGCGGGCTTCGGCCGCGATTACTACGATGCCAACGCGAAGCTCACGTACACGGTGGACGGTGCGACGCCGCAGACGCCGGTGTCGCTCGCCGTGAGCCCGTCGCGCACGAGCGTATTCGGCGACGTCTCGGTGAACGTGATTCCGTTCGTCCGGGTGGTCGGCGAGTTAGGCAGAGTGTCGGGCGGCTCCGTGCGCACGTTCAACACCTTTTCCAACGACGTGAACCGGTCGCGCTGGTACGGATCGGTCGGCGCCCGCCTTGCCTTCTGACGAGCTGGGCCTAACGGAAGAACCCGGCGCGGCGCGCGATCGCGCGTTCATGCGCCGGGCGATCGACCTGGCCCGCCGCGGCTGGGGCCAAACGGCGCCGAATCCGATGGTCGGCGCCGTCATCGTGCGCGACGGCGTGGTGATATCCGAAGGCTATCACGAACGCTTCGGCGCGCCGCACGCCGAGATCACGGCGCTCGACGGCGCCGACTGGCGCGCCCGCGATGCGACGATGTACGTGTCGCTCGAGCCCTGCGCGCACCACGGCAAAACGCCGCCGTGCGCGGACGCGATCATCAAGGCCGGCGTGGCGCGCGTGGTGATCGGCACGTACGACCCGAACCCGGAGGCGTTTGGCGGCGTAGCGAAGCTCCGCGACGCCCGCGTCATCGTGAAAATCGGTGTCGAACAACAGCGCGCGCTCGACGTCGATCCGGCGTACTTCTTTTCGTTCCGGTCGCGTCGTCCGTGGATCACGCTCAAGCTCGCGCTCACGATCGACGCGGCGATCGCCGACAAATCCGGCGGCTCCAAGTGGATCACGGGCAAGCGCGCGCGCGCAGCGGTGCATGAGCAGCGCGCGGCCAGCGATGCGATCGCCGTCGGCGTGGGTACGGTGCTGGCCGACAACCCGTCGCTCACGGTTCGCGATGCCTGGGCGCCCCGCGTCCCCCCTCGCCGCGTCATTTTCGATCGCCACGCGCGCACCCCCCTCGACTCGGCGCTAGTCCGCACCGCGCGGGACGTGCCGGTGATCGTGATGACCAGGAATCCGCCCGCCGCCGCGGCCCGGGCCCTGGAACGGGCAGGGGTCCAGGTGGTCCGGACCAGCTCGCTATACAATGGATTGGAACATCTGGCGTCAGAGGGTATCCGGTCCCTGCTCGTCGAGGGCGGCGCCCGCCTGGCGGGCGCTCTCTGGAAGCGATCCCTCGTAGACCGTTTGATTATCTTTCAAGGTCCGGTCGTACTCGGCGCCGGCGCGCGTCGCGCGTTCGCATTTGCGCCCGGAACCACGATCGGAGACGCGGCTCGGCTCCGCGTATTGGAACGGCGCGCATTCGGCGACGACAGCATGATCTCGTACGCCGTACACGAGGTACCGGCGCGGTCGCCCGATTGGTGATCTTCGGCGCTCTGCTTATAAGGATAAAGGCGGATAACTACAGGGATCACTACGATCGCTCGGCTGCGCAACGCGGAGCGCGTTTACAATGGTGACAATCGATTGCTTTTTTTAAAAAACAACAAAAAGAGCCAGCTACGCGGAATGGAGTTCCCCCAGCAGCCGAGCGATCGTAGTGATCCCTGTAGTTATCCGCCTTTATCCTTTTAAACAGAGCGAGGGTGCTCACCAGGCGGATTCTCTAATTTAGGCACGACAGATCGAAATACATGTTCACCGGCATCATAGACGACATCGGCACCATCGAACGAGCGGCGGACGGCCCGGCGGGCCGCGAGCTGCGCGTGCGCTCGTCGTACGCGGATCTCGCGGCGGGCGAGAGCATCGCGCTCGACGGCGTGTGCCTAACGGTTAGAGAATTTGGCGCGGGGTGGTTCACCGTGGCCGCGGTGGTCACGACGCTCGGACGCACGTGCGTGGCCGACTGGCGCGCGGGCACGCGCGTCAACCTGGAGCGGGCGATGCGCGCCGGCGACCGGTTAGGCGGGCACCTGGTGCAGGGCCACGTGGACGACACCGGGACGGTGGTGGCCGCGCGTACCGAGGGCGATGCGCGACTCGTGGATGTACGCCTGCCGCGCGAGGTCGCCGAGCTCATGGTGCCGCATGGATCGATCGCGGTGAACGGCGTGAGCCTTACCGTGAACGAGATGCCGGCGCCGGATGTCGTGCAGCTTTCGCTCATCGACTACACGCTGCGCCATACCACGTTGGGCGATCTCGCTCCGGGTGAGCGCGTGCACGTGGAGGCCGACGTGATCGGCAAATACGTGCAGCGGCTCATGGCGCCATACCTCGCGGCGGTGCGCTGACCATGGCATTCGGAACCATCGAGCAGGCGATCGCCGACATCGCGGCCGGCCGCATGATCATCGTGGCCGACGACGAGGATCGGGAGAACGAGGGCGATCTCATCTGCGCCGCCCAACTGGTGACGCCCGAGATCATCACGTTCATGGCCAAGCGGGCGAGCGGGCTCATCTGCCTGGCGCTCACCGGCGCGCGCTGCGACCAGCTGGGCCTAACGTTGGTCAGCGAGAACAACATCGATGCGTATCGCACGGCGTACACGCAGAGCATCGACGCGGCGCCGCGGTTCGGCATCACCACGGGCATTTCGGCGCAGGATCGGGCGCGCACTATTCAAGTAGCGGTGGATCCGGCGGCGGTGCCGGGCGACCTGCGGTACGGCGGGCACGTCCAGCCGCTGCGCGCGCGGGGCGGCGGCGTGCTGGAGCGCGTTGGGCATACCGAGGCGGCCATCGATCTGGCGCGTCGCGCCGGATTGTATCCGGCCGGCGTGATCTGCGAGATCCTGCGCGACGAAGATGGGCAGCCCGCGCGCCGTCCCGAGCTCGAGCAGTTCGCCGAGCTCCATGGCCTAACGTTCATAACGGTCGCCGAGGTGGTGGCGCACCGGCTCAAGAACGAGCGGCTGGTGCATCGGGTGGCCGAGGCGCGGCTGCCCACCGAGTGGGGCGACTGGCGCATCATCGGCTATCACAACGACGTCGACCAGCACGAGCACGTGGCGCTGGTGTTCGGCGACGTGAAGGACGGCGAGCACGTGCTCACGCGCATGCACTCCAAGTGCCTAACGGGCGACGTGTTCGGCTCGCTGCGCTGCGACTGCGGCTGGCAGTTGCAGGCGGCCATGCAGATGATTGCCGAGGAAGGGCGCGGGGTGGTGGTGTATCTGGATCAGGAAGGGCGGGGGATCGGATTGCTCAACAAGCTCAAGGCGTACGAGCTGCAGGATGGCGGCGCCGATACCGTGGAGGCGAACGAGCGGCTGGGGTTCAAGCCCGATCTCCGCAACTACGGAATTGGCGCGCAGATTCTGCTCGACCTGGGGCTCAAGTCGATCCGGCCGCTCACCAACAATCCGCGCAAGCTGGTGGGGCTCGAGGGCTACGGCCTAACGGTGGACGACCGCGTGCCCATCCGCGCGCCCAAGACCGACGAGAATCGCGACTATCTCGACACCAAGCAGGCAAAGCTCGGACACCTGCTCGCGCACTGATGCCCGAATTCGCCGGATCTCCAGACGGACAGGGCCGCCGCATTGCCGTGGTGGTCAGCCGGTTCAACGAAGCCATCACGCAGCGTCTGGTGGATGGCGCCATGGACGCGCTCACCCGCCACGGCGTGGCATACGACGACATCGATGTCGTGTGGGTGCCGGGCGCGTGGGAATTGCCCGCCGCCGCGCGCGCTCTCTTGGCGTCGGAGCGGTATCACGCGCTGGTGGCGTTGGGCGCGGTGATCCGCGGCGAGACGCCGCACTTCGACGTGGTGGCGGGCGAGTCGACGCGCGGGCTGGCGTCGGCCGGATCGGAGTTCGACACGCCGGTTACGTTAGGCGTGCTGACGTGCGACACGATGGAGCAGGCGGCGGCGCGCGCCGGCGGGGCACATGGGAACAAGGGATGGGATGCCGCGATCGCGGCGCTCGAGATGGCGAACCTGCTCGACCGGTTGAACGTGGCGGATGAGGCTTGAAACGCGCGCCCGTGCGCGGGCGCTCCAGGCGTTGTACGCGTGGGATGTGCGCGGTGCGGGGGATGAGGGCAATGCGGCGCTGCCGCGCGTCGCCGAGCGGGTGTGGGACGACCTTGCGATCTCGCCTCCGGTGCGCGAGCGTGCGTGGCGGCTCATCCGCGCCGTCACTGCCGACGAGCGCGCGATACGCGCCGATCTGGCGGACGTGACCACCAACTGGCGGCTGGAGCGGCTGGGCGCGGTGGAGCGGTCGATCCTCCGGCTGGGCGCCGCGGAGCTCCGGTTAGGCGACGCGCCGCCGCGGGTGGTGGTGCAGGAATCCGTTAGGCTCGCGGAGCGATTCGCCGGGGAGGGCAGCGCGCGATTCGTGAACGGCGTGCTCGACGCGCTGGCCCGTCGGTTAGGCAAACTGTGACGAGCGCGCCCGCGCCGCCGCCCCTGCGCCTGCTCCTCGTCAACTGGCAGGATCGCGAGAACCCGCAGGCCGGCGGGGCCGAGACGCACCTGCACGAGATCTTCGGCCGGCTCGCCGCGCGCGGGCACGAGGTGACGCTACTGTGCAGCGGCTGGACGGGATGCGCGCCGCGTACCACGCTCGATGGCATCCAAGTCCATCGCGTCGGCACGCGGTACACGTTTCAGTTCATGGCGCGCCGGTACTATACGAAGCATCTGGCCAAGGCCGGGCACGATGTGCTGGTGGAGGACATCAACAAGATTCCGCTCTAC
>DATNAM010000202.1:0-5718 GCA_035572595.1 Gemmatimonadaceae bacterium
GGCTCGGTGAGCCGCGGCGGCGCGCCGACGCACCGCGCGATCGCGGCCCAACCGCCCGATACCATCGGCGGACGCCTCCGCCTAACGGAACAGGGCGAAGTCGTGTCCTTCAAGTACGCGTACGGCGATGCGGCGGCGTACCAGCTCGAGCTGCTGGCGTCGAGCGTCTTGGAATATTCGCTGCCGGCGGCACCCTCGGCGCCGGTGCCCGGAGCCGACGACGCAATGGAGGCGCTGTCGGGCGCCGGACACGCCGCATACCGCGCGCTGGTACACCATCCGCATTTTCTCGAGTACTTCGGCGCGGCCACGCCGGTCGATGAGATGGGGTTGCTCAACTTCGGCTCCCGTCCGGCGCGTCGCTCGGAGACGCGCGGTCTGGGCGATCTGCGCGCGATCCCGTGGGTCTTTGCGTGGACGCAGAGCCGGCATCTGATTCCCGGTTGGTACGGCGTGGGCAGCGCGCTCGACGCATTCCTCACCATCCGCGGCCCGCGGGGCGAATCGCTCCTGCGGCGGATGTTCGCGGAGTCGCCGGTGTTCCGTCTCGTCATCGACGAGTCGGAAAAGACGCTCGTGCAGGTGGACCTCGCCATCGCCGCCGCGTATGCGGCGCTCGTGCCTAACGGAGAGGCCGGGAGCGCGATTCTCGACCTCGTGCGCGCCGAATACGACCGCACCGCCGAAACCCTGCTCCGGATCACGGGCGAATCGCGGCTTGCCGACCGCTTTCCGCAGTTCCGCCGGCGGTTCGCGCGGCGAGTCCCGCTTCTCGATCGGGCGCACGACCAGCAAATCGACCTGCTGCGCCGGGTGCGCGAGGCCGAGGACAAGGATCGGTGGCTGCCCAGCCTGCTCCTGTCCATCAATTGTATAGCGGCCTGCTTCGGGACCGTCGGCTGACCCCTCGAAAGACCCGTCCAAGGCCTCTTTTCGCCTTGAAATGTCTGTTGCCACGTGCGATTCATTTCATAAGCAGGGGAATCGCCTTTTTCGCCTTCTTCCAAGTACGGAGGAGTATGCGAGGCAACGGCAGTACCGAGCTCGGCTATTCGCGGCTGACCCAACCGTTGGTGCGCGAGAACGGCGCGCTCCGGCCCGCGTCATGGGACGAAGCGCTCGACCGCGCCGCCCAAGGGTTCCGCCGCAACATCGCCGCGCACGGGCCTAACACACTGGGCATCTTCAGCTGCTCCAAGTCGACCAACGAGATGAACTTCTTGGCGCAGAAGCTGGCCCGGGTGGCGTTCGGCACGCACAACGTCGACAGTTGTAATCGGACCTGACACGCTCCGAGCGTCGTCGGTCTGGCGACGATCTTTGGAGCGGGCGGGGGCACGAGCTCGTACAGGGAGATCGAAGAAACCGATGTGATCTTTCTGTGGGGAGCGAACGCCCGCGAGAACCATCCGATTTTCTTTCATCACGTCCTGAAAGGCATTAACCGCGGGACGCGATTATATGTCGTCGACCCACGTCGCACCTCGTCGGCGCAATGGGCCGACGTGTGGATGGGCCTGAACGTCGGAGGAGACATCGCGCTCGCCAACGCCATGGCGCGCGAGATCATTCACGCGGGCCTGGCGAACACCGAATTCATCGAGCGCGCCACCACCGGATTCGAGGCATATCGGAATCTCGTCGAGTCGTACACGCTCGACGTTGCCCAACGCATCACCGGCGTGCCGGCCGAGGTCATTCGCGAAGCCGCGCACACGTACGCGCGGGCGGACCGCGCGATCATCTGTTGGACGTTAGGCATCACCGAACACCACAATGCGACGGACAACGTCCTGGCGTTGATCAATCTCTCGCTTGTCACCGGGCACGTCGGACGCTACGGCTCCGGTCTCAATCCGCTGCGCGGCCAGAACAACGTGCAGGGCGGCGGCGACATGGGCGCGATACCGAATCGGCTGGTGGGGTTCCAGGACATTCTCGATCCGCAGATCCGCGCCCGCTTCGATCGCGCCTGGAACACCACCCTCCCGCCTAACTACGGCTGGACGGTCACCGAGATGATGTCGGCGATGGACCGCGGCGAGCTCACGTCGTTGTTCGTGATCGGCGAGAACCCGGCACAGTCGGAAGCCGACCAGCATCACGCCGAGAAGGTGTTCAGCGAGCTCGATCACCTGGTGGTGCAGGACATCTTCCTCACCAAGACGGCCCAGCTTGCACACGTAGTGCTCCCGGCGACGGCCAGTTGGTGCGAGGCCGAAGGCACGGTGACCAACAGCGAGCGGCGCGTGCAGCGGGTGCGCAAAGCGCTCGAGCCGCCCGGCGACGCGCGCGATGAGCTGTGGATCATTTCCCAAGTGGCGCGCCGGATGGGCCACGACTGGGGCACGCCTAACGCAGAGCAGGTGTGGGAGGAAGTCCGCACGCTGGCGCCCGATATGTTCGGCGGGATGTCGTTCGAGCGCCTCGAGGCGCTCGACGGGATCCAGTGGCCGTGTCCGAACGAGCAGGACCCCGGCGCGCAATTCCTGCACGCCCGCCTGTGGGCCGAGCCGGTGGGCGGTCCGTTAGCCGCGTTCTCGCTCACCGAGTACGATCCGCCGGTGGAGATGCCCGACGACGAGTATACCTTCACGCTCACCACGGGGCGGCGCCTCGATTCGTACAACACCGGCGTGCAGACGGCCGGCTACACGTCGCCGCTCCGGCGGGGCGAAACGTTGGACATGTCGCCCGAAGATGCCCAACGGCTCGACATCCGCACCGGTGACCTCGTGCGCGTCACGTCGCGCCGCGGCAGCATCGTCGCGCCGGCGCGCATCGACACCGGACTGCGCGCCGGGCTCGTGTTCATGACGCTCCATTTCCAGGATGAGGTGCGCGTCAACTTGCTCACCATCGACGCCACCGACCCCGCGTCCGGAACGGCCGAGTTCAAGGCGTGCGCGGTGAAGGTCGAACCGGTGCGCGCGCCCGATGAGGCCCGCTCCGAGGCGGCGCACCGGCACTCGGACCCTGTGTTAGGCGACTAATGGACCTCAAACTGCTCGACGTCGGACCAACGGACGAGGAACGCGAAGCGATCGACGCACAGCTCGGTCCCCCGGCCTCGGGCTGGGACGGCGGCGAACGGGTTGCGTCGCGGGACGCGCACGTGGCATTCGGCGGGCAGACGGCGCGTGCCCGCCGGCACGAGCTCCTTCCCACGCTGCACGCCGTGCAGTCCCGCGTCGGCTGGATCAGCGAGGGCGCCATCAACTACCTCTGCGCGCGACTCGACGTGCCGCCGGCCGACGCCTGGGGCGTCGCGACGTTCTACGCGCTGCTCGCGACGACGCCGCGCCCCAAACGCGTGGTGCACGTGTGCGATGACATCTGCTGCCGCACGCGCGGCGCGCGCGCCGTGATCGACGCGCTCCAAGCGACGCACGGCGAGATGCACCCGCACGCTTTAGGCGACGGTCGCGTGACCATTGCCGACGACGATGTCGTGTGGCTCTCGAGCCCGTGCCTCGGCATGTGCGACGAGGCGCCCGCCGCCCTGCTCACCGTGGCGGGGCCCGAGCCCATCGAGCGTCTCGTGGGCGGCCTGACGCCCGAGCGCGCGCTGGCGCTGCTCGAGGGTCGCGAGGACGACCGCGACACGACGCGCATCCCGTTGCCGCAGCGCGGCCAGGCCGGACTTCGGCTGCTCAAGCGCATCGGCGTGGCGGACCCCACCGATCTCGATGCCTACCGCGCCGCCGACGGGTATCTCGCGCTGCGGCGCGCGTTCGAGCTCGGCCGCGAAGGCGTGATCCGCGAGGTGCTCGATTCCAAGCTGTTAGGCCGCGGCGGCGCCGCGTTCCCGGCCGGCCGCAAATGGGATGCGGTGGCGCGCCAACCGGAGCGCCCGCACTACCTCATCTGCAACGCCGACGAGTCGGAGCCGGGCACGTTCAAGGACCGCGTGCTCATGGAGGGCGATCCGTTCGCGATCGTCGAAGCGATGACGATCGCCGCCTACGCCACCGCGTGCGAAAAGGGATTCGTGTACATTCGCGGCGAATACCCGTTGGCGATCGCGCGCATGCAGAACGCCATCGACCAGGCGCGCGCGCGCGGCTACCTCGGCGACACGATCCTGGGTCAGCCGTTCCGGTTCGACATCGAGGTGCGGAAAGGCGCCGGCGCGTACATCTGTGGCGAAGAGACCGCGGTCTTCAATTCGATCGAGGGATTCCGCGGCGAGCCGCGCAACAAGCCGCCGTTTCCGGTGCAGTCCGGCCTGTTCGGAAAGCCCACCGTCATCAACAACGTCGAGACGCTGGCCAACGTTCCGTTCATCCTGCTCGAGGGCGGGCCGGCGTTTGCTGCGTTAGGCACAAGCCAGTCCGCCGGGTCCAAGCTGTTCTGCCTGTGCGGGTCGGTGGTGAAGCCCGGGGTGTACGAGGTGACGTTCGGTGCCACGCTGCGCGAGTTGCTCGCCATGGCGGGCGGCGTTACGCCCGGCCGGACGGCCCAGTGCATTCTGTTAGGCGGTGCCGCCGGCCTCTTCATCCGCCCCGACGAGCTCGACATCCCGCTCACCTTCGAGGGCGCGCGCGCCGCCAAGGCGACGTTGGGCTCGGGCGTCATCATGGTGTTCGATGACACCGCCGACATGACCGACGTGCTGCGCCGCATCGCCGCGTTCTTCCGCGACGAATCGTGCGGCCAGTGCGTGCCCTGCCGGGTCGGCACGGTGCGCCAGGAGGAAGCGCTGCACCGGCTGGCGGTGAAGAAGCCGCGCGGCAGCGTGGCCGACGAGCTCGCGCTGCTCGAGGACATCGGCGTCGCCATGAAAGACGCCTCGATCTGCGGACTCGGCCAGACCGCCTACAGCGCGGTGGAGTCGGCGATCAAGCGCTGCGGCCTCTTCGATGGACGGACGGCGCCATGACTCATTTGGTGGAGATTTCGCGACCCAAGCGCACCGTCGAGCTGACGATCGACGGGCAGAAGGTGAAGGTGCCCGAGGGCACCACCATCCTCGATGCCTGCAGCACGTTAGGCACGGAGATCCCGACGTTGTGCTATCTCGAAACCTTGCACCCGGTGAACGCGTGCCGCGTGTGCGTGGTCGAGGTGCAGAACTCGCGCGTGCTCGTGCCCGCGTGCTCGCGCAAAGTCGAGGCCGACATGGTGGTATCAACCAACAGCGAGCGCGTGCGCCACAGCCGCAAGATGGTACTCGAGTTCCTCGCGTCGTCGGTGGACTTGTCGACCACGCCCGACGCGGCGGGATGGCTGGAATCGTACGACGCCAACCCGGATCGCTACGGGCCGCCCGCGCCCGATGCGCCGGCCGGGGAGCGCGACGCGCTGCCCACCGGGCATCACCAGCCGCCTAACGCAGACTACGCGGCCACGGTCGGCCAGCCGGTGAAGGTCGACAACGACCTCTACGTGCGCGACTACGGCAAGTGCATTTTGTGCTACAAGTGCGTCGAAGCGTGCGGCACCGACTTTCAGAACACGTTCGCGATCGCCGTCGCCGGCCGCGGATTCGATGCGCGCATCTCGACCGAGTTCGCGGTGGAGCTGCCCGAGTCGGCGTGCGTGTATTGCGGCAACTGCATCGCCGTGTGCCCGACTGGCGCGCTCATGTTCAAGAGCGAGCACGACCGCCGCGAGGCCGGCACGTGGGACGAGTCGAAGCAGACGCACGTGGACACCATCTGTCCGTACTGTGGCGTGGGCTGCACGCTCGAGCTGCACGTGCAGGACAACGAGATC
>DATNAM010000203.1:0-3540 GCA_035572595.1 Gemmatimonadaceae bacterium
GGAGAAGGAAGTGTTGGGCAAGCTCAGCGGGCTGGCGAGCTTCGAGACGCCGAAGCACGTGGTGCTCATCGATCGGGATTTTTCGCTGGACTCGGGCGAGCTCACGCCGACGCTCAAGGTACGGCGGCGGGTGATCGACAAACGGTACAAGGCGGCGATCGACCAACTGTACGCCGAGCACGAGGGCGAGCACCACGAGCACGGGTGAGCACGCGCGCCGCAGCCGCGCCGCCGCGGCCGCTCGCCTAACGCGAAGGCGCGGCGGCTCTGGCGAGCGCGGTGAGCGTGTGTTTTTCGCCTAACCAGTCGCGGGCGTCGCGCGCGCGCTCGAGCACGCCGGCGGGAAGCGGCGCGTGCACCGGCGCGAGGAGCCGTCCGGCGGCCTTGAGGGCCGCGGCGCTGCTCTCGAGGAACGGGCCGTCGGCATGCGCGGCATCCAACGCCACGCCGCGCACGGACTCCGGTCTCAGGGGCAGCGTCCTGCCGGCGAGGGCGACCGACACGCCGAATCCGCCGGCGACGAGGCCGGGCGGATTGATGGCGAGCACGTGGATGCCCTCGACGAGCGCGCTCACTTCGTGCGCCGCGGCACCCCAGGTGCCGGCGAGCACCACCATCCCTCCGGGTTCCGTTAGACCTAAGAGCGCGGCGGCGCGCACGGCGCGCTCGCCGAGATCCGGCGCCGGCGGCGCCGCGGTCGTGGGCTGGCGGTCGGCCAAGTCGCGAAAGTCGGCGACGCCATCGACGATCGGGTAGCGGGCGCCGCAGACCGGACAGCCCAGCGCTCCCGTGATGATGTCGCGGTCCTCGAGACGGTCGGCCGACGCCACGAGCCACGTGACCTCGTGGTCGCGCGTGCAGCGGAACGCATCCACCACTTCGATGAACACCGTCCCTCGTTTCCGTTAGGCCGACGAGAGGCGGAGCTCGTCGATATTGACGGCGGGCGGGCGCGTGAGGGCGTAGAGCACCGCGTCGGCGACCGCGTCGGCGCTCAGCATCGCCTCGCGCGGCGGGAACCGGCCCGTGCCCGCGAGGTCGCCCCAGATCTCCGTGTCCGTCGGGCCCGGCGAGACCAGCGTCGCGCGGACGCCCGTGCCGCGGAGCTCCTCGCGCACCACCTCGTGCAGCGCGCGCGCGCCGAACTTACCCGGCGAGTACGAGCCGTTGCCCGCGAACGCCGTGCGGTCGGCCACCGAGCCCACGGTCACGATGTCGCCGCGACCGCGCGTGCGCATCGCGCGCACGACCGCGTGCACGAGATAAAAGGCGGCGTTCAAGTTGACCGCGATCGACGCCGCGAAGTCCTCGGGCGTGATGTCGGCCACGGGCCGCGGGTGGAAGATGCCGGCGTTGTTGATGAGGATGTCGGGCGCGCCGCCGAAGGTGAGCGTGACGACCTGCATCGCGCGCCCGACCGCCACCGGGTCGGCCACGTCGCACGGGATGGGGAGCGCCGCTCCGCCTAACTCTGCCGCCCGTTGGGCCAACGTCTCGGCGCCGCGCGCGATCATCGCCACGCGCGCGCCGCCGGCCGCGAGCCGGCGCGCGATCGCGAGTCCGATGCCGCGCGATGCCCCGGTCACCACCGCGCCGCGCCCCGTGAGCGCCGCGCCGGCCTGGTCCGCCGGCGCGGGCGGCTGGCCCGCGGTCACCGGACGGTCGGCGTGTGGCCGTGCGCCAGGTACAGGAACTCTTCTCGCGTCCGCGCGTCGTTGCGGAAAATGCCCCGCACCGCCGAGGTGACCGTCTGCGAGTTCTGCTTCTGGACGCCGCGCATCATCATGCAGAGGTGATAGGCCTCGATCACCACGCCCACGCCCTTCGGGTTCAACACGTCCTGGATCGCGGTGGCGATCTCTTCCGTTAGGCGTTCCTGCACCTGCAGCCGGCGCGCGAACACTTCGACGATGCGCGGCAGCTTGGACAACCCCACGATCTTGTTGTCGGGGATGTACGCGATGTGCGCCTTCCCGAAGAACGGCAGCATGTGGTGCTCGCACAACGAGTAGAGCTCGATGTCGCGCACCATCACCATGCTCGAATGCGGCTCCTCGAACACGGCGTCGTTCACCACGTCGTGCACGTCCATCTCGTAGCCGCGCGTGAGCCACGTGAGCGATTTCGCCACGCGGAGCGGCGTCTTGAGCAGACCCTCGCGATCCGGATCCTCGCCGATCAGCTCGAGCATCCGGTGCACCACCGATTCGAATTCGGGAGCGTGCTCGGGCACGTGATCGTCGTCCGCCTCGAGATGCATGCGGCTCGCCGCGCGCACTGTGGCCTCGGCACTCACCGCGTCCGCCTTACCGTCCTTCGTATTCGACATAGTTGTTGTCGGTCTCCCAGAGACGCAGGCGCGTGAGCATCGCCGGACGCACCACCGGCGCGAGCACGTTCCAACACGCGACGACGAGATTCTCGGCCGTGGGATTGATGCCCTGCATGAAATCGACGTCGATGTTCAAGTTGCGGTGATCCATCTTGTCGACGAGATGCTGCTCGACCACGTCGCGCAGCTTCTTGAGGTCCATCACGTAGCCCGACTTGGCGTCGATGTCGCCGGTGACCGACACATCGAGGCGATAATTGTGGCCGTGCCAGTTGGCGTTGTTGCATGGTCCGAAAAGCGACTTGTTCTCCGCGTCGCTCAGTTCCGGATTGTGCAGACGATGGGCCGCGTTGAAGTTGAGACGGCGGGTAACGATGACTCGTGGCATGAAGAAGGATGAGGGGATGCGTCGAACGAACGCGGCGCGCCGACCATGGGTTCCCTTGGGACCGCTTGAGTCGACGGCGCCGCGCTTCTATGTTCCGCAAATGAAACCGCCCCGCGAGCGAGGCATTTCTTTTAATACGGACGGCGGCGGTTGAAAGTCAAGGTCGCTCTGGCGACGGCGGCGACCGTCAGTAGTGCAGCGTGGTCGGCAGCGTGGACATTCCCGAGCATGCTGCTCAGCGCGTTCCTGGTCGCGTGGGCAGCGGAAGCCGCGCAGTTTCTCATCGCGCAAGGCCTCGCCCTCGCCATCCTGGCGTGGATCCAAACACTCCCCGAGTTAGCCGTCGAAGCGGTGATCGCGTGGCAGGCCGGACACGATCCGGTGACCTGCTTCGTGACCGCGCCGCCGGCCGGATGTCGATCGCACCTCGCGATCGCGAATTTCACCGGCGCGGTGCGACTGCTCGTGGGCGTGGGGTGGCCGCTCATCTATTTCGTGTCTGCGTTGGGCAGGCGGCGGACCGGTCGCGCGCTCGAGCCGATCCATCTGCACGATGAGCACGCGGTCGAAGTGATGGCCACCGTGCCGCCGCTTCTCTATTTCGTGTGGATCTGGCACAAGTCGGCGCTCGACATCGTCGACGCGGCGGTGCTGATCGCGATGTACATCGTGTACCTCGCCATCCTGTGGCGCTTTCCGCCCAGGGATGAAGAGTCGCTCGAGCACGCGTCGGCCGTGTCCCGTTGGGCGTATACGCGGCCGGGGCGGTGGCGGACGATCACCATCGGCTCGTTGTTTCTGTTAGGCGGAGCGCTCATCT
>DATNAM010000204.1:0-9962 GCA_035572595.1 Gemmatimonadaceae bacterium
CGCTGCTCGCGGCGACGGCGGTGGACGCCAAGATCCTGCGCATGGACAAGGAAATCGGGCGACTCGTTCCCGGGCTCAAGGCCGACATCGTGGCGGTGCAAGGCGATCCCACGCAAGACATCTCGGCCGTGAGCCGGGTTCGATTCGTGATGAAGAACGGCGTGATCTACCGCCGTTAGTCCGTTAGCCCGTTAGTCTGTTGGGCCGAAGCGGCGCGGCGCCGCGGAACGAATCCGATCGTCGCCAGGTACTTGGCCACCCCGGGGCTGGCCGACTCCTCGGGCGGCGTGCCCCACTTGTTGACCGGCGACTGGCGGCTGGCGCCGGCCGCCAGCAGCGCGTCGACGATCGCGATGTACGTCGCGTCGTGTCCGCGGTGCTGGCCCGATCCGTGGATCGCCCAACCCAGCGGCGACCCGCCGAACTGCGAGTCGCGCACCTCGAGCGGCGCGCCTAACTCGAGCAGCCGACGCACCATCTCGAGCTTGCCGGTCCACGCGGCGAGGTGGAGCGCCGTACCGCGGCCCGCCGCCTCGCCGCCTAACGACGCGCCGACCTCGAGGAGCACGCGGATCGCCGCCGGATTGTCGTGCGCGACCGCGTCCGACAGCGCCCCGCCGCCGTTCACGGCGATCGCCGCGCCGAGCTCGGCGTGCGCCGCGAGCACCGCGCGCGCGCGCGCGGCGTCGCCGTCGAAGCACGCGCCGAAGAGCTCGTCTTCCGGGGCCAACGCCTCGGCATCGGCGCCGTGCTCGCGCAAGAGCGCCGCGAGCTCGGTGTTGCCGTGTCGCACCGCGATGGCGTACGCCGTGCGGCCGTCGCCGCGCGGCAGGGTCGGGTCGGCCCCGTGGGCGAGGAGCGCGCGCGCCGTCGCCATCTTGGGCGCGCTCGCGGCGATGCCGTGGAGCGGCGTCTCCTGCTGGTGAGAGCTCGCCACGTTCGGATCGGCGCCGTGCTCCAACAGCCACGCGAGTCCCTTGAACCAGAGCGCGCGGCCGCCCTCGTCATCGTGATGCCCAACGAGAAAGTAGAGCGGCGTGTTGCCGTACGGACTCTGGGCCGACGAGAGGTCGGCGCCGTGCGCCAGCAGCGCCTCGAGGCACGCGCGGCGATCGAGCTGCGCCGCGTGGTAGATCGATTCGCCGTCCTGGGTGTTCGCGCCGCGGTCCAGCAGCAACGTGACTAACGGAACGTTGTCGCTCATGCACGCGTGGTAGAGCACCGAGATCGGCACCGGCTTCTGGGGACTCTCGAAGTAGAGGCTGTGGCTGTTGGGACTCGCGCCGGCCGCGAGCAGGAGCTCGGCGGCGCGCAGCACCGACGCCGCGCGGCGCGCGCTCGTCCGGTAGACGCGCGCCGCGCACAGATACGCAAGCGGCGGCCAGGCGTGCGTGCCGTGCGTCGCCAGCACCGCGGCCGGCTCGGCCGCGATGTGGCGCGCGACCGCGTCGGCATCGCCGGCGGCCGCGGCCGCGAACAGGTTCCGGTTAGGCAGGTCGGGATGGTGCCCGAGCAGGCGCGTCACGATGCCGGGCCGGCCGGTCTCGACCGCCGCCAGCAGCGCGTCCATCTGCTGATCGGCCGGCAGCGCCGCATCGATGTGCGCCTTGAGCTTGGCCCAACTCTCGAAGCCGCGCTCGCGCGCGATCACCAATTGCGCGTCGGCCAATTTGAGCGCGTGCACCGTGTCGACGAGACGCGGCAGATGCGCGGCCACGCGCGCGATCGCATCGGCGTTGCCGGCGCGACAGTCGCGGAGCAGCGCCTTGGCGTGCTTCCGCTCGTACGACAGATCTGGGGATGGGGGTAGTTCGGACATACGACCTCCTTCACGAGACGCCCGAGTGTCCGCCGAAGCCGGGCATGAAAGAGGTAACGGGTCTCTTGTCCAACACTCCAGGCGGGACGATCCCTTTCCGCGGACGGGGTGCGCCCTGGTGCGCGACCCCGAATCTTACATTCGCGTCCGTTCTTGTGCCACCGTCATGCGTGCGCTCGCCGCGTCACTGGCCGCGGCGTGTGGGTTCCTCTCGATTTGTCCGAGTAGGGCGACCTGCGCGGCGCCTGGTGGGCCCTCTGTAAACGCTTTCAAAGGATGACTACGAGGAAACCAAGAACGGGGAGGATCGCATCTGCGCGATGGATGGTGCATCGCACACGCGCGCGGCAGGACCCAATGGGGGATGCGCGTTGAATTTGAATGCGCTCCGTTAGCGAGCTTCTCATCCGCTGTTTCCTCGTCGTTATCCTTTGACAACGTTACGGAGGAGCGCATCAAGCGCCGCATAGCTCGCCCTCTCGAACAACCGAGACGAAGCCACCAAGCGAGTAGGATCGTATCGCCTCGAACCGATTCGCCGTGAACGCGAGCCCTTGACAGGCGCGCCGGCGACAACGACTCTTCCAGTCACCTGGTGACTGGAAGAGACCCAATGGCCCGTACGCCCTCCGAGCTGTTGCAAGGCACCGTCGACATTCTCATCCTGCGCGCGCTGGCGTGGGAGCCGATGCACGGCTACGCCATCTCGCGCTGGCTCGACAACCGCAGCAGCGGTGTGCTGGCCGTGGACGGCGCGGCGCTGTACCAGGCGCTCCACCGACTCGAGGAACATCGTCTCGTGTCGGCCTCGTGGGGTCTCTCGGAGAACAATCGCAAGGCCAAGTACTACACGCTCACCACCGCCGGCCGCGCGCGACTCCGCGCCGAGTCGGCGGTGTGGAAGACGTACGCCGACGCGGTGACGAAAGTGCTCAAGCCCGCCTGAGGAGACGCGTTCCATGGCACGCACGCCGGTCCGCTCCTTCCGATTCCCGTGGCGCTCACGCGCCGACATCGCCCGCGATGTCGACACGGAGTTAGGCTTTCACCTCGAAATGCGCGTGCGCGAGTTGATCGCGCGCGGCATGGATCCGGAGGCGGCGCACCGCGCCGCGAGCGCCGAGTTCGGCGACCTCGAAGGCACGCGGGCGTATTGCCGGGCCGCCGACGCGCGCGGCGACCGCGCCGTCCGCGCGGCCGATCGCCTAACGGAATGGCGCCAGGATGCGCGGTACGCGTGGCGCACGTTGCGCCGCTCGCCCACGTTCGCCGCCGTGTCGCTGCTCACGCTCGCGCTAGCTATCGGCGCCAATACGGCCATCTTCGGCGTCGTACGCGCGGTGCTGCTGCGTCCGCTGCCGTACGCGGATCCGGGACGGCTCGTCGTCACGTCGTTGACGTGGCCGTTCCATCCCGACGGGCGCCAGCCGATGTCGCCGCCCGACTATGTCGATTTCCGTACGCAGCAGCGCGCCTTCACCGACCTGGGCGCGTATTCCACCGCAATGGGACCCGTCGTGTGGCAGCCCGACGGCGCGGACCCGACCACGCTCACCGGCATTCCGGCCGACTCGCACCTGTTTCGCGTGCTTGGCGTTAGGCCGATGTTGGGCCGCACGTTCAGCCCCGAGGATGACGTGTCGGGCGACAGCGCGAGCGTGATCATCTCGTACGGATTCTGGCAGCGCGCGCTCGGCGCCGACCCGCACGCCGTCGGACGACGTCTCGTGCTCAATGGCCGCTCGTCGGACGTCATCGGCGTGATGCCGCGCGGCTTCGTGCTCGATCGCAATGAAGACGTGTGGCTGCCGCTCGATCTGCGGGACGATCTCGCGCACGCCGACATCACCCGCAACCAGCACTGGTTGAGAGTCCTGGGACGATTGCGCCCGGGTGTGACGCGGAAGGCCGGCCGCGCGGACTTGGCCCTCGTCGCGCGGCGACTCGCCGCGCGATACCCTCACGCCGACAGCGGCCGCGTCGCCATCGTGAGCCCGCTGCACGAGCTGGCCGACCGCAACCTCCGGACGCCGCTGCTCCTGCTGCAGGCCGCCGCGGCGATGGTGCTGCTCATCGCGTGCGCCAATCTCATGAATCTGACGCTGTCGCGGACGATCGGCCGCCGCCACGAGCTCGCGCTCCGGTCGGCGCTCGGCGCCGGCCGCGGCCGGCTGCTGCGGCAGCTGCTCACCGAATCGGTGCTGCTGGCGCTCGCCGGCGGTGCGTTAGGCGTGGGCCTCGCGATCGCCGCCACCCGCGCGCTCCTGGCGATCAATCCGAGGGCGCTGCCGCCGATGTTCCCGGTGGGCGTCGACTGGCAGGTGCTGTCGTTCAGTCTGCTGGTGTCGGTGATGGCCGGCGCGGTGTTCGGGCTCGTGCCGGCACTGCACGCGATGCGCGCCGGCGTGAACGACGCACTCAAGGAAGGCGGCCGCGGGTCGAACGCGACGCCGAGCGGGGCCGTAGTCCGGCGCGCGTTAGTCACGGCGCAGGTCGCGCTCGCGGTGATGCTCCTCGTCGGCGCCGGCCTCCTCATCCGGAGCTTCTCCGAGCTCACGCGGGTGCGCCTCGGATTCGAGCCCGACCACGTGGTCACCGCGCAACTGCGCGTCAGTGGTCCGCGGTACGACTCGGCCGCGATGGTCAACGGGTTCTACGATGCTGTGTTAGGCGGGCTCGCGCACGCGCCGGGCGTCGTCGCTGCCGGTGCGATCACCGTGCTCCCGACGCAAGGATCGGTGAACACGTCGCTGCGCATCGAAGGGCAGCCGGTGGATGAAACACGGCTGCCCGACATGGCCTACGTCGCCATCCGCGGCCGATATCTCGAGGCCATGGGCATTCCGCTGCTCGCCGGCCGGCGATTCGACGCGTCCGACACACCGGATGGCCCCAAGCACGTGCTGATCAACGAAACCGCAGCCCGGCGCTTTTTCCCCAAGGGCGATGCCGTGGGGAGACGCATTCGCATCGGGCCTAACCCGAATAGCGAGTGGATGACCATCGTCGGCGTGGTGGGCGATGTGCGGAGCGATGGCCTCGACCTGCCGTCGCCTCCCACGATTCTCGTCGACCACGCGCAGCAGGCGTGGGATCACACCCTTTCCATCGTGATGCGCACCGCGGACTCCCGCGAAGCGGTTGCCGCGCTGCGGCGGGCGGTGAAGGATGGCGACCCCGCGCTGCCGCTGGGGAACATCGAGCCCATGGAGAACGTCGTGGGGTCGAGCCTCGCCGCACGGCGCTTCGCGCTCGGGTTGGCCGCGAGCTTCGCCGGGCTCGCGCTCGTGCTGGCCACGTTGGGCATCTACGGCGTGCTCTCGTACGAAGTGTCCACGCGCACGCGCGAGTTCGGCGTGCGCCTGGCGTTGGGCGCCTCGCCGCGCAGCGTGCTGGCGCTGGTGGCGCGCCGCGGCATCGGGTGGTCGCTGCTCGGCGTTGCGTTGGGCATCGGCGGCGCGGTGGCCGGCGCGCGGGTGCTCGCCGGGACGCTCTACGGCGTGGGGCCGCTCGACGCCGCCACCTATGCCCTGGTCGCCGCGGGCTCGCTGGCCGTCGTGACGGCCGCCTGCATTTTGCCCGCGCGACGAGCCACGCGTGTGGATCCGCTCACCAGCCTGCGGTCCGAATGACGGGAGCGCCGGCGTCAAAGACGCCGCGCATCCAGAGACCTACACCCGTCGCGACGCGAGTCGTTCCTAACGGGAAGAAAGAGGCGCGAGGGCGCAAGCCCGTGTCCGTCCGCGTCCGGCCATGTCCGCGTTCACCTCGCTGAGGCTTGGGTCTGCATCGAAAGGGCTAGGCTCCAGGAAACACGGCTTGACGCGCACTCGATCGCTTGACGCTCGTGCTCCCGCACAGTACGGTGTAAGCACGGCGTTCAGGACGCCGCCCGTCCGCGGAAAGGACCGAGTCCACCTGGATCGCTGCATACCGGTACGGTTCCCACGAACCTCCTTTGCCCGCTGTCGGCGGACCACGGGCGCACCCAGGAGGCTCGTCATGCCTAACCGTCGCCTGCCCGTCCGCCCCGACCTCGAGCAGCTGAGGCATCAGGCCAAAGATTTGCTGCGCGAGGCGCACGAGGGCGAGCCGCCGGCGCTCGCCGATTTCGCGCAGTTCCATCCGCGCGCGATCGACCCCGCAGAGGCTACACTCGCCGACGCGCAGCTCGTGCTCGCGCGAAGCTACGACGCACAGAGCTGGCCGCGCCTCGTGCACGCGTGCGCGCTCGTCGATGCCATCTGGCGCGACGACGTGGACGCGGTACGCGACCTGGTGCAAAAGTATCCCGCCTTGCTCCACGAACCGGCCCTCGTACGCCCGGCGAGCAACTGGGGACCGCCGATGTCGTACGCCGCCAACATCGGCCGCGACCGGATCATCGATGCCCTGCTCGAGTTAGGCGCGACCGACCTCGAGACCGCGGTCGATCGCGCCGCGCTGCAGGGCCGCGTGGACACGGCGCGACGCCTCCACCAACGGTTAGGCGCGCCGCGACCGGACGCCCGCGCGCTCGGCGGGCCGGCCTACACGCTCAGCGTGCCGGGCACGGAGTTGATGCTGGAGCTCGGCGCGCCGGTGCGCGACGCCCAGGGGCGCGGCATCGCACCGGTCGACGTGGTGCTCGAGACCGACAGCCGTAACCCCGCCGCCAAGCACGCGATTCTCGAGTTGTACGCGGCACACGGACTCGAGCTGCCCGACACCCCAACCATGGCGCTGCATCGCGGACGGATCGATCTCCTCGAGCGACATCTCGCGCGCGATCCGTCGCTGTTGCGGCGCACGTTCGCGTTCGAGGAGATCTACCCGCCGGAGCTCGGCTGCCACGACGCCGTGCTCGCCACGCACGGGACGCCGCTCGGCGGCACGACGCTCCTGCACATGTGCGTCGACTACGACGAGCTCGACATCGCGCGCTGGTTGTTGGCGCGCGGGATGGAGGTGGACGAGCCCGCGGCCATCGACGGCGACGGATTCGGCGGACACACCGCGCTGTTCGCGAGCGTGGTGTCGCAGCCGAACTTCTGGATGAACCGCCGCGGCGGTCCGTTCGACGCGCCGTTCACGGTGTTGCTGCTCGAGCACGGAGCGAACCCGAACGCGCGCGCGTCGCTGCGCAAGCAGATGCATCCGGGCTACGGACCGGACGTGTTGCGCGAGTATCGCGACGTGACGCCCCTCTCGTGGGGCCAACGGTTCGTGCATACGACGTTCGTGAGCGCGCCGGCGATGCAGCTCATCACCGCCCACGGCGGTCACGCCTAACGGGACGCCCGTGCGTCCGCGCGTGCCGGCGCGCTAGGCGCGCGGGCCGCCGCCGGTGCGCGCCTCGTCCAGGCGGGCGCGCACCGTCCGGCGCCGCACCCAGATGCTCAGCGCGTACGCGATGTGCACCACGGCGACGATGATGTAGGCCGCGTGATAGTAGCCCGCGTTGTTCGGAATCATCGTCCTTCCTCCGCCTCGAGCGCCGCGCGGTCCGTGGCCAACCGGTAGCGCGCGCGGAGCAGCGCCACGTACAGCAGCGTGAACGAACAGAACGCGAGCAGGAACGTCTCCAGCATGTCGTTAGGCAGCGACGGCTTGCTCGGCTTCCCGATGATCGGCATCGGGTGCAGCGTGCGGAAGAGATAGACGCTCAGGTGAATGAACGGAATGAGGAGCGACCCCAATATGCCTAACACAGCCGAGTAGCGGGCGCGCATCCCGTGGTCCTCGACGGCGCCGCGCAGGATCAGATAGCCCACGTAGATGAACCACAGAAACAGCGTCGACGTGAGCCGGGCATCCCAGGTCCACCAGGTGCCCCAGATCGGCTTCCCCCACAACGAACCCGTCATGAGCGTGATCGTCGTGAACACCACGCCCACCTCGGCCGAGCTCTCGGCCAAGCGATCGAGGCGCATGTCCTTCATCCACAGGTAGCCCAAGCTCGCGATGGCGACGATGCCGAACGCCAGGAATGCTACCCACGCCGACGGCGGGTGCACGTAGTAGATCTTCTGCGCCGGTCCCTGCAGCGCTTCGATCGGCGTGAAATAGATCGCGCGGATGAACGTCGCGATCACCGCCAGCACCGCCACGACGAACAACCAATCGAACGTCGCGCGCGCGGCCGGGCGGACGGCGTCCGAGGCGGCGTGCGAACCCAGAGGATTTCGCGTGGCGGTGTCGGTCATTCGGCGGAGGAGTTGGGACGTACGAGTGTTTGCAAAAGATGGCGCCCGTGTGGGTCGCGGCCAAGGTCAATCTTCGATCGTGTGGGGGAATGCCATGGTACACGCTGCCACGAACACCAAATCGAAGGCGACGAGGATCTTGAGCCACCCGATGGACTCGGACACCGGCCGGCCCGCGAGCAGCCGCGCGGTGGTCTGCGCGGCCGGAATCACGATCGGCACGAAGAACGGCAGCGACAGCATCGGCAGCATGAGCTCGCCTAACCGTGTGTTCACCGACATCGCCGCGAACAGCGTTCCGACCGCCACCAGTCCGATGGCGGCGAGTATCATGAGCGCCGCCAACGCGGCGATGCTTTTCGCGCCGCCTAACGGCATGTCGTAGAACAGCGCCACGGCCGGTACCGCGATCACTTCGATGGCGAGCACGAACACCAGGTTCGCCATTGCCTTTCCCAAATAGATCGCATGCCGGGGCACCGGGGCGCCAAGCAATCCGTCGAGCGCGCGGTCGGCCATTTCCACGCCGAACGACCGGTGCAAGCCCAACAGTCCCGAGAACGTGAAGATCACCCACAAAACGCCGGGCGCGAGATCGGACGCGGCGACCGCCGTTGGGTCCCACGCGAAAAAGAAAATTACGATCGCGAGCAGCGCGAACACCACCGCCGAGAAGAACGCCGTGCGCGTCCTGAATTCGATCGCCAGATCCTTGCGCGCAATGAGGAGCGCCGCGCCGAGCGTGTCAGGCATCGAGCGCCACCAGGTTGCGATACGACTCGGCGTAGGCGCGCGGGTCGATCGCCGCGCGCGGCTCGTATCGCACGAAGGCGCCGCCGGTCATGATCGCCGCGTGCGTGGCCAGTGCCAGCCCTTCGTCCAGGTTGTGCGTCACGAGCACCAGCGCCGCGCCCGAACCGCGCAACACGCCTAACGCATTGGACAGCGCCGCCGCGCCCGACGCATCGAGTCCGGTGAAGGGCTCGTCGAGCAGCACGACGTGCGGATCGTGCACCATCGCGCGGGCGATGCTCACGCGTTGCTGCATGCCGCGGCTCAGGGCGCGCACCGGCGTATCGGCGCGCGGCGTCATCCGCATCGCGTCGAGGGCGCGCGCGGTGGCTGCGCGCGGATCGGGAACGCCGAACAATCGCGCCGCGAGCTCGACGTTCTCGCGCGCCGTGAGCGCCGCGTAGAGCATGCTGGCGTGGGAGATGAATCCGATGCGCCGCCGCGCCTCGGGTCCGCCCGGCAGCGGCACGCCCGATACGATGGCGCGGCCTTGCGTTGGGCGAAGCAACCCGGCGAGCACGCGCAGGAGCGTGGTCTTTCCGGCTCCGTTAGGCCCAAACACCGCCAGACACTCGCCGGCGTCGAGCGCGAACGACAGGCCGTTCACGGCGCGGCGGTGGCCGAACGCGCGCACGAGCGCGTCCGCTTCCACGGCGTGCCGTGCGTCTCGTGCCACGGCGGTCACGATGCGCGCGCGCGGCGCCCGAACGCCAAGGGCCCAAGCCTCACGGCCGCAGTCGTGTCTGACCAATCATGACTCAACAGTAGCGCGTCGCCCTCGCGCGCGGAACGCGTTATGAAGAGGATTCCGCTCTGGACGCCCGCCGGAGCGGCGGGTAAGGTACCTCGGAACTCTCACTTCAACCACGCTCGTGCCATGACCGACATCGATGTGCTGCTCCAGGAAACGCGAAAGTTCGCGCCACCGGCGAACTTCTCGCGCACCGCCAACGTGTCACGCGATGTCTACGATCGCGCCGCGCGCGATCCGGAAGCCTTCTGGGCCGAGATGGCCCGCGAGCTCGAGTGGTCCAAGCCATTCACCAAAGTGCTCGAGTGGAACGCGCCGTGGGCCAAGTGGTTCGAGGATGGAAAGCTCAACGCGTCGGTCAACTGCCTGGACCGTCATGTCCGGGGCGCCCGCCGCAACAAAGCGGCGCTCATCT
>DATNAM010000205.1:0-14490 GCA_035572595.1 Gemmatimonadaceae bacterium
CGGCGTGTCGCGCACGCGCGCCGAATCGCCGCGCCATGCGACCGACGTGTGGCCGATCGGCGTCTCGACGTATTGCACGGTTGCGGCCTGCGCCGCCTTGACGGCGGCGACGATCGCCGGCGACTCGGCGTGCCTAACGCAGGGGACGAGCGACGACCACTTGCGGGCCACGGTCCAGTGGGCGGCACCGACGCGATGCAGCACCAGATGCGCCACCGAGACGCTCGTCGCCCAATTCTTGGGCTGCGTTAGGAGGACGCCGTTGATGACGGTATCGGCCAGCTCGCGATGCGAATGGCCGTACACGATGAGATCGATGCCCGGCACGTCCCACGCGACGCGCGCGGCGACGTTTTCACTCGGCAGGTGCGTGTCGACGGTGTCGTAGCTCGACGGTTCGTCGAGCCCCGAGTGGAGCGCAACGACCACGACATTCGCGCCAGCCTGTCGCGCCGCGCGCACCGCGGTGCGCACCGCCGGCACGATGTCGCGAATGACGAGACGCCCGTGGAGATTGTCGTGATCCCAGAGATTCGAGCCCGGCGTGGTGGCGCCGACGATGCCGACCTTCACCCCCTCGCGCCTAACGATCTGCCACGACGCGAACGCCGCCTTGCCCGACGGCAGCACGGCGTTCGCGGCGAGAAACGGGAAGTGCGCTTGGCCGATGGCGCGGCGCAGCAGCGGCAGCCCGTAGTTGAATTCGTGATTGCCGATGACCGCCGCATCGTAGTGCAGCGCGTTCATGGCGGCGATCACCGGGTGAACGGCCTGCGGATGGACGCGCGCCGCGACGTACGCGAACGGGTTGCCCTCCAGCAGGTCTCCCGCATCCACGAGCACCACGCGATTCGGGTTCGCGGCGCGGACCGAGTCGATGATCGTGGCCGCGCGCGACAACCCGCGCACCGAATCGGCGCGATTCTCATAGTAGTCCCAGCCGAGGATGCGCCCGTGAACGTCGGTGGTCGCGGCGATGACGATGTCGGTCGAATCGCCGGTCTGCGCGGTTGCCGCGGACGCCGCGAGCGTTAGGGCGACGAAACCCAGCCCAAGCCGTACCAAAGCACGCATGGTGCTCAACTTAACCACCGGCCGCGGCCGGTAGGCGAGGCGGCCGCGGGTACTCTGGCGATTCGCCGCCAAGCACACGATTCTTCGGTACATGTCCGTGACAGGCCCGCCACTTTTCGCAACCCTGCGCGGCGATCAGCATTCAAGGCAAAGCGAACGATGAGGTCGTTGATCGTTGGAATTGCGGGCGGTTCGGGCTCCGGCAAATCGACACTCGCGCGGCAGGTGGCCGCGGCGCTGACCCCCGTCTCCGTCACGCTGTTGGACATGGACGGATACTACCGGAACTTCACGGACCTGTCGTACGAGGAGCGGCAGCGCGTAAACTGGGATCATCCCGACGCGTTCGATCTGGACCGGTTGGCGCACGATCTTCGCGAGCTCGCCGCGGGACGGCGGGTCGACAAGCCGGTGTACGATTTCGTGAGGCACGTGCGTGCGCCTAACACAGTTGCGTTGGACCCTGCTCGCGTGACGATCGCCGACGGGATTCTGCTGTTTGCCGATGCGCGCATTCGCGATCTCTGCGACGTGAAGGTGTTCGTCGACTCGGAACCTGATGTCTGCTTGATACGGCGGATCCGGCGCGACATGCGCGAGCGCGGCCGCCCGGTGGAGGAGATTCTGGAGCAGTACGAGTCGACCGTCCGTCCGATGTACGTGGAGTTCGTGGAGCCGTCCAAGCGCCACGCCGACCTGATCGTGCCACACGCAACCGACAACGTTCTCGCGGTGGAGATGATCGTGGCCAAATTACGTGACTGCCTGCGCGCGGAGCGCATGCTGCAATGACCGCTGCCGTGACGCCGGCGTCCGGCGAGCGCGTGCTCGTCGTCGACGACGAACCGGATATCGTCGGGCTCGTCGCCTATCACCTCGCCAAGACGGGGTATCGCGTCTCGACGGCGTCGACGGGCGCCGACGCACTGAGCATGGCGCGCGACGAGCACCCGGCGCTCATCGTGCTCGATCTGATGCTGCCGGGCATGTCGGGGTTCGAGGTGCTCGAGCAGTTGCGCGCATCGGACAGCACGCGCCACGTGGCGGTGCTGCTGCTCACGGCGCGGCGCGAAGAGGCGGACCGGATCCGCGGCCTTCTGTTAGGCGCCGACGACTACCTCACCAAACCGTTCAGCCCGCAGGAGCTGGTGCTGCGCGTGGGGGCGATCTTGCGACGCGTGTCCGCGGGCGGGAACGGCGCGGCGGACCGGCTGGTGATCGGACCGATCGCCATCGATCGCGCCGCGCACCGGGTGAGCGTCGACACGCAGGACGTGGAGCTCACGCCCACCGAATACCGTTTGCTTCTAACGCTGGCCGAGCGGCGCGGACGGGTGCAGGGTCGCTCGCACCTGCTCGAGACGGTGTGGGACGCGGCGCCCGACATCCAGACGCGCACGGTCGACATGCACATCCAGCGGCTGCGCGCGAAACTCGGCCCGGCATCCGACCTCATCGAGACGGTGCGCGGGTTCGGCTACCGCCTCCGGACGCCGCGCGCGCTGACGTGAGACTCGCGCGCCGCCTGTTCGCGGGCTTCGCGCTCGTCATCACCGTATTGGCCATTCTCGTGGTCGCGATCAGCGGCCAGCGATTGGCGCGCGAGCTCACGGCGCGCGAAACCGATCAACTGCGCCGCGAAGCGCACTTGATCGCCACCGAGTGGATGCAGCAGCCTAACGCGGACGCCGAGGCGCTGGCCCGTACCGCGGGTACCGCGTTAGGACACCGGGTGACCCTGATCGCCGCCGACGGACGCGTGATCGGCGACTCCGAGTTCGCCGACGACGCGCTCCCCCACCTCGAGAACCACGCGACGCGTCCCGAGGTCTCGGCCGCGCGCGCGACCGGCGCCGGCGTGGCGACGCGCGCCAGTCCGTCGCGCGGCGACACCGAGCTCTACGTGGCCGTGCGCGCGGCGGGCGGCGTGGCCCGCGTGTCGGTGAGCACGGCGGAGTTAGGCGAGATCGTGTCGAGCGCCCGCGACGACGTGCTGCTGTCGGCGCTGATCGCGCTCGCGGCGGCGCTGGCGCTCACGTTCGCGTTCTCGCGCGCGGTGACGCAGCCGATCGTCGAGCTGCGCGACGTGGCGCGGTCGTTGGCGGCGGGCGACCTGGCGCGGCGGCCGTCGCTGAGCGCGCCGGGCGAGGTGGGCGAGCTGGGCACGGCCATGCACCGGATGGCCGAGCAGCTCGCGGCAAAGCTGCGCGAGCTGCAGGCGGAGCAGGATCTGCTGGCCGCGGCCATCGAGTCGCTGCACGAAGGATTGCTGGCCGTGGATGCGCACCGCCGCGTGGTGCGGCTCAACGACAGCGCGCGCCGGCTGCTGCGCGCCGACCGGCCGGTGCCCTTCTCCGCCGACCTGCTGCCGCGCGACGCCCTCCTGCGCGATGCGTTAGGCGCGGCGTTAGGCGGCCAGGCGACCGGACCGAGCGAGACGGTGGTGCACGAGCGTACGGTGTCGATCACCGCCCGTCCGTTAGGCGATGGCGGCGCGGTGCTGGCCCTGCTCGACCTCACCGCCACCCGGCGCCTCGAGGCGGTCCGCCGCGATTTCGTGGCCAACGTGTCGCACGAGCTCAAGACGCCGCTGACCGTGATCGGCGGATTCGCCGAGACGCTGGTGACCGACGACCTCCCGGCCGCCCAACGCGCGCAGTTCGTCGAAGCCATTCGCGCCAATGCCGAGCGCATGCGGCGCATCGTCGACGACCTGCTCGATCTGTCGCGCATCGAGTCGGGCGGGTGGCGGCCCAACCCGAGGGCGGTGGACGTGGGCGCGACGGCCGACGACATCTACACGGCGGCGCGGCGGGCGCGCGCCGACCACGCGGTGTCGCTCGAGACGGCGATCGATCGGCGCGCCCCGACCGCGTACGCCGATCCGACGGCGCTGCGCCAGGTGCTCTCGAATCTCGTCGACAACGCGGTGCGCTACACGCCGGCCGGCGGCACGGTGACCGTGTTCACGGCGTTAGGCGAAGGCGGCGGCACGTGGGTGGGGGTGCGCGACTCGGGCATCGGCATCGCGCCCGAGCACGTGCCGCGCATTTTTGAGCGCTTCTATCGAGTGGATACGGGCCGGTCGCGCGACGCCGGCGGCACCGGATTGGGACTGGCCATCGTCCGCCACTTGGTCGAAGCGCACGCCGGGCGCGTGGAAGCCGAGAGCACGCTCGGCCGCGGCACCACGGTGCGCGCGTTCTTTCCCGCCGGTCCGGAGTCGCCGGCCGACGCCGACGCCTCGCACGACCCGCGGCCCTTCGCCGTTACGGGCTCGTGACCGGAGCGACTCCGGGAGCGTGATCCGCGGCAGGCATGCATTCATCCGTCCGTAGCGGAGTGAACGTATGCCGAATCTGTCGCACGTCGCCGTCGAAGCGAACCCGCAGAGCGCGACGGTCTATCTCGCCGGCCGCGTGTCCATTGCCGCGCTCGTCGACGCGCTGCACCGATGCGATTCCCTGCCTAACGGCGTGTGGCTGCTGCGCGTGGACGCGTCGGCCGCCGAACCCCTGGATGCCGCCGCCCACGCGGTCCTCATGCACGGCCTCCGACGCTGGCGCATGACGCGCGGCGGCGCCACGCAGCCCATGTGCGGCCACGTGGCCTGCCGGCCCCAGGAGGCGCGCGAACGAGCACGGCGTGACCCGACCGTGACACGTCCACGGTCGTTGCGTTACGCCGTCGATGCACCGTTCTCCACACCAACTTGAGGAGCTACTCGTGAGTTACAGGTTCACGCGCGCCGTCGCCATTGGCCTCGCGGCCATGGCGGTCACCACGTCGGCCGCAATCGCGCAGGGCGCCGACCTCACCGGAGCGGGATCCAGCTTCGCCTACCCGATCTATTCCAAGTGGGCGTCGATCTACGCCGAGAAGACCGGCGTGAAGATCAACTATCAGTCCATCGGGTCGAGCGGCGGCATCCGCCAGCTCTCCGACCAGACGGTCGACTTCGGAGCCTCGGATGGTCCGATGACCGATGATCAGATGTCCAAGGCCAAGGGCGGACCGATCCTGCACATTCCGACTGTGTTAGGCGCGGTCGCGATCACGTACAACCTGCCCGATGTGCACCAGCCGCTGCGCCTAACGGGCGCGGTGCTGGCGAACATCTATCTGGGCAAAGTGACGAAGTGGAACGACGCGTCGATCGCGGGGCTCAACCCGGGCGTCAAGCTGCCGGGCTCGGACATCGTGGTCGTGCATCGTTCGGACGGCAGCGGCACGACGTACATCTTCACCGATTATCTCGCCACGGTGAACCCGGCGTGGTCGAGCGGCCCGGGCAAAGCGCAGTCGATCAATTGGCCCGTTGGGTTGGGCGGTAAGGGCAGCGAAGGCGTCACGGGCCAAGTGAAGCAGACGCCGGGCGCGATCGGCTACGTCGAGCTGTCGTACGCCAAAGAGAACAAACTGCCCGTGGCGCTGATCAAGAATGCCGCCGGACAATGGGTCGCACCGACCATCGATGGCGTGACGGAAGCGGCAGCCGGCGCCGCGGCAAAGTTGCCGGCAAACACGGACTTCCGCATCTCGATCGTGAACGCGCCGGGACGGGAAGCGTATCCGATCTCGTCCTTCACCTGGGTGCTGTTGTACAAGAACCCGGCCGACGCCAAGAAGGGCAAGCAGCTCGTAGACTTCCTGCGTTGGGCAATTCACGACGGCGAAAAGGAAGCGCCGTCACTCGACTACGCGCCCCTGCCGGCGGCGATGGTTGCGATGCTCGACAAGCGACTCAACGAGGTCAGCGTCGCTGCCCGTTAGTCCCCACGCGAACCAGCACTCACCCATTACCTCGACTCCATGTCCACGTTTCGCACGTTGCTCGCCGTAGCCGCGGCGACCCTGCTGGTCGTGCCTGTGGCACGCGCCCAGCAAAGTCAGCAAGACTCCACGACGCTGCTGGTCGCATCTGCCGCTGGCGCCCAGCAATTCCCGAAGGATTCTACGAAGAAGGACTCCACGAAGCGGGAGCCCGCGAAGGACACCACGACGGTGGTCAAGGTCAAGACACCGGCGTTGGATTTCTCCGGCTGGGTGTTCGGCAACTATCAATACGAAACTGATGCCGCGTCCCAAGCTGCGAATGGGGGTAGCCACGCGAACAAGTTCGACCTCGAACGCGCCTATCTCACGTTCCAGATGCCAGCCGGCAAGCGCATGAGCGTCCGTGTCACAACGGACATCAAGCAGGGCCAGAGCGATGCCGCCGCCTATCAGGGCTGGTTCGTGCGGCTCAAGTACGCCTATCTGCAATGGGATTATGCGCTGCCCGACTCGAACGGATTTTCCGCGCTGGCGCGGTTCGGCATCCTGCACACGGTGTTGATCGACCACGAGGAAGGCTTCTGGCCCCGGTGGGTGTCGAAGACGGCGCCCGACCGCCTCGGCTTCTTTTCGTCGGCAGACGTTGGCGCGGCGACGTTGGTCACACTGCCCCATAGCCTGGGTCAGATCTACGGCACCATCACAAACGGCGCAGGCTACGAGGCGCCCGAGGCGAACAGCTTCAAGGATTTCGCGTTGCGCGTGTCGCTCACGCCCTTCGGCTCGACGCACAGCTACTTCAAGACGCTGTCGATCTCGCCGTGGGGATACTTCGGGAACAACGCCAGCACGTTCGTGAACGATCCGACCAACCCGATCGCGAGCGGCCTGGCGAAAAATCGCTACGGCCTGTTCGTGGGCATCAAGGACCGCCGCGCTCAGTTAGGCGCGGAATGGGCCGAGAAGAAGGATGACTCGGATGCAGGCAGCGAAGACGCGCTCGATCGGGTGGTGACGACGACCACGGGCCGGCTGTACGACGGCTTCGCCGTGCTGCGCCCGTTGGAGTGGTCGAAAGATCACGGCAAGGTGCCCTCGATCGGCCTCCTCGCGCGCTACGACCACTTCACGCCGAGCACGGCGGCGAGCGGATACCAGGAGTTCTGGGTGGGCGGCATTTTCTGGGATACCACGCCGAAAACGTCGTTCTCACTCGACTACCAGAAGATGACGCCGAAGGGCGGGATGACGGGCAACCCGACGGAGTTGTGGTATTTGCATTGGCAAGTGCTGTTCTAAAGGCGGGGAAGCGCGCGCCCAAGGCGCGCTTGGGGAATAGGGAAACGGGAAGCGGGCGCATAGTTAGCCCCTTTCCTTTTCCCTTTCCCTTTTCCCTATTTCCCGAAGCGCGCCTTGGGCGCGCGCTTCCCCGTCCCGTGACCATCTCGTTACAGCCTCACCGCTGAACCGCTTGTTGGCTCCGTGCACCTTTCGTGGGTGACCCTTCCCTCGAAACGACCGCACGGAGTCTTTCCATCGTGACCCTGCGTCGCACCATTCCAATCGCCCTCCTTGCTGCCGCGGCCGCTGTTGCGTGCAGCGGGGAGTCATCGCATCGCACCGGTTCGGGCGGCGCGCCTAACGAGGCCTCATCCGGCGGCGCCGTCGACCTCACCGGAGCGGGCGCCACGTTCCCGTATCCGATCTACAGCAAATGGTTCGCCGACTACGCGCAGGAGACCGGCGTCAAGATCAACTATCAATCGATCGGATCGGGCGGCGGCATCCGGCAGCTCAGCGAAGGGACCGTCGACTTCGGCGCGTCCGATGCGCCGATGTCGGACGACGAGCTCGCGCGAGCCAAAGGACCGGTGCTCCATTTCCCGACGGTGATCGGCGCGGTGGCGGTGACCTACAACCTGCCGTCGCTGTCTTCGCCCATTCGCCTAACGAGCGACGTAGTAGCCGACATCTTCCTCGGCCACATCACGAAGTGGAACGACAGCCGGATCCGCGCCCCGAATCCCGGTGTCGCGCTCCCCGCCACCGACGTGCTGGTGGTGCATCGCGCCGACGCCAGCGGCACCACCTACATCTTCTCCGACTACCTGGCCGCCGTGAGCGCCGATTGGTCCAAGGCGCCGGGCAAAGGGAAAGAGCTGTCGTGGCCGGTGGGCATCGGCGCCAAGGGCAACGAAGGCGTGGCGGGCCAGGTGAAGCAGACGCCGGGCGCGATCGGCTACGTGGAGCTCGCGTACGCCAAGCAGAACAACCTGCCCACGGCCGCGATCAAGAACGCGGCGGGCACGTTCGTGGCGCCGTCCATCGAATCGGCCACGGCCGCGGCGGCGGGAATCGCGGATCACCTGCCTAACAATACCGACTACCGCATCTCGATCGTGAACGCGCCCGGTGTCGGGGCCTATCCGATCGCGTCCTTCACGTGGCTGCTCGTGTACCGCCATCAGACCGATGCGACCAAAGCGAAAAAGCTGAAGGATTTCCTGCACTGGTACCTGCACTCGGGCGAGGGCACGGCCGCGTCGCTCGAGTACGCGCCGCTCCCCGACGTGATGAAAACACGTCTCGATGCGCGCGTCGATTCGCTGATCACCGGAGGGACGGCATGAGCGGGACGTCGTTCACGCCGACGGTGCTGGTGACGGACAACGGACCGGGGACGGTCGTCCGCATCCACGGCCGCCATTTAGGCGACCGGATCTATCGCGGCGCGATCACCTTCTTCGCGCTGTGCGTCCCGATGCTCGTCGCACTCATTGCGTGGGAAATCGCGGTCGCGGGCTGGCCGACGTTCCGGCATTTCGGGCTGTCGTTTCTCACCTCGAGCGACTGGGATCCGGTCAAGGAAAAGTTCGGCGCCGCGCCGGCGATTTACGGCACGCTGGTGTCGTCGGCGATTGCGTTAGCCATCGCCACGCCGCTGGCGGTCGGCGTGTCGGTGTTTCTCTCCGAGTTCGCGCCGCGATGGCTGCGCCAGCCGGTGGGGTTTCTCGTCGACCTGCTGGCGGCCATTCCGAGCGTGGTCTACGGATTGTGGGGCATCTTCGTACTCCTTCCGCTGATGCGCGATCCCGTGATGCCGTTCCTGCGCGATACGCTCCACCTGGGCGCCACGCCGTTCTTCAGCGGGCCGGCGTACGGACCGAGCATGCTCGCGGCGGGGCTCATTCTCGCGATCATGGTGCTGCCGTAAATCGCGTCGGTGTCGCGCGAGGTGCTGCTCGCCGTGCCGCGCGCCCAGCGCGAGGCGGCGCTGGCGTTAGGCGCCACGCGCTGGGAAGCGATCTGGCGCGCCGTGCTGCCCTACGCCAAGTCCGGCATCATCGGCGGCATCATCTTGGGATTGGGCCGAGCGTTAGGCGAAACGATGGCGGTGACGATGCTCATCGGCAACCGCCAGCAGATCTCGGCGTCGCTGTTCGCGCCCGGCTATACGATGGCATCGCTCATCGCCAACGAATTCAGCGAGGCGAGCAGCGACGCGCACCTGTCGGCCCTCATGGCCGTCGGCTTCACGCTGCTCATCATCACCATCATCGTGAACGCGATCGCGCGCTGGCTCGTGTGGCGCGTCGGCGGCGGCGCCGCCTCGAGGCCGCTATGACCGCGGGCGTCATCCCGCAGCAGCGGCCCAGCCAGCGGCAGCGCGCCGTAACGGAACGCACGCGCCGCAGCCTCGGGCGGCGCCGCCTCGTGAACGGGATCATGCTGGGCGTCCTGGCGCTCGCGGCGGTGATCACCGTGATGCCGCTGCTCTTCATCCTGTTTCATCTGCTCGCCAAGGGTGCGACCTCGCTCGACCTCGCGTTCTTCACGCACATGCCGAAACCGGTGGGAGAAGCCGGCGGAGGCATGGCGAACGCCATCGTCGGGACGCTGATCGTGATCGGCCTGGCGATGGCGTTCGGGTTGCCCGTCGGCGTCGGCGCGGGCTTGTATCTCGCCGAGCGCCGCGGCACGTGGCTCGCCAACAGCGTGCGGTTCCTGTCCGACGTGCTCAACGGACTGCCGTCGATCGTGATGGGCATCTTCGCCTGGCAATTCCTGGTGCGCCCGGTGGGACACTTCTCGGCGCTGTCCGGCGGCGCTGCGTTAGGCGCAATGATGATTCCGATGATCGCGCGCACCACCGAAGAGATGGTGCGCACCGTGCCGACGTCGCTGCGCGAAGCGGCGCTCGCGTTAGGCTACGCGCGCTGGCGCACCGGCCTCACCGTGGTGCTCCGCACCGCCAGCGCCGGCATCGTCACCGGCGTGCTCGTGTCGCTCGCCCGCGCCGCCGGCGAAACGGCGCCGCTCCTGTTCACGGCATTCGGCAATCAATTCTGGTCCACCTCGATCACGCAGCCGATCGCCGCGCTGCCACTCCAAATCTTCAACTATGCCATCAGTCCCTACGACGACTGGCACCGGCTCGCCTGGGCGGGTGCCCTGGTCCTCATCTCGCTCATCCTCGTCATCAGCGTCGTCGCCCGCTTCGCAACGCGCGCCCGCTTCGACACTGGAAGCGGCGATTGAAGTGAAGAGCCAGGTCTTGGGTTTGGCCGACGCGAGGCCTACGAACGAGACGCCCACAGTGACACTGGTGCGCACACGCCTGGTGTCCGAGGCGCTCGATGCGTGGTTCGGCCCCATTCACGCCGTGCACGGCATCACGTTGCCCGTTCCGGAAGGCAGCGTGATGGCCATCATCGGACCGTCGGGCTGCGGCAAATCGACGTACCTCCGCTGCCTCAATCGCATGCACGAGACCGTCCCCACCGGACGCGTCTCGGGGCGCGTGCTCCTCGACGGCCGCGACATCTACGCCCGCGACGTGAACCCGATCGCAGTGCGCAAGCACATCGGCATGGTGTTCCAACGGCCGACGCCCTTCCCCACGATGTCGATCCGCGACAATGTCGCCGCCGGTCTGCGCGTGATGGATGGACGGATGTCGCGCCGCGAGACCGATGCGATCGTCGAAGGCGCGCTGCAACGCGCCGCGCTCTGGGACGAAGTGAAGGACCGCCTCAACGCAAGCGCGCTCGCGCTCTCGGGCGGACAGCAGCAGCGACTCTGCATCGCGCGCGCACTCGCGACGAGTCCGCGCGTGTTGCTGCTCGACGAGCCCACCGCATCGTTGGACCCGGCGAGCACACAGAGCATCGAGCAACTGGTGCGCGAGCTCCGCGGTGACGTCACCATCATCATCGTCACGCACAACATGCAACAAGCAGCGCGTATCTCCGATCGCACCGCGTTCTTCCTTTCCGGCGACCTCGTGGAGATGGCGCCGACGAACACGCTGTTCACATCGCCGTCCGATCCGCGCACCGAGGCCTACATCACCGGGCGGTTCGGATGACCGACGTCATCGCGCCACCACGCCCAACGCCGGCGCCGCAAGGCTCCCGCCCCGGTCTTCCGCCGCTCGAGGCGAACGTCGGCTTCACTGGCCTCATCGAAATTCGCGATTTCTCGTTTTACTATGGGGCCAAGCGCGCGCTCACGAACATCTCGCTGCGCATCGCGCCGCGGACGATCGTCGCGTTCATCGGCCCGTCGGGATGCGGCAAGTCGACCCTGCTCCGCTCGATCAACCGGCTCAACGCCCTCATTCCCGGCGCCCGTCACGAAGGCGAGATCCTGCTCGACGGCACGGACATCCACGGCAGCGAGACGGACATCGTCACGCTGCGCCAACGCGTCGGCATGGTGTTCCAGCGGTGGAATCCGTTTCCCAAATCGATTTACGACAACGTCGCGTTTGGTCCGCGCATCAACGGCCTCGCACGACGCAACGAGCTCGACGACCTCGTCGAGAGCTCGCTCCGCCGCGCAGCACTCTGGGATGAAGTGAAGGATCGCCTGCGCGCCAGCGCACTCGGATTGTCCGGCGGCCAGCAGCAGCGCCTCTGCATCGCGCGCGCCCTGGCTAACGATCCCGAGGTGCTGCTGCTCGACGAGCCCGCGTCGGCGCTCGACCCGATTGCCACGCAGCACGTGGAAGAATTGCTGTACGAGCTCAAACGCGAGCTCACCATTGTCATCGTCACGCATAACATGCAACAGGCGGCCCGGGTGTCCGACACGACGGCGTTCTTCTACGTCGGCGAGCTCGTGGAAGCGGGACCGACCGATCAGATCTTCACCACGCCTCGGCAGCCGCGCACCGAGGCGTACATCACCGGGAGATTCGGATGAACCCCGCATCAGCCGATAACACGACGGGCTTCCGTCATTTCCACGAGCAGCTCGACCTGCTCAAGCAGCGCATGCTGGACATGTCGGAGCGCGCCGAGGCGTTGGTCGACGTGGCCGTCGACGCGCTCCTGCGCCGCGACACCGGCAAGGCCGAGGTCGTGATCAGCGGCGACCGCGAGCTCGACGCGCTGGAGATCGAGATCGAGCACCTGGCGATCTCGCTGCTGGCACTGCAGCAGCCGATGGCGCGCGACCTGCGCTTCATCATCGGCGCGATCAAAATCGCGAACGACCTCGAGCGCGTGGGCGATCACGCGGTGAACATCGCGCAGTCGGCCTTGCGTCTCAACGACATGCGTTCGATCATTACACCGGATCCGGAAATCGAGGACATGGCCCGCCGCGCGCGTGCGATGTTGAGCGATGCGCTGGATGCATTCGTGCGGGCGGACGGCGTGCTGGGGCGCGACGTGTGCAAGCGCGACGATCAAGTGGATGCGCTGCACGACTCGCTGTTCCGCATCCTGCTCACCCACATGCTCGAGGACCCGACGACGATCTCGGCCGCATTGGAGTTGTTTCTCGTGAGTCGCAACCTGGAACGGGTGGCGGACCTGGCGACGAACATCGCCGAGGATGCCGTGTATCTGGCCGAAGGCAAGTCGATCAAGCACCACCTCGAGGACCGGGCACTGGGCACCGGCACGCTCGGCGTCACGTCCGTGGCCTAACGGAGGAGTCGAGACGCACCGGCCGGCCGCCGCCCGACCCCGCGATCGCCGCGCCGCGTCGCATTCGCCCAACGGGCGAAGCGAACGCGTCGCGGCGATCGACATCGGGTCGAACTCCATCCGCCAGCTGATCGCGGACGTCACGGCCGGCGGACACATCCGGGTGGTGGATGAGATGAAGGCCGCGCCTCGGTTAGGCGCCGGGGTGGGCGAGGCGCGACGCCTGGCGCCCCACGCCATGGAGCGGGCCAGCGAAGCCATCAGCCGGATGGCCACGCTCGCGCGCCAACGCGGCGCCACGCGCATCGTGGCCGTGGCCACGAGCGCCGTCCGCGAAGCGTCCAACGCCCGCGAGTTCGTGGACATGGTGCAGCGCGGGTCCCACTTGCCCGTCCGCGTGCTCGACGGCCACGCCGAAGCGCTGCTCGGCCTTCGCAGCGCGCTGGCGCATTTCGACCTCGGCCACGGCCGCACGGTGGTCACCGACATCGGCGGCGGCTCGCTCGAGTTGGTGCTCTGCGCCGCCGGACTGGTGGACCGCGTCGTGTCGCTGCCCTTCGGCGCGCTCCGCCTAACGGAGCAGTACCTCAAGAAGGGCACGAGCCGCCGCGCCGTGAAAGCCCTTCGCCGCGACGTGCGCGCCGAGCTCCGGAAGCAGTTGCCGGCGCGCGAATGGCGCAACGCGCGCATCGTCGGCTCGGGCGGCACGTTCACCAACCTCGCCGGCATGGCGCTCGCCCGTCAGGGCCTCCGCGCCGCGCGCACCGTGCACGGCACGCGCGTCACGCGCATCGAGCTCGAGCACATCCTCGACGCACTGCAGGACATGTCGCTCGCCGAGCGTCTCGCCGTGCCCGGCCTCAACGCGGGCCGCGCCGACATCATCGTCGCCGGCCTCGCCGTCATCGCCGAGGTGCTGGCGCGCCTTGACGCACCGAGCATCGTCGTCTCGGCGTACGGAATTCGCGAGGGACTGTTGCTCGAGACGGCGCGCGTGAAGCCCCACGCCGCCAACCCCGGCGACGCGCGCCAGCGATCCATCGAGCGGTTGGCCGAGGCGTGCAGCGTCGAAGACCGTCACGCCATCCAGGTCCAACGGCTCGCGCTGCAGCTGTTCGATGCCTTACGCGAGCGGCTCGGATGCTCGGTCGCCGAACGCGACGTGCTGTCCGCCGCGGCGCGGCTGCACGACATCGGCTACTACATCAGCTACGACAAGCACCACAAGCACTCGTTCTATCTCATCGCGCACGCAGAGCTGCTCGGATTGTCGCCGGCGGAACAGCTCGTGATCGCCAACGTCGCCCGCTATCATCGCGGCGCCGCGCCGCGGAAATCGCACGAGACGCTCTCGACGCTGGACCGGTCGATGCGGCGTCAGGTGCGGCGGCTGGCGGCCGTGCTGCGCGTGGCCGATGGATTGGACCGCGGACATACCGGCGCCGTCGGACGGCTGCGCGTCCGATGGACGCGCACCGGTATCCGCATCACCGCCGTGCCGCGCACGGCGGGACAGGCGCTACGACTCGAACTGTGGGGTGCGGCGCGCAAGCGCGCGCTTCTTGAACGCGTGGCGGGCGTGCCCGTCACCATCGTCGGCGCCTGACTCGGCTTCGTTAGGCTCGGTCGCCTCGACCGCCGGAACCGCAGCCGACTGGGACGGCGCCGCCGCGCCCCACGGGTCGAGCAAGAACAACCGGTG
>DATNAM010000206.1:0-7924 GCA_035572595.1 Gemmatimonadaceae bacterium
GGCGATGCTGATCAAGGTGCAGGGCTCGTTCCCGAACCTGTATGCGTTAGGCGACATCCAGGATTCGTTGGGCGTGATCGCGCGGCTGGCCGGCGACCGCGCGCTGGAGGACTCGGCGTACGCGCAGGAGTTCGCGGTGGATTCGGTGATCGCGTATCTCGAATCCGCCAGTTGGGCACAGATCCATCGCTACCACGATGCGCTCAACCATCTCTCGAATCGCGCGTTGCAGTGGCTGGACGCCGACACGGCGGGGAAGGACTCGGCGTCGCGGGTGACGCGTCTCTACGGCTCGGCGACCATCGTGCGACACTACCGCGATCAGCAGGTGTACGTCTCACGGTATTTCCTCAAGCAAGCGTTGGGCAGCGCGCTCACGTCCGCCGACTCCAACACGGTGAACGCCGCGCAGGGCGACTCGTTGGCGGTGGACCTGGGCAATCTGGCGTGGCAGGACTTGCTGTTAGGCAACGGCGAGAACGGTGTGACGCACGCCAAAGAAGGGTACGGACTTTCGCGGAAGCAGACCTACATTCTGGTGAACGAGTTCAACGGGCTGGTGCTGGCCGGGCAGATGGACGAGGCCAAGGCGTTGTACGCGGCGAATGCCGGCGTGGTGGAGAACACGTCGAATACGTCGTTCCCGTGCGCGGTCGAGCGCGACATGGCGGAGCTGGCACAGCGCGGCGTCGCGACGCCGGCGCAGCATGCATTCGTGACGCAGCTCTCGGCGCCCGGTCGGAGCAAGTGCGGCGCCCAAGCCTCGCGGTCACCGTGAGGCGGTGCGGCGCTCCTCGCGCAGGCGGTACCAGGCGATGCCTAACATGGCGAGGCCGAACGCGAGCATCACGATGCCCCAGGCGAAGTTGATGTTCACGGAGAGGGAACGCTCGTAGAGGGCGGGATCGCCGCGCGTGGCGACACCGTAGCCGGCGACGAGGAGGCCCAGGACGGTGAAGAGGCCGCCGATGGGGAAGCGGATGTCCAACCGCATCATTTCAGTCATCGGGCCTCCCGTGGGTGTTGGGCACCAACGGCATTATACCATCTTTCTCCGCTGCCGGTGACCTGTGACGCGATGCAAGAGACTCGCCGCCGGTCACGCGGGCCGGACGTAAAGCAGGGGCTGGTTTCGCAGCGCCACACAGGCGGCTCCCACAGTATGCCTTTCGGATTGCTTGACAACGATTCTTGCGCCGAGCATATATAGCCATATGGTTATGCAAGCAAAGATGGGTAAGAGACAACGCTCGGCTCCGGATCGGCTTTCGCTCGTCTTCGGCGCCCTCGCGGATCCGACGCGGCGCGCAATGCTCGAGCGCCTCCGCACGCGCGAGCTAACGGTGAGCGAGCTCGCCAAACCGTTCACGATGAGCCAGCCGACCATCTCCAAGCATCTCAAGGTGCTGGAGCGCGCGGGTCTCGTCGTCCGCGGACGCGACGCGCAGTTCCGGCCCCGCGCGCTCCGCGCCGCGCCGCTCAAAGATGCCAACCACTATCTCGAGCTCTTTCGCGCACAGTGGGACGAGCGCCTGGACCGTCTCGAGGCATACGTCGCACGGCTGCAGCGGAAGTCCTGACTCCCCCTCACTCACTCCTAACCATGAACGCGTGCTCGCTCGTCGCCATCTCGACCGTCGCCTGTGCCTCGGCGCTCCATGCGCAGAAGGCGCCCGACATCACACCCTATCTGATGGCCAACCGCGCGGCCGAGGTCGCGCTGGCACGATCCGCGGCGCCGTCGGATATCTCCGGGAAGGCGACCGTCACGGTCCTAACGGAGAAGGGCTACACCGAAGCGGCCCTCGGCAACAACGGGTTCACCTGCATCGTGATGCGGTCGTTCTCGGCGGCCCCCGGCGATCCGCACTTCTGGAATCCGCGCGTGCGGGCGCCACAGTGCTTCAACCCGCCGGCGTCGCACACGGTTTTGCCCGCGATGCTCGCGCAGGTGAATTGGGCGCTGGCCGGCGCGTCGACCGCGGACCTCAACGCGCGAATCAAGAAGGCCTACGCGGACAAGCGATTCCCGATGCCGGCCGCGGGCGCCATGGCGTACATGCTCTCGCCGCGGCAATATCTCTCCGATGACGATCCCCACGACTGGATGCCGCATCTGATGTTCTACTTCGATCGCGCGCTCAAAGGATCGACCTTCGGCGCGGGCGGCGCGAAAGCGCCGATCATCGATGCCACGGCCGACGATCCTAACGGACCGGTGCAGGTGCTCTACATTCCGACGCGCGCGTGGGCGGATGGAACGCCGGCCATGCGGCCGGCGCCGGAGAAGTAAGATGACCGGCGGCGGCGTGACGCGCCCGTCGGGCCGCGAGGTGGTCTTCTCGCGGCTCATCGCGGCACCGGTCGCGCTCGTTTGGGAGATGTGGTCCGATGTGCGGCATCTGCACGAGTGGTTCGGGCCGGCGGGATACACGACGTCAACCGACGAGTTTGCGTTCACACCCGGCGGCGTGTGGCGATTCACGATGCACGGCCCCGACGGCAACGACTGTCCGAACCGCCTCGTGTTCCGAACGATCGAGCCCAACGCACGAATCGTGTACGAGAACAGGTGGGATCGTCCCGGCGCGCCCCTCGAATTCCTTGCCGAGGTGACGCTGGCCGCCGAGGGGACCGGTACGCGCCTCACGCTGCACATGACCTTTGCCGATGACCGGGCGATGCAGACGGCGGTGGAGCAGTACGGCGTGGTGAGCGGCGGCACCGAGACGTTCGACCGCCTCGGCCGGTACCTCGATGCGAGACCGGCATCTCGTGGAGCGTCTACATCGCCTGTCCGATGAGCGCAATGCCTAACGCAATGGCGGCCGCGCCGATGGCCCGCGCGGTGCGGCCGCCGCGCGGCGCGAGTCGTTCGATGGTGATCGCCGCCGTCACGACCGCCATCGCGCGCAGGTCCATGACCCCGACCGCCAACAGGATCGCCGTTAGACCCGCGCTGCCGTAAGCGCACGAGAGTCCGAGGCACACGCCGTGTCGCCATGCCGCGCGGCCGTCGGGCATGAGCGGCTGCGCGCCGTGTGGCGACGCCTTCCAGCAGACCAGGCGTGCCGCCCACGCGGTGCACTGCAACGCGCCGGCCACCATCACCACCACGCCGCGCGCGATCGGAACGCCGCGCGCCAGCGCCGGCAGCCGCATCGCGATCGCCGCCGTCGCCGCGCCTAACGGGAAGACGGCGGCGCCAAGCGCGGCCCAGACGGCGAAGTAGCCGATGGTCACGGCCGCCGTGAGCCACTCGAGCCGCGGTGCGCCCGCGATGCCGACCGCTCGGCGGTAGCGCCACAACGCTGGAACGAGCGACGGCAGCATCATCGCGACCATCATCACGACCCACATGGCGAGGAACGAGGCGGCCGCGCCGGACCACGTCTCGCCGGGCATCCGTTGCCACGCCATCGACATCGTCCAGCCGCCCGGCATCGGCGTTGTGCCTAACGACGACATCGACGCGCACCGGAGGACCGTCGCCGCGGCGCTGGCGACGAACGCCAGCGCCGAGACTCCGAGAAAGAACCGGTCGGACGCGTGCGCCGTCCACGTGTGTCGCGCGACCACGCGTCCCCCGGTGGCGTCGAGAGTGCCCACGCCGGCCTCAGCGCTTGGCGTACTCATCGTGGCGGCGCCACCAGACACCGTTCTCGTTGCGGCCCAACGGAGCGCGGTCGAGCCACTGGTACATGCCCCAGAGGCCGTCGAGTCCGCGCGCATACGTCGAGTACGTGTGGTACACGACGCCATCTTCGCGCACGAATGCACTCATGCCCGGGCGTTCGCGCGTGTACGTGGGGACATCGGTGCCGGACATGGCGGCCATCTGCCCAACGATGCCTTCGCCTTGCTTGGTCAGCTCGGTGCCGATCGCGCGGTGCGTCGGCTTCTCACGCCGATAGTTGTACTTGGCGCCGTCGCGCTGCTGCTGCTCCGTTTGGGAGACTTCGAAATCGAAGTTGAAGTCCTGGTCGTGCGACGATGCCCAGGGAAAGGTCCACCCCATTCGGCGTTCGTACTCCTGGAGTTTGGCGAGCGGTGCTCGCGAGACAGCCCACAACGCCACGTCGTGATTCTCGAGGTGCGATGCGATGCCGTTGAATCCGTCGGCGATCGAGGAGCAGGATGCGCACCCGGCGGTATAGTCGGGACCGAACATGAAGTGGTAGATCAGGAGCTGCGAGCGGTCGCCGAACAGATCGGCCAGCGATGCGCCGCCGTTGGCGGTGTCGAATCGATAGTTCTTGTCGACGGGAACCCATGGCAACGCCTGGCGCTGGCGGGCCACTGCATCGCTGCGCCGCGTTAGCTCTTTTTCCGAGTCGAGCAGGTCGAGCCGTGCGGCCAGCCACTCTTCGCGCGTTCCTGTCATGTGTTGTGTCATTGGTGCTCTCTCCCGTGGTGTCGGTTCGTCCAGCGCACGATCGGCAATCGCGACGTGCGTCCTGGTGCCTGGGAGGTAGATTAGGACCGGTCCGCGAACGGGTGTGAGTGACAAACGTGGCGGGATTTCGATGGATTCATTGATCACCGCCGCGGCGCGCGCGCTCGCTGCCGGCGATCCCTTGGGCGCGCTCAATCGCGTTGCGTTACGGGACGACGCGCCGGCGCTCGCGCTGCGCGGCATCGCGATGGCGCAGTTGGGCGATCTGGTGAAGGCGAAGGCGCTGCTGCGGCGGGCGGGGCGCGCGTTCGGGGCGCGCGAGGCCGTGGCGCGCGCACGGTGCGTGGTGGCCGAGGCCGAAATCGCGCTCGTGTCGCGCGACCTGGGCTGGCCGGCCAAGGCGCTCGAGGCCGCCCGCCTAACGCTGGACGCGCACGGCGACCACGTGAACGCCGCGTACGCGCGCTATCTGGACGCGCGGCGCCTTCTCCTGATCGGCCGCCTCGACGACGCCGAGCGTGCGTTAGGCGGGGTCGAGGCCGGGCGGTTGCCGGCCGCGTCGCGGGCCGCGCTCGAGCTGACGGCGGCGGGCATTGCGATCCGTCGCCTGCGCACGGAGGCCGCGCGGGCCGCGCTCCACCGGGCCGCGCGCGCCGCCCAACGCGCGGGTATTCCGGCATTGGTGGCCGAGGTCGCCGCCGCGGGACTCGTGCTCGAGACGCCCGCGGCGCGCGTGCTCGCCAACGGCGAGGAGCGCATCCTGTTGCTCGCGGACGTCGAAGCGTTGCAGGCGTCGCGTGCGTTAGTCGTGGACGCGTGTCGCAACGTGGTGCGCGACCCGCGCTCGGCGATTTCGCTCGCCACGCGTCCGGTATTGTTCGCGCTCGCGCGGACGCTTGCCGAGGCATGGCCGGGCGACGTGCCGCGGGATGTGCTCCTGGCGCGCGCGTTCGGCGCCAAGTTCACCGACGATTCGCATCGCGCGCGATTGCGGGTCGAAGTTGGGCGGCTGCGGAGGGTGCTACATGCCGTGGCCCAGGTGCGGGCGACCAAGCGGGGGTTTGCGCTGTCGCCGCGGCGCGCGCGCCGTGTGGTCGTGTTGGCGCGGCCCGTGGATGACGAGAATGGCGACGTGCTCGCCTTACTCGCCGACGGTGAGTCCTGGTCGAGCTCGGCGCTGGCGCTCGCGCTCGGCGCCAGTCAGCGCACGGTGCAGCGGGCGCTCGATGCGCTGTCGGCGGCCGGCACGGCGCAGTCGTTAGGCCGAGGGCGGGCACGCAAGTGGGTCGCCACGCCCGTGCCCGGATTCACGACGACTTTGTTACTCCCCGGTTCGCTTCCGATCGAATAAGATTGACGCATGACTCGAACAGCGGCGGAGATCCTCCGCGAGTACGGACCGTTCCCGGGCGTCGAACACGTCGATGGGGTGACGTTCGACGGCGAGCACGTCTGGTTCGCGTCCGGCGACAAGTTGCACGCGCTCGACCCAACGAGCGGGAAGACCAAGCGCTCGATCGATGTCAGTGCGCACGCCGGAACCGCGTTCGATGGCGAGCACTTGTTTCAGCTGGCTGAAAATCGCATTCAGAAAATCGATCCGCATACGGGTCGTGTGCTGGCGACGATTCCGGCGCCCGGCGGCGGCGGTGACTCGGGGCTCGCGTGGGCAGAAGGGTCGCTCTGGGTAGGGCAGTATCGAGAGCGGAAGATCCATCAGATCGACCCCGAGACGGGCGCGATACTTCGTACGATTATGTCCAACCGGTTCGTCACCGGCGTCACGTGGGTGGACGGCGACCTCTGGCACGGCACGTGGGAAGGCGAGGAGAGCGAAGTTAGGCGAGTGGATCCGCGAACCGGTGAGGTGCTGGAGCGGCTGGAGATGCCGAAGGGTGTGGGGGTGTCGGGTCTCGAGAGCGATGGCGGCGATCGTTTCTACTGTGGGGGAGGAAAGCGTGGGACACTGCGCGCGGTCCGCCGACCACGGGCGTCGGCGGAGCGCGCGGGGAGCGAGTAGCGGTCGCTGATCCGCCGCTCAGGGGACGCCGGCGGGCGGCCGGACGTTCGTATAGTCGTAGCGTGCGCTAACGGTACTCTTTCCCATGGGGCCGCCGACGTCCGTCACCGAAATGGCCTTCAGCACCACGCCGCGACTCTTCGAAATCCACATGTCCGAATCGACTGTCCCCATGTCATTCACGACGTGTGACCGCCAAACCGACGCGGCCTCACCATTCACGCTCTCGTCGCGCAGGTGCGTACACGTGGCCTTCGTCGAATCGGGATTATCGGTCTGGTCCTTTTTGAGCTCGGCGAGGCTGACCGGACTCTTCATCCACTTTCCTTTGTTCAGCACGTACATCTGTCCTCCGGCCGAGATCACTTCGCCAGACGTAGGCTTGCCGCCGTGCAGGGCCTCGTTGGCCGCCCCGCTGTCGACCATGTACATGTGATACGGTATATCGAACATCTTCAGTGAGGTCGCCTTCACCGTGGCGCAATTGATCGCCTGGGCGCGTACCGGGGATGACGCGAGCAGTACCGCGCTGACCGCGGTCGCGAAGCGCAATGGATAGGCCGCGTGGCTTGGATGAGTGTCATGCCGTGGCTCCCTGATGGTGTAGACCGAGGACGGATGTGATGCCTAACGGATCGCAGCGACCAGATCGGAGTGATGGAAGCCCAGCGTTAGGCCCGTTCAGCCGGCGGGCGTCGCGCGATCCCGCACGTGGACGTTGCGGATCATCTGCATGAGACTTGCATGGAGCGCGGGGAAGTTGTCGTGCGTGGCGCCGGAGCCGTCGACGAACGACGAGGCGCACGCGTACACGATCACCGTGAGGCGGCGCGATGCGTCGTACCAGTACGTGTAGTATCCGTGCACGCCCACATTGTGAAAGGACACGATCCCCTTGGGCCAGCTTGCTTCCGCCGGCATGCCGAGTCGTTGGGCCAGCGGCGTCGTGCCGGCGCTCAGGTCGCTGTGCGTGGCTGCGTCGAACGTGTAGAGCGGGCGACTGCCCCCCTCGACGACGACGGTGCCATGCTTCCCGGTTCGTATGGCCGCGAACGCCGGCTGCGGGTCGCCCATCGCGCCGAGCCACGATTGCTGGTCGAGGGCGCCGAGCTGCATCGCCATGTCGGGGCGCGCGGCTGCGCTGTCGGCGATGACGTACACGCCAAACCACGCCTGATAGAGCGGCGAGCGGGGATCGGATCTCGCGGCGAAGGTCTGCGGTGCGACGGGCGCGCCGTACGCATAGAAGTTGGTCCCGCGGGCGTCGAGCGTCACCCAGGCGCGATCCATCACGGTTTTCTCGACGGCCCACACCGGCGGCATCGAGTCGAACACGACCTCGACGTGCTGCGCGATCCACGCGCCGTCGCGGAGCACGTCGGTCGGAGTTGCGGTCCCCTGCTGCGCGCCAGCGTGCGACGCGACCACCATTATTAGGCCGACGGCGCCGGCCACGGTCATCGCATGACGGGTGACACAGAACAAAATCATTTGCATCCTCGTTTTCG
>DATNAM010000207.1:0-14549 GCA_035572595.1 Gemmatimonadaceae bacterium
GACGATGTGATCCAGCGGGTCGCGCTGCTTGGCCAATCGCTCGATGAGCTGGCGACGTTCTCGCACGGCGGCGACAAACAATTCGAGCGTCGCGTGCGCGGGCTGCGCGCCGAGCTCGTCGATTTTGCGGACGAGATTCGGTCGCTCGCCCACCGCATGCATCCGCCGGTGCTCGATCACCTCGGATTGCCGGCGGCGCTGTCGACGCTGGCGGGCGAGATGTGGTCTACGTCGCGGCTGCGCGTCGGATTGGATCTGGATCGGAGTCCGGTCGAGATGCCGCCCGCTGTGGCGTCGGGGCTCTATCGCATTGCGCAGGAATCGTTGCGCAACGTGGTGAAGCACGCCGGCGCATCCACGGCCGTGGTGCGATTGGCGCGCGCCGATGGCGGTGTGCAGTTGATCGTGGAAGACAACGGCTCCGGCTTCGATACCGCGGCGCCGCGGGGGATGGCGGCCAACGGCGCATCGGGCATCGGCCTCACGAGCATCACCGAGCGCGCGCGGCAGTTCGGCGGGCGCGTCGCCATCCATTCGCGTCCGGGCGCGGGGACGCGCGTGGTCGCCTGGATTCCGTTAGGCAAGGAGCCGGTGTAACGATGCGCCCGCGGGTGATGCTCGCCGACGACCACTCGCTGCTCTGCGAAGGGTTGCGCGGCATCCTCGAGCCCGACAACGAGGTGGTCGGCATCGTGCACGACGGACGCGACGTGGTGGCGGCCGTCGTGCGCCTCGAGCCCGACCTCGTGATGCTGGACATCTCGCTCCCCGGCAAAGACGGCCTAACGCTGGCGCGCGAGCTGCACAAGGTGCGTCCGGAGCAGCGGGTGATGATTCTCACCATGCATGCGGACCGGCTGTACGCCGACGAGGCGCTCCGCGCCGGCGCGCGCGCGTTCGTGCTCAAGCTGGCGTCGGGATCGGAGCTTCGATTCGCCGTGTCGGAGGTGTTGGCCGGGCGTACGTACATCACGCCGCTCCTCCCGTCGGCGGGCGGCGCGCCGGCGCAGAACGAGGCCGGCGCGTCGCTGACGACCGACGGGCCACCGCTCACGGCACGACAGCTCGAGGTACTCCGGTTTGTCGGCCGCGGTCTCACCACGCTCGAGGTCGCGCACGAGTTGGGTGTCAGCGAGAAGGCCGTGGAGTTCCACAAGGCGCGCATCAAGAAGGCGCTCGGCTTGAGCAGCAATGCCGCGCTCATGCGCTACGCGGTCGCGCACAATATCGTATAGGTCGTATCCAAGGCGTCGGATGCCCGTGACCCCTTTCCTTTCGGCGGGCGTGCACACAGTTTCCCAAGCGGGTTGCGCGGACCGATCCGCGCCGATTCTCGACCTGTCTGAACCATTTGGAGGCGCTGTGCTCTGGCCCCTTGTCGCCGTTTTCGCCCTTGGTGCGTGCGTCATCGTGTTTGCGTTCGCGACTGCGGTGGGCTTGCGCAAGCTCGCGCCGGGCGTGGTGCTGTTCGTCGTCGGCGTACTGTTGGTGGGTGGTGCCGTGGTGAAGGGCAAGCAGATCGCCGATAAGCGTCACGGCGTCACGGTGTACGAAGCGCCCGAGCTCGAACACCCGGCGCGTTAGTCGACCGGCCCTAACGGGCGGGCACTGTCGCGACCCCTCGCGTCGCGGCCACCTTTCGCTTCGTTCTCCATGCCCGCCTCCGTCGCTCCGTCGCGCGGCCTGTCCACGTACTGGCGCGCGACGCGGGAATCCCGATACAGCCTGATCTTTGCGCTGCCGCTGCTCCTCCTGTACGAGGGGATGGCGGCGCTCTTGCCGGTGCGCGAAACCCGCGGCGTGCGGAACGGCGCCGACGTCTTGCTCAAGTCACTGTTCTCGTTAGTCGCCGGCCGCCATGGGCCGCTGGTTTTCGAGATCGTTTTGATCGCCGTGTGCGTGTGGCTGGTGCGGCGCGATCTCGCGTCGCATGGCGGTTGGTCGGCGATGCGGCTGCGCATCTTCCTCGGGATGAGCGTCGAGTCCGTGGTGCTGGCGCTCGCGTTCGGCGTGGTCGTGGCCACGATCACCGCCCGAGTGTTAGGCTTTTTCGGCGCGTTGAGTCTGGCGCCGCTCCAGACACTCGATCGGCCGACGCAGCTCATGGTGTCGCTCGGCGCCGGTCTCTACGAAGAGCTGCTCTTCCGCGTGATTCTGGTGTCGGCGCTCGCGCTCCTGGCGCGGCGCGTGTTCCATTGGCGGCCGGGCGCCGCGGGAGCGTTCGCGACGATCGTCGGAGCGCTCCTCTTCTCGGCGGCGCACTACGTCGGTGCATTCGGCGACCGCTTCACCCTCGAGTCGTTCGTGTTCCGGGCGATCAGCGGTGTGTTCTTCAGCGCCCTCTATCTCTGGCGCGGATTCGGCATCGACGCCTGGACGCACGCCCTGTACGACGTGTTCCTCGTCGTCGTCCGTTAGGCGGCGGTCCTACAGATCCGTCACCCGGCAGCCCGAGGCCGCCGACCCGTACGCCGCTTCGAGAACCGCCGCCACATCGCGAATGTCGCGCAGGTGCGGTTCCGCGTCGCCTTGGTCCATCGCGTCCGCGAACGCGCCGAACAGCCCGGCGAACCACCCGGGATACGACGACTTGTCGAGCTCGGCCGAGTAGTCGTACGACGACACGTCGCCGTCGTGTTCGTAGCGCAGGATGCCGCCCACCCACTCGATGGATCCGCGCTCGCCGACAAAACGCACGCGATTTTCGCGGTGCCGCGCCGCCCACGTGAGGAACATCACGCCTAACCGTTCCGGATACTCGAACAGGAGCTGCGCGCTGTCCTCGACGTCATAGTCCGTGTGGCGCAGCTGGCCCGTCCACGCGCGAACGGCGTCCGGGATTCCCGCGGCGTCGAGCATCTGATAGATGAGATGCGTGCCGTGGTCCAACAGCACACCGCCTCTGCTGTGCTCGGCCAAGCCGCGCCACGGCGTTGCCGTCGCGGCGGCCGCGCCGCGGTCGGCCATGAGGCGGTAGACCTGGAACTCGGCCAAGTGCCAATTGCCGATCGCGCCGTGGTGCAACCAGTCGCGCACCTTGAGCCAGACCGGATTGTAGCGGTACTGATGGCACGGCATCACCACACGTCCCGCGGCGCGAGCCGCGTCGGCAATGCGCGCCGCTTCGGCGCGGTTGAGCGCGACGGGCTTCTCGCACATCACGTGGTAGCCCTGCTCGAGCGCCCACAACGTGAGCTCGAGGTGCGATGCCGTCGGCGTACAGATGTCGACGAAGTCGATGGGCCCCGCGTCGCGAACGTCCTGGAGACGCGAGAAATGCGGCACGCCCGGCACCGGTTCGATGTCGGGGCCGCCGTCCATCGTGGCGACGATGCGGAAGCGCGTGCTGACTAACGGATCACGCGCGAACCCCGGCAGGTGCGCGTTGCGGGCGATGCCGCCCAGGCCGATCACCGCCCCCCGATACACGCGCGGCGCCGGGACATGTCCCGGCGCCGACGTCCGTAGGGTCAGCTCGCCAATCCGTGTACTGGATGATGGCGTCGATCTCAACGGCGCACCGCCATCTCGGACGCCTCGACGAGCACGTCTTTCATGGTGGCCAACGCATCCATCGCCAGCTCTTCCGGAATGACTAACGGCGGATTGATGCGGACTTCCGGATTGTAGATCATCGCCAGCACGCCGCGCGAGAGCAGCGTGTCGAAAATCCAGCGAGTGACCTTCTTGTCGAGCAGCGTCCGCGTGCCCGGCACGACCAAGTCCATGCCGATCATGAGGCCGCGACCGCGCACGTCGCTCACGATCGGAACCTCGCTCTCCCAGCGCTGCATCTCGGTCATCATCTTCTCGCCGAGGTCGCGGCTATGGGCAACGAGATTCTCCTCGAGAATCGTCTCGAGCGTGACGCGCGCAGCGGCGGCCGCCATCGGGTTGCCGCCGTAGCTCGACGAGCTGCCGCTCGGATTCGCCCACGGTTTGGCGAACGCGACTTCATCGCGGATGAGCAGGCCGCTCATCGGGAATCCGCCGCCGAATCCCTTGCCGACGCTCATGATGTCGGGAACGATCCCTTCGTGCTCGACGCCCCACATTTTGCCGGTGCGTCCGAAGCCCGTGATCATCTCGTCGGCGATCAAGAGCGCGCCTAACTCATCGGCCAATTCGCGCAACGCCTTGAGGAAGCCGATGGGCGGAACGATGTTGCCCGCCGTGCCCTGGATGGGCTCGACGATGATCGCCGCGATGTTGCCGGCTGTCTCGAGCTCGATCTTCTTGCGCAGAAAATCGACGCACGCCCAATCGCAGGCGGGGAAGTTCTTCTCGAACGGGCAGCGCGAGCACGACGCGTACGGCGACGAATAGCGCCCCGGCATGAGCGGTCCCAGTCCGTGCTTGAAGGTGCTGCCCAACAACGGAAGCACACCCGCGGTCTTACCGTGGAAGCCGCCCCAGAAGCCGACGAACTCGTCTTTGCCGGTATACGACTTGGCGAGGCGCAGCGCGGACTCGACGGCTTCGGCGCCGCTCGAATAGAACTGCGTGCGATTGACATCGCCCGGGGCCAGCTCGGCGAGCATGCGCACGAGTGCGGAGCGATTCTCGGACGTGAAGCTACCGACGTGAATACGCGAGACTTGCTTCTGGAGCGCGGCCACGTAGCGCGGGTGGGCGTAGCCCAAGCTCGCCACACCGATGCCGGCCATGAGGTCGATGTAGTGGTTGCCGTCTACGTCGTAGAGCAGCGCACCTTCGCCTCGATCGATGCAAATCTTGCTGAACAACGCGAAGCTCTGCGCACCGGGCGCAAGGAACTCCTGCTCCGCGTCGAAAATTTCCCTGGATTTCTCACCGGCTAGCCACGCGGGTGATGCTAGTTCCGTCACAGATACCTTCCGAGGAGGGTGAATGGGGGCAGCGGGCAGGCGGAATCGGCGGCACGCAAAGCGGGTGAGGGGCGACGCGGCAAACACGGGGTGCGGTTCAGCACCCTCGGGCCTGTCTCCTCACCTAGAGCAGGAGGAAAGGTGACGGAGAAGCGGTCGGGACGCCAGCGAGCGAGGACGATATTAAGTCTTTTTTGCGCGGCTGCCTACCCCTTGCCGCTGGCCATTTTGGCCGCACCACCTGTCGCGTTTGGCTGCACCCGGATCGGCGTCTTTTACGCCCGGTCGAGCGCCCGTTTGACGTCGTCCAACGTCGCATCGATTTCGATCGGTGGGTTAGACAACGCATGACCGGCCATCGGCGCGTGATATCGGACCGCGGTTTCGGGGTCCTTGAGGACATTGCCCGTGAGGACCGACACCACGTCGGCGCCGTCGGCGATGATCCCATCGCGCACCATTCGCCTCACTCCCGCAACCGAGGCGGCGCTGGCCGGTTCGCAGCCGATTCCCGCTGCGTCGACCGCCGCTTTCGCCTCGAGGATCTCATCGTCGCGCACCGTGGTCACGACGCCGTTGGTCTCGCGGATGGACCGCACCGCCCGATCGTACGACGCGGGATCGCCGATGTTGATGGCCGTCGCCACTGTGTTAGGCGTGATCGGCTCGAGCGCACCGAACCCGTGGTCGAAGGCGTGCGCGAACGGCGCAGCGCCTTCGGCTTGCACCGCGAGCAGGCGCGGCACCCGGCGGATGAGTCCGCAATCGCGCGCGGCGGCCAAGGCCATGCCGAACGCGGCCGTGTTGCCGAGGTTGCCCGCCGGAAGCGCGATCCAATCGGGCGCATCCCATCCGCATTGCTCGAGCATCTCGAGCACGATGGTTTTTTGGCCTTCGAGCCGGTACGGATTCACCGAGTTGAGCAGGTATACGCCTAACGCGTCGGCCGCCGACCGTGCCAGCGCGAGACACGCGTCGAAGTCGCCGCGCACGATCAACGTGCGTGCACCGTAGGCGAGCGCCTGCGCGAGCTTCCCCATGGCGACTTTGCCGGCCGGGATCAACACGAGCGCGCGAATGCCGGCCCGCGCCGCGTACGCGGCCATCGATGCGGCCGTGTTGCCCGTGGACGCGCACGCCACCGCCGGCGCGCCCAGACGTTTGGCTTGCGTGATGCCGACCGTCATCCCGCGGTCCTTGAACGATCCCGTCGGATTGAGCCCTTCGTGCTTCACGCGCAGCGTTGGGCATCCGGCCCAATACGATGCGCGACCGGCGTGTATCAGTGGCGTGTTGCCTTCGGGGAACGTGATCACGTCATTGCCGCGAACGGCGAGCATCTCGCGAAAGCGCCACACGCCGGATGCATCACGGCCGCCGATCGCGCCGCGCCGCTTGGCAAAGATCCGACGGAGCTCGTCGCCGCGCATGTCGGGCCGCGGCGCAGCGAGCTCGAGGAGCGCGCCGCATGCCGGACACGCGGTCCGGCTGGAATCGGCCTCGACATCGGTTTCGCAGCGCGAACACCGCATTTTCAGAATTGCGTCAACGTCGTGCATGGAATCCGCGTGAATTTGTTTCCCGGGTCTCGGAAAGTACTTCGAAACGTACGAGTGGGGCTGACGGTCATCTTCTTGGAGCTGGTCGCGGATTGCCCGAAGGCTGCGCGATTGGCTAGACTGTACCGAGCCCCGAGCACGTCCTACCTTCCCCACGCTTGGAATTTGGCACATGACGCACCCATTCCGCCGGGCCGCCATCGTCGGCGTCGCGCTGCTGCCGTTGGCCGCGAGCGCTTTCATCGTCGAGTCGTCGCATCAGCGAAGTGGCCCGCACCTGTTCGACGAAGTGCTGTCGCTGGTGTCGGACCGGTTCGTCGACACCGTGAGCAGCACCGCGCTCTATGAAAAGGCAGCGCGTGGCCTGGTCCGTGAGCTCCAGGATCCGTACGCGGCGCTCTACTCGCCAAAAGAGTTGCAGGATTTCACGCGGACGACGGGCGGCCGATACGGCGGACTCGGAATGCTGGTCGAGTCGCAGGAAGATGCGGTGGTCGTGACCAAGGTGTATCCGCACACCCCCGCTGAGGTAGCGGGCGTGCACGAAGGCGATCACATCGTGGGGGTGGACCAGCAATCGACGCGCGGGCTCAAGCTGGCGCAGGTCACCGACCTGCTCAAAGGCACGCCGGGGACGTCGGTGAAAGTGTCGTTCAGCCGGCCCGGTGTCGCGTCGCCGGTCGATCTGACGTTCACGCGCGCGGTGATTCACATCCCCGCGGTGCCGTTCTCGATGATGTTCGACGGCAAGGTCGGCTACATCCCGTTGCAGCAGTTCAACGAGACGTCGGCCGATGAAGTCGAGGACGCGGTGCGCCGCCTAACGCACGACGGGGCTCGCGGCCTGGTGATCGACCTGCGCGGAAACGGCGGCGGCATCGTGGACCAGGCGATCGCGATCAGCAATCTGTTCCTGAAGGCCGGCCAGCAGATCGCGAGCGTGCGGGCGCGTTCCGGCGACACGCAGGTGTACGTCGCCAAGGGTGACCCGCTCGCGCCGACGATTCCGCTCGTCGTGCTCACCGATGGCTACACCGCGTCGGCCAGCGAGATCGTGGCCGGGTCGCTGCAGGATCACGACCGCGCGCTTCTGTTAGGCACGACGTCGTTCGGCAAGGGGCTCGTCCAGTCGCTCTTCCCGCTCGATGGCGGGTGGGCGCTCAAGCTCACGACGGCCAAGTGGTATACGCCGAGTGGGCGCTCGATTCAGAAAGAGCGTAAGTTCATCGACGGTCGTCTGGTCGAGGAACCCGATTCCACCGAGAGCGACTCGGCGCGTCGTGCGCGGCCGATGTTCAAGAGCGATGCCGGGCGCGTGGTATACGGCGGCGGCGGCATCACGCCGGACGTCGTGGTGCGACCCGACACGCTCGACACCACGGAGCAGGATTTCGTGAAGGCCGTGACGCCGAAGTCGCAGGAGTTTTATGTCACGCTGTACAACTATGCGTTCGAGCTCAAGAGCACGGTCCAACCCGATTTCACCGTCACGCCGGCGTGGCGCGAGGAATTCTACCGGCGCCTGTCCGCGGCGGGCGTCAGCGTGGATCGGGGGCTCTACGATCGCGCATCGAGCGAAGTGGACCGGTTGCTCGGCGACCGCGTGGCACGGCTCGCATTCGGCGACTCGACCGCCAAGCGCCGCGAGCTCGACGACGACATCCAGCTCGAGCGTGCCATCGACATCATCCGGAAGGGGCAAACCCAAGCCGACCTTCTCGCGGCTGCGGCACCGTCGCGCTGAGTTAGGCGCATGGCGGTGGCTGGTCGCCGCCGCCATCCTCATCGCCGCCGCCGCGCCGGCACGCGCGCAGGCGGCGGTGCATCGCACCGTCGCCACGCTGGCGCTGCAGCACGGCGTGATCGGCATCGATGCGCTGAGCAACGGGCACGTGCTGGTCGGCGCGTCGACGGACGCCGGCAACGCGACCGTGAGTCTTTCGGCGGGTGTGGCGCAGGAGCTGGCCGACTCGATCGCGCGGATCTCGGCGCGGCGCGTCGGGGCGCGGACCACGCGCGTGTATCGCGCCGTGGGTACCGATCCGGCGACCGGCGCGGGCGTGTCGTTCGCGCGCCACGTGACGAAGGGCGTGAGCGTGTACCGGTTCTTCTTCGCCAACGGCGGCAACACCGGGTTTCCGTTGGACGTGAGCGGCCGCGAGCTCACGCTGGTGCTGCGAGCACTGCGCCGCGCCGTCCGGCTCTCCCGGACGCTCACCGCGGCCGATACCGCTGCCTAACGGACGGTCACCGCTCCCATCCGATGGCCAGGTCGGCGCGCAGCGGGTCCGGCATGTCGCGGCGGACGCTGTCGTCGGCCACCGAGAGCTCGGCCACGTCGGCGATGTCGGCACGGACGTCGGCGAGGACCGCCGTTTCGGGAGCCAGACCGCTCGGCAGCTCGTGCATGCGGTTGGCGAGCACGATGACGAACAGGTCGTTCTCGGGATCGATCCAGATCGACGTGCCGGTGAATCCGGTGTGCCCGTACGCCATGTCGCTCATGTAGCGACCACAGCTGGCGCCGCCCGAGCACGTCTCCCAGCCGAGAGCGCGCCATCCGTACTCGCGGCGCGTGAACAGCGCGACCGTCGAGTCGCGCACCACGCGGACGCCGTGGTAGGTGCCGCCATCGAGCATCATCTGGGCGAACACCGCCAGATCGCTTGCGGTCGAGAAGAGGCCGGCGTTGCCGGCCACCCCGCCTAACGCATCGGCGGTTTCGTCGTGGACCTCGCCGCGCAGCGGATGCCCGCGGCTGGAGGCGATCTCGGTCGGCGCGATTCGCGAGCGCAGCGCGCGCGGCGGACGGAACATGGTCGAGCGCATGCCTAACGGGCGGAAGACATGGTCCCGCACGAACGTGTCCAGATGCTCGCCGCTCACCGCTTCGACGACGAAGCCGAGCACGTCGGCGCCGACGTCGGAGTAGACCTCGCGCTCGTTGGGCCGATACGCGAGCGGCGTCGCCAGGATCAACTGGCGCGCCACCGCCGGCGACCGACCGCGGCGATACACGTTGCGTCCCGGCGGCAGACCCGCGCGATGCTCGAGCAGCATGCGAATCGTCACCTGCCGCTTCGCGCCGCGCCGGTACGCGCGGAGATACTTGGACACGGGATCGTCGAGTCGGATGCGGTGCTCGTCGTAGAGCACCATGACGGCCGTCGTCGTCGCGATCACTTTGGTGAGCGACGCCAGATCGTACATCGTGCGCGTCGGATCGACGGCGGGCGTCGATGCGTTCCAATCGACGGAGCCATAGCCGCGCTCCCACACCAGGCCGCCGTGTCGTCCGATGATGACCGCGAGGCCGGGATATCCCTGCGCCGCGAGTCCGCGTTCGGCGACGTGGTCCACCGATGCCAACCGATCGGCCGACATCCCGACCGAATCCGGTGGAACGTTCCTCAACACGCAATGCGGATTCGCGGGACAGCCGCCCAACAGCGCGACGACCAGCGACAGAAGCGGGGCGGGAAGCATTGTCCAGCGACGATTGCGCGTTGCGTTGGGCAACGGCCCACTTGCCAATGCGCATCGCGCGCTTCAGTGTAGAGCGGCACCGCCAGTTGACGGCCGGTGCGAACGCCGTAGCACGCCCGAGCGGCGGCCATTCCGACCAACGGAGCGATTTCAATGCGCCTCACCCTCTGCGTCGCCGCGTGCGCGATGCTGTGCGCCGGCACACTCGCCGCCCAGGGAACCATCGAAGAAAACGGAACCTCGCGTCCCGTCGTGCGCTCACGCGCATGCGCGAGTCCGAAGATCGAGATGATCGATGCCCAACTGGCGGCCGGCATGCCGTCCGCCGACATGCCCAAGGATTATTTCCGGCATCTCGACGATGCGGTCTTCTTCTACTTCAGCCCGGTCGCGTGGCGCACGCCGCGATTCGCCGAAGCGCAGTTCACGCTGCACCGCGATGGCAGCGTATCGGGAACCCGCTTCGTCACGCCATCGGGGATGGCCGACTTCGACAGCGCGTTGACTGCGGCGATCGCGTCCGCTTCATCCGAGAGAGCGTTCGGCCCGGTGCCGGCATCCGTGTCGCAGGACACGCTCGTCGTCACCCTCTATGCTGGCCGTCACGCCGGCGGCGGCGACAAACCGTACCTGGAGAAGCGCACCACGTGTCCGGCGTGGCCGTCGTCGAGCAATCCGATACCCGAGTATCCGATCGACATGAAGCAGCAGAACGTGCGCGGTTTCGTACGCGTGCAGTTCATGGTGAACGAAGATGGCCGGCCGGACCCCAACACGCTGCAAATCCTGCAGACGTCGGGCGACTCGTTCACGCAGTCGGTGCGCGCGGTCTTGGCTTCGCTCCACTACGAGCCGGCGAGCGTGCAGGGCACGAAGGTCAAACAGCTCACCGAGCAGACGTTCACGTTCGGCTTCGTGAACAACATGCCGGCCCCGTAGCGGCCGGCGGGCTGGCGGGCACTACTGGGTAGCGGCGTCGGGTGCATAGCTTACTCCGCCGCTACCCGCGCGACGGAAATCGCGCACACCTTCTGCCGTGCAGAACCGAATGCCCGACCATCCGGACGCCATCCGCACGGCTGCGCTGCGGAAAGTGTATCCCGCGCCCGGTGCCCGCCGCGGCGCGGACCACCGTCCGGACATCGTCGCGCTCGTGGGGCTCGATCTCACCGTGCGCGACGGAGAATTCTTCGGCCTCCTCGGGCCTAACGGAGCGGGGAAGACCACTACCATCGGCATCCTCACCACGCGTGTCAAACCGACGTCGGGTGCGGCATGGGTGGCCGGCGCCGATGTCGTCGCGAACGAAGTGGCGGTGCGGCAGCGCATCGGGGTCGTTCCGCAGCGGCCCAACCCCGATCGCAGCCTCAACGTGCGCGAGAACCTCGTCTTTCACGCGGCGTATTTTGGCGTCGCACGCGCCGTGGCCATCCGCCGCGCGGCGGCCTTGCTCGATCAGTTAGGCATTGGCGACCGAGGCGACGCCAAGGTCGACCAGCTCTCCGGCGGACAACAGCAGCGTCTCATGATCGCGCGCGCCCTCATCCACGAGCCGCGTGTGATTTTCCTCGACGAGCCGACGGTGGGGCTCGATCCACAGGCGCGTCACGCGCTGTGGGACATTCTGCGCGAGCTGCACGGCGAGGGGCGCACGATCATCATGACCACGCACTATATGGAGGAGGCCGACCGCCTCTGCGAGCGCGTGGCAATCATGGACGAGGGCCGCCTGCTCGCACTCGACACGCCGCAACGACTCAAGACGCGCGCGCCGGGCGGCACGCTGGTGGAGCTGGTGCTGGACGGCGACGCATCCGGCGCCGCGACCCGAGCCCGCGAGCTGCCGGGCGTCGTGAGCGCGGAACCGCACGGCATGATACTGCGCATCTATTCCGATCGCGGCGGCGAGCTGATTCCCGCCCTCATCCGCACAGCCGGTCTCGAAGGCCGCGACGTCCGCGACATCCATCTCGCACCGCCGAGTCTGGAGACGTTGTTCATCTCTCTCACCGGAAGGAAGCTCGACTGATGGCATCGCTCACTGTTCTGCCGCCGCCGAGCACGCTGCGCATTTTCGGCGCGCTCTTGCGGCGCGACATCCACGTCGTCAAGCGCGAGCTCCCGTATTTCCTCATCCGCACGACGCTGCAGCCGCTGCTGTTCATCGTCGTCTTCGGCTACCTCTTGCCGCGCATGGGATTCGTTGGGCACGGCTATGGCGCGGCGCTGCTTCCGGGCATCATTGCCGTGAGCCTAACGCTATCGAGCGTCCAATCCGTCGCGCTGCCGATGGTGCAGGACTTCGGATTCACCCGCGAGATCGAAGACCGGTTGCTGGCCCCGGTTCCGATGCGGCTCATCGCGTTCGAGAAGATCGTGATGGGCGTGCTGCAGGGGCTCATCGCCGCGGCGGTCGTGCTGCCGATGTCGCGCCTCATCATGGGCCCGATCGATGCCCTGACCGGCGCGCACGCGGTGCCGGTGCTTCTCATCACGATCCTCGGCGCCGCGGCATTTTCGAATCTGGGGTTGCTGATGGGCACCGCGATCAACCCGCAGCAGATCGGCCTCATGTTCAGCGTCGTCGTCGCACCGATGATCTTCTTCGGCTGCGCGTACTATCCGTGGCAGGGACTCGACGCGGTGCCGGCGATGAAATACGCGGTGTTGGTGAACCCGCTCGTGTACGTGGCCGAGGGGATGCGCGGCGCGCTGACGCCGGCGCTGCCGCACATGAATCTGCTGGTGGTCGCGGGCGCGCTGGTAGTCCTGACGGGTCTCTTCTGGACGTTAGGCATCCGGAGCTTCGAGCGGCGCGCGCTCTCCTGACGCTGGGCTACCGTTCGACGGGGAACCCGGCGGCGTTCCACGCGGTGAAACCGCCGGCCAGATTCGCCACCGTGCGGTGTCCAGCGGCCAACAGCATGCTTGCGGCGATCGCCGAGCGCGTGCCGCCTTGGCAGTGGACCACGATCGCGCCGTCCGGCTCGAGTTCTGCCATCCGTTGGGCGAGCGCGCCGAGGGGTATCCATTTCGCGCCGGCCAGGTGTCCGGCCGTCCATTCGTGGTCGTTGCGCACGTCGACGACGGTCACGCCGCCGGCGGCCAAGCGCGAGCGGAGCTCTTGGGCGGTGAGCGTCGGAACCGCCTCGATCGCGCCCCCGGCCGCCCGCCATTCGTCGATCGATTCCGCGCCGAAGTAGCCGCCGATGTGATCGAAGCCGATCAACGCCAGCGCGCGCGCCGCGCGGGCCGCGAGCGCCGGTGCGTCATCGTCGTCCACGAGCAGATGACACGGCTGGTCTAACGGAAGCAGCGATCCGGCCCACGTGGCGAAGGAACGATTGAGCGGGATGTTGATGGTCCCCGGCACGTGCGCGGAGGCGAAATCGGTCGCGTGCCTCGTGTCGATGATGGTCGCGCGGGCGTCGAGCGCCGGGCGGAGGCGCACGGCGCCGAGGCGCTCGGGGTGCGGCAGGCCGCCTAACACGAACGGCCCGTCACGATTGATGCGCTTCATGGCGGCAAAGTAGCGCGGCGGGTCGGGCTGCCCGTCGAGCACCGTGTCCACGAAGCGTTGTTCATCCAATTCGGCCAGGCCCCAGTTGAACAGGCGCTCGTATCCCAAGGTCGTCTGCGGCATCGCGCCTAACGCTTTGCCGCACGCCGAGCCCGCGCCGTGCCCGGGCCAGAGCTGCAGATAGTCCGGCAGCGCCTTGAACCGCTGCAGCGAGCGAAACAGGTCGCGCGCGCTCGACCGCATGGTGCCACTCACGTGTGCCGCGCGTTCGAGCAGATCCGGACGCCCCACGTCGCCGACGAACACGAAATCGCCGGTGATCGCCGCCATCGGACGGTCCGCGGTGGCGGTGTCCGTCACGAGAAAGGTGAGATGTTCCGGCGTGTGACCGGGCGTGTGCATCGCGTGGATGCGCACCTCGCCGACGTCGAAAGCCGCGCCGTCCTCGAGCAGCCGCGCCCCCGCGCCCTTTGCGAACGCGTATTGCCAACCCGGGCCGCCCTCACCGGACAAGAGCAGCGTCGCGCCGGCACGCTCGGCCAACTCCCGGCTCCCCGACACAAAGTCCGCGTGGATGTGCGTTTCCGTCACATGCGTGATGCGCAGGCCCTCGGCCGCCGCGGCGGCGATGTATTGCTCGACGTCGCGGTTGGCGTCGACGACGACGGCTTCGCCGCACGACTGGCAGCCTAACAGATAGCTCGCTTGTGCGAGGTGATCCTCGTAGAACCGGCGCAGGAACACGTCGTCGTCCTCCGTTAGGCCGAGGCGCTGTGGCGCCGCACGTAGTCGACCGCCATTGTCGCCAGCTCTTGACTGCGAAGACCGGCGCCGATCGCGTGCTCGAGCGCCTTGTCGAGCGGTTCCTTCTCGTCGAGTGCGAAATACGGCAGCAGCAGCGCGCCGACGCGATTCGACGATCCACAGTGCACCACGATCGGCCGACGCGCCGGGTCGCGCACGAGGGCGCGCACCGCGTCGAAATCTTCGTCGCGTAATGTCTGCGGCGTGATGGGAATCGCAACATAGTCGAGCCCCGCCGCGCGCACCGCCGCGGGCTCGTCCTGTCCCCGCGGTTCATCTGCCGCCCGCAAGTCGACAACCGTGCGCACGCCAGATTGCGCCAGCGCTGCCCAC
>DATNAM010000208.1:0-8552 GCA_035572595.1 Gemmatimonadaceae bacterium
CGATGAGCAAACGATCGATGCCGCCCTCGTCGCGAAGCACGGGCGTTCGGCGCGAACGCTGGTCAAGGAAGGCGCGCTTCGCCTAACGCTGATGGCGCTCGGGCCCAGCGGCGACGTACCGGTGCACGCCACCGATGCGCCGGTGAGCATCCACGTCGTCGAGGGCGGCGTCGTGTTCACGGCGATGGGACGTGACTACACGTTGGCGGTGGGCGACGTGATCGTGTTCGGCGCGGGCGTCGAGCACGCGCTTCGCTCCGTGCACGGCTGCACGCTGCTCCTAACGGTCGTGCACACGGCTGGAGGCTGAGCCCGCCCATGTGCGGCCGTCGAACAGGCCACTGCTCGTTCGCCGAACAGTGGACGACGGTATTGAGTTGCGTGGCACGAACAAACGTGCGAACAGCACGTCGGGCGACAAGCCTAACGCACGAGCGTCACGAACGGAGACGACCCATGCACGGGAACTGCTTTCACGAGCACGTTTCGCATCGGATCGATGACGAGTAGTCGTGCTGGCTCGAAAGTGCTGTATTCCGCCACTCGAGGTGTTCCGGCCGCAACGTACAGCAACTTGCTATCGAGACTCGGCACGGCGTTGTCCGTCACCACAGGCTGTCCTTCTGCGGTCGAGGACGGGGCGATCTGAGAGACGTTGATCAGAGCGCGGGGACTCAGGTCGGCATTATAGACGAAGATCTGCCCCGAGCCCGGAGCATCGAAGGTGCCGAAATCGGAACGGTAGAGCGTGTTCTCGTCTGGGGACATCGATAGCCAACCGAAACTCGGCGTTGGTACGGAGTCCGTCATGCGCTCGTTCACGAGGTCGTAGCGAAACTGCTGAAATCCGACGACATACGCTTGTTGGCCGTCCGGCGAGGCGAGCACTTGCTGCATACCGCCGGTGGGGTTATCGGTCGCCGGCGTTACCGTGACCGAGTCACGAATCGCGAGGGTCGCACCGTCGAGAACATAGAACAGCCCGGTGTACACAATCGGACCGAGCTGACGCACGCCCGCCACGAGGATTGCTCCGTTCGGCAAGGCATTGCTTGGCGCGACGGTGGCGAGATCGATGACATGTACCAGCGGGTCGAATCCGCTCACTGCTCGTGAGGCGAGATCGACAACGACGAACCCTTCGCCCGCTTCCTCAGTCGCATTGAGCAGCAAGCGAGTTCCATCGGGCGTGACGGCCACGATGTCACCGCCGATCGAGATGTGAAGGGAATCACTCAATGCCTGCTGTTCGAGTTGGGCAATGTGCACGCGCCATGAAACCGCCAGGGTTCGGGTATCTATCGCAATGAGCTCACGGCTCGGATTGTCGAGCTCAGCGAACAGGTACAGTGTCGTACGATCCGGAGACATAGCGCCGCGGCTTTTGAGTCGCGGTATAGGGCTGATCTGGCGCGTGACCTCGCCCTGATTTGGATCGACGACGGAGAGATCGTTGGTATCGGTCGCGACGACCACGACGTCAGGCGTCTCACTTTGCGACGGAGCAATGGCGCTGCCGCAGCACAGCGACAGCGCCACTCCTACGAACGCTCCAGCGAACGCCAAACTTTCTTTGCAACGCGTGCGGACCATAATGCGATGTGACCTGTGGGCGGTTCAGCAGCCCTGCGGGCCGCAGCCACCAATCTGTACTGTGATGAAGAGCGGTTGACTCGGTGCCGAGAACCGCCAGAGCTGACCATCACTCGCAACTCGAAGTGCGCGGACGTCGGGAACGAGGCGCCATCATACATGCGTTGCCGAGAAAGAGCAATAGTTAGGCGTCACAAGCCTAACGTGTCGTTGGGCGCCATCCTGTAAACCGGCGGCGGCCCACGCAGCGGCGAGCTGGCGGCCGCCGGGAGACGCCTATGAGGGGCGGCTAAGGGCGATTGGCATCGCGCGATGCCGGCGTGCCGTTCTGGTCCCGCGGCAACACGGACAGAAAATGTCTGACTAACGGACTCGGACCAGGCGAAACATCAACCGCCCGTCGACACCGCGCGATCTATCCAGTGCCGGCTTGCGTCGGCGATCTGGTCCATCACTTCGGCATCGGTGTGACCGGAGGACTTGAGCACGTGAAAGCTGTGGTCCGCGCCTTCCACCCAGTGCATCTCCCACGGCGCCGTCACTTGCGTGAGTACGCGGTCCATGATGTCGCGCGTGACGAACGGGTCGCGTGTGCCGCAGAAGCACAGCACCGGCATGGTGATCTTGGACAGGTGCGCGTCGCGCAACTGATTCGGTTTGCCGGGCGGATGCAGTGGGTACGCGAGCAGCAGCAAGCCCGCGGCGTCGAAGCCCGATGCGGCGAGCATCGACGCCGCCCGCCCACCCATCGAGCGCCCGCCGATCACGAGACGCCGCGGCGCGAGCTCGGCCCGCGTGCGCTCGACGACCGCGGCCACCGTCTCCTGCAAGACGGGCATCTGATCGGGCCGGCCGCGCTTCTTTTCCTTGTACAGAAAGTTGAACCGTACCACGCCGATTCCCCGCGCGCGCATCGCGTTGGCGGTCGCGACCACGCTGCGGTCGGCCATGCTGCCGCCGGCGCCGTGGGCGCACACGAACACCGCGGCGTCGGCACCGCCTAACGCAGGCTCGTACACCGCCGACGTGGTGTCTCCGCCCACCGTCACCGTCCACACCGGCCTCATACGGGCGTCCTCGGCGTTAGGCGCATCTCATCCAGGAATTGGTGGCCGCCGGTCGGCTTGCCGCCGCGCATCTGCACGCGCGTCAGCACGAGGCGGTCCATGGTCCGGGTCATTCCCACGTACAACACGCGACGCGCCTCCTGAATCTCCTCTTCGCTGGACGGCTTGGCGGATGTCCCGCCGGGCAATTCACCGTCCTCCGCCCCCACAATGTACACGCGTGAAAACTCCAGCCCCTTCGTGGAATGCAGCGTGAGCAGGTTCACGCGACCGCGCTCCACGTCCTGGCCATCCCAACTCGACAGCGCGATGCGCTCGATCAGCGCCGCCAACTGCTCCTCGAGCGACCCCTCGGGGATCTCCGCGATGATGCGGCGCAGCCGAGCCATCACGGACGGGTATCGCTCATCGGCGGTTTTCTCGGCGCGGATGCGCAGCATGAGCGCTGCGCCGCCCAGCCGCTCGATCAGGTCATTGACGGAGGGCAGAGAGGCGTCGTCGCCGCGCAGGCGCTCGTACCACTCGAGGCAGGTGCTGTACTTGCCTAACGAGAACGGCCGGGCGGCACGGGCGAACAATGCCGTCTCGGCGCACGACACGCCGCTCGCGTCCAGCGCCAGCGCCACGCCCAAATGGGCGAGCAGGTGGACGAGCGCCGTCTTGCGCGCGCGTGCCAGCTTCCGCTCCTCGAGCCGCGGCACGAGCGTGGCCAGCGCGATCGTGTCGTCGAGCGCGTGGTGCGACGTGCCGGTCGGAATGCCCAACTCGCGCGCCAGGTCGCCTAACTTGCGACTCGTCGGGAAGAGGTCGCGTGCCAAGGGCAGCGTGTCGAACTGCCGCACGTCGAACGTGCTGCCCAGCTCGCGCGCCACGCGCGTCAAGATCGCGAAGTCGAAGTGGTGGCCGTTGTGCGCCACGTGGACATCATCGCCGCAGAACGCGCGGAACGCGGGCCAGATCTCGCCGATCGAGGGCGCATCGCTCACGTCGGCGTCCGTGATGCCGTGCACCGCAATCGCGTCCAACGGAATGGGCCCGCTCGGCTTGACGAGCCGCCGGAACGTGTCGACCACCGTGCCGTTGCGCACGCGGACAGCGGCGACATCGACAATTTGCGCCGTGGCGGCCACCTTGCTCGTCGTCTCGAGATCGACCGCCACGTAGTCGGTGAAGGCCGGCTCGAGGTCCGCCATCTCGATCAGCTGCGCCGCCTTGAACACGGCCAGCGGCAGGCCCAGCGTTGGTGCGTCCGCCGATGTCAGGTGCAGCGCCATATCGGCTCGCGGCGCGCCACGAACGTACCGCACGTTGAGGTCGGCCAGCATGCCGGCCAGGGCAATCTCGGCGCCGCCTAACGGAGCGATCCACAGCGACGCCTGCCGCGCGCGCGCGTCCCGCAGGCGGCCGGCCATGCGCACCACCTCGGGTACCGACGCCGGGTCCGTGATCTCGTCGACGTGATCGGCAAGGACCGATTGCAACCGCCCCACGCGGCGCGAGAGCAGCTCCTGCACCAGCGACCCGACTGTCCGGTGCTGCTTGCCCAACGCCTCGAGGTTCCGCAGATCCGCCGTCGCGCGCCGGATCTGCTTGCCCTGCTCGCCGCGCTTCGGCAGATGCGCTTGGAGGCGGCCGAGTTGTACGCGCAGGTCGTGCGACCCTTCGTTAGGAAGCGTTTCCGCCTGGACCACGATGTTCTGGTCGAGCACCGTGCGCAGAAACTCGTCGCGGAACTGCTCGTCATCCGGCCTGCCGATCACGCGCATGGCCGCGATCAGGTAGGCGACGACTGGATCCTCGGCTAACGCACGCTTGGGAGCGAGCCGGCACGGCACGCCGGCGTTCAGGAGCTCCGTTTCGATCCGCTCGCCGATCTCGTGCTTGCGATACAACACCGCCACGTCGGCCAGGTCGAGATCGGGATGCAGGCGGCGATCTCGGGCCAGCTCGGCGACGAGCCAGGCCGCCTCCTCGTCGTCGGTCGGGAAGTCGAACGCTTCGACCGCGAACGTATCGTCGCGCTCGGCGCGGGGCACGATCTTGTCGGTGAAGATGGCCGGGTTGTGGTCGATGAGCCGGCGCGCCAGGGCGAACACGGTGCGCGGGCATCGGCGATTCTCCTCGAGGTGAACGCGGTGTTTGCCTAACGCGAACTCCTGGTCGAACGTGGTGAACACGGCGCGGTCGGCGCCGGCCCACGAATAGATCGACTGCTCGTCGTCGCCCACGGCGAACACGTGGCCATGGTCCTTGGCCAACGCGCGGATGACGCGGTACTGAACACGGTTCAGATCCTGGAACTCATCCACCAGAATCACATCCCAGCGTTGCCGAATCTCGGCGGCACGCGGCGACCGCTCCAGGAGCTCGGCGGCCTTCATGACCAGGGTGTCGAAGTCGAGCACGTTGCGATGCTCGAGGTGCTTCTCATAGCGGTCGAACAGCGCCAGCGTGTCGTGCTGCGGGCAGATGTTCCGAAAGCGGAACGCCGAGAACTGCGTCAGGGTTCGGCGATGCCACTTGCGCGGGCCCTCGAGGCGGCGGAGCACGCCTAACTGGTAGTCCTCGTCGGCAATGCCGAACCCCGGGTCGAGCCCGATCTCCGCGCCGTGCGTGCGCAGGAGCTCGGCGCAGAACGCGTGGATCGTGCCGCGCGTGATGCGGTGCGCGATGCCACTCGTGCCTAACTTGGCGTCGAGCCGGTGTGCGATCTCGCCGGCGGCCTTGTTGGTGAACGTGAAGGCGCAGATGCGCGACGGATCCACGCCGTGACGCTCGATGAGATACCGGATGCGCTCGATGAGGCAGAACGTCTTCCCGGCGCCGGGGCCGGCGAGCACGAGCAGTGCGCGCGGCTCGGCCTCGATGGCCTCGCGCTGCGACCGCGTGAGTTGGATGGTAGCGGAGTCGAAATCCGTGTGCGTCATGAGGGACGCGGCCGTTCCGCGCCCGGAGGAGGGTGCACCGTATGCCTAACCGAGCGGTGCGCCGTCGGCGATGCTGTCGAAGAACGCCTTCACGTCGAGCGCGAAGGGGATGACGCAGCCGGCGGGCCGCCACGTGAGGCGGTCGTCGATCAGCGCAGGCTGCTCGTCGTACGGGTGCCAGACCTCGAACGTTCCGGCCGCGCCGTCCGCAACCCAATAGTCGGGAACGCCGTCCCGCTGAAAGGCGCGGCGCTTCGTGAAGCGATCGTGCCGCACCGAGCTGGGCGACAATGCTTCGCAGATGAGCAACGGATGCGAGATGGGGTTGCTCGACTTGTCCAGACGGCCGCCGGGGGCAGGCACGACGCAGAGATCCGGCTCGAACAGCGTCCCTTTGCGCAATCGGACGTCCGGGCCTAACAGAAGCTCGCCCACGCGCTGCGCGGCCAAGTACGGCTCCAGGCGGAAGGCGAGCTGAACGATGACGCGCTGGTGCCGGCGCGTCGGAGCCGGCGTCACCAGGAGCTCGCCATCGACGAGCTCATACCGGGGCGTGTAAGCCGGGCGCGCCTCGATGAGATGCGAGACTTCGCGAACCGTCCAGCGGCGCGGCTGCGTTGATGGCATGACCATAAGTTGCTCGGCCTCGGCGTGATAAGGCAACTCGGCATGCGAGAGGATGGCGTTCGATGCGAACGCGAGCGTCATCGAAATGCCGCCGCCCGTTGCGAATCCTTTTGGGAGTCGCGGTCCTCGTGCGGAGGTTTTCTCGCCGGCGGTCCTTGTGGCGCCGAACGGTCTCCGCTAGGTTCTATAACCCGAAGATATACCGAACTACTATTGTAATAGCTGCCGCGCGGGCGAGCCAGTCCGAGGGCTCGCGAGGCCCGTGCGGTGGAGGGCGATGGGCAAATGACCGACGTGATGGGCAGGGACGAGCTCGAGTTGTGGCTTTGCGGACCTGGTGCGCGGACTCCGACGCACGCCGAGCTCGCGGCGCAGGTGGGAATACCGCTGAGCAGCATTGCCGACACCACACTGCTGCGCACCGCCCGTCGATTGCGATGTCTGCGCTTCGTGCTCGCCGTCCTGCGCGACGTCTACGCCGACGATGACATGGTGCGTCACTGGCTCCGCCAGCCGCGTCGCGATTTGGGAGACGAGAGCGCGCTCGCGTCGCTGATCGCCGGGAAGGTGGGCGCGGTCGAGGAGCTGGTCGTGCGCGAATGGTGCCGGCCGGTTCGTGCGTGGCAGAACGCGCCGCTTGACCATGCTGTGCGCGCCTGCCTATGATCCATTCGTAGGCCTCACGCAAATGTGAAATTGCGCTCGGGTCCGGCCCGGCTCTATGTCGAAGGAGAGCCGGGCTGTTTCACGTCGCAGCCGGGAACGGTTGGGCGTACTCGGAGTGTTGGTCTGGAGATGGATCCTTTGAGCTCAAATCGATTGACGGTCGTCGGGGTGTCGGGGAGTCCGTCCGCGACGTCCAAATCGCGGCGGCTGCTGGAGCACGCACTGGGTGCGTTAGGCGAGTCCGGCGCGGCGGTGTCGCGGGTCGACCTGGCCGAGCTGCCGGCCGAGGCGTTGCTCGCGCGGCGCGCGTCGGCGGAAGTGCAGCAGGCGTTGGCGATGGTGGCGTCGGCCGACATCGTGGCGTTCAGCACGCCGGTCTATCGCGCCACGTACAGCGGATTGCTCAAGGTGTTCTGCGACCTGTTCGCGCCCGGTGCGTTAGTCGGAAAGATCGCGATTCCGATTGCGACGGGCGGCGGACCGGCGCACGCGCTCTGCATCGATCATGGGATGCGCCCGCTGCTGGCCAGCGTCGGCGCGGTGGTGGTGGCGGCGGGCATCTACGGGACCGACGCCGAGTTCGCCGATGGTGTGCCTAACGCAACGCTCGCGGGGCGGGTGCGGCTGGCGGCCGCTGAGGCGCTGGCGCTCGCCGAGGGCGTGCGCGCCGCGCGCGGTGTCTTGTCTTCGTCTAACAGGGAGAACTGACGCTCATGTCCGTGGTTTCCGCCAAGCCGATTGCCATTTTCCACGAGCATCCCGACTGGTTCCGGCCGTTGTTCGCAGAGCTCGATCGTCGCGAGACGCCGTACGTGAAGCTCGACGCCGCGTCGCACCAGTTCGATCCGTCGGAGCGCGAGTCGCCGTACTCGCTCGTGTTCAACCGGGCCAGTCCGTCGGCGTATCTGCGCGGGCACGCGCAGTCGCTGTACTACACGCTGCACTGGCTCAAGCATTTGGAGCGGATCGGCGTGCCCACGGTGAATGGATCGGTGGTATACGGGTTCGAGCTGTCGAAGGCGACGCAGCTGGATCTGCTCGACAGTTTAGGCCTGCCGTATCCGCGGGCAATCGTGATCAACGATGCGGCGCAGGCGCCGAGCGCGGCGGCGGGGCTCAGGTTCCCGGTGTTGGTCAAGGCCAACGTGGGCGGGAGCGGGGCGGGGATCGTGCGCTACGATACGCCGGAGGTACTGGCTGATGAGGTGGCGCGCGGCACGGTTTCGTTAGGCATCGACGACACGGCGCTGGTGCAGGAGTCATGTCCGATGCGCGACGGGCACATCACGCGCGTCGAGACGCTGGGGGGCAAGTATCTGTACGCGATCAACGTGTATCCGGCCACCGGCTCGTTCGATTTGTGTCCGGCCGACGCGTGTCAGCGCACCGACGGCGTGGAGCTGGTGCGCGGGGCGTGCGCGCTCGACGCGCCGAAAACGGGAATGCGTGTCGAGGCGGCTCACCCGCCGCGCGAGATCTTGGCACAGGTGGAGCGGATCGCGCGCGCGGCCAAGCTCGACGTGGGCGGGATAGAGTATCTCGTCGACGATCGCGACGGCCAGCACTACTTCTACGATGTCAACGCGTTGTCCAACTTCGTGGCCGACGCGCCCAACGTGATCGGGTTCGATCCGTTCGCGCGCCTGGTGGACTACCTCGAGGAGCGGGCAGG
>DATNAM010000209.1:0-4381 GCA_035572595.1 Gemmatimonadaceae bacterium
AGTCATTCCGCATGGGAAAGTTCCGATAGGCGGGGTGGACATGGCAAGTGGGGGAGAAGGACCGCAGGGCGACAACCTCAGCACCTACCGAGCCAAGCGGTCCACGGACAGGACGCCGGAACCGTTTGGGGGCGGGACCGCGTCGGCGGTGCCGGGGCATTTGTTCGTGGTGCACAAGCACGCGGCAACGCGGCTGCACTTCGACCTGCGCCTCGAGATGGACGGCGTGCTGCGCTCGTGGGCGGTGCCCAAGGGTCCGTCGTACGACACCAACGACAAGCGGCTGGCGGTGAAAGTCGAGGACCACCCGCTCGAGTACGGAGATTTCGAGGGCATCATTCCCGCGGGCAACTATGGCGCGGGCGGCGTGATCGTGTGGGATCGCGGCGAATGGGTGCCGTTGGAGGATTGGCGCGAGGGGCTCGAGAAGGGGAAGCTGTTGTTCGAGCTCAAGGGCTACAAGCTGCACGGCAAGTGGACGCTCGTGAAGATCAAGAAGAGCGAGCGCGATTGGCTGCTGATCAAGGAACGCGACGCGTGGGTCAAGCAGCCCGGCGACGAGTTTCCGGAGCAGTCGGTGCTGTCCGGCCTAACGGTAGAGGAAGTGAAGGCCGGCGGGCTCAAGACGAAAACCGAGTCGGTGCGCGTCGAGCTGGACGACACCGACGCCAAGCGCGTTCGCGTGGACCCGCGCAAAGTCGAGGTGATGCTGGCCGAGCCGTCGGACACCATCTTCACGCGCGACGGGTGGCTGTTCGAGCTCAAGTTGGACGGATACCGGTTGATCGCGAGCAAGCAGCACGGCGAGGCGCTGCTCCTCACGCGCAACGGCAACGACTACACCACGGTCTTTCCGGAGATCGCGCGCGCGGTGGCGGCGCTTCCGTTAGACAGTTGCATCCTGGACGGCGAGGTGGTGGTGCTGGACCCGGAAGGCAAGCCGAGCTTCGCGCGGCTCCAGCAGCGCGGCCGGCTCACGTCGACGCTCGACATCAAGCGCGCGGCGGTGGAATTGCCGGCCACCTTCTACGTCTTCGATTTCCTGGCGTTCGACGATTTCGACCTGCGGCCGCTGCCGCTCACCAAGCGCAAGGCGCTGCTGGCCGAGACGATGCCCAAGTTAGGCGCGTTGCGCGTGCTCGATCACATCGAGCGCGAGGGGACGCGATTCCTCGAGCAGGTGGCGGCGCTGGGCCTGGAAGGCGTGATCGCCAAGCGGGCCGACGCGCGATATCGCGGCGGTCGATCCGATTCGTGGCTCAAGATCAAAGCCGAGAAGACAGGCGACTTCGCGATCGTCGGCTATACGGCGCCCAGGGGCGGCCGCGGCCATTTCGGCGCGCTGCAGCTGGCCGACATGGTGAACGGGACGCTCACGTACGCGGGTCGCGCCGGCACCGGCTTCGACGACGCCTTGTTAGGCGAGATCGCCGCGATGCTCGAGCCGCTCGTGCGCCGCGATGCGCCGTGCGCCGGCCCGGCGGTGGAGCCGGGCGCGGAACCCAAGCCGAGCAGCGAGATCCCCGATACCAAAACCACGACGTGGGTCGAACCCAAGTACGTGTGCGAAGTCCGGTTTCGAGAGTGGACGCCCGACGGCGTGATCCGGCATCCGGCGTTCCTCCGGTTGCGGCCGGACAAAGATCCGCGCGATTGCGACCGCCAGGGCTGGACCGTGGCGCCAAGCATCGGCGCGCCCAACGCATCGGCCGCAAGCGATGGTGACACATCCGCCGAGCTGCCGCCGGTCACGCCGCAGCGCGAAGAGAAAACGGTTGCCTTCTCGAACCTGAACAAGATTTACTGGCCGGCCGAGCGATACACGAAGGGCGACCTCATCGAGTATTATCGGTCTGTGTCGAAGCTGCTGCTGCCGTACCTGCGCAATCGGCCTGTGGTGCTGACGCGCTACCCCGACGGCATCGAAGGCAAGATGTTCTACCAGAAGGATGCGCCCGAATTCGCGCCTCGCTGGATCCGCACGATCCCGATCTGGAGCGAGGATACGCAGCGCGAGATTCGGTATTTCGTCTGCGACGATGAAGAGACGCTGCTCTACATCGCGAACATGGGATCGATCCCGCTGCACATCTGGGCGAGTCGCGTGGGCTCGCTCGAGCAGCCGGACTGGTGCGTGATCGACCTCGATCCCAAAGAAGCGCCGTTTTCCGACGTCGTTCGCACGGCCATCGTGCTGCGGCGATTGTGCGAATCGATCAAGCTGCCGAGCTACGTGAAGACCACCGGCAAAACCGGCCTCCACATCATGCTCCCGCTGGGGCGGCAGATCACGTACGCGCAGTCGCGTACGTTAGGCGAGCTGTTGGCGCGGGTGGTGCTGCGCGAGAGTCACGGGTACGCCACCATCATCCGCCACGTCACCAAGCGCGGCGACAAGGTGTATCTGGACTACCTGCAGAACCGGCACGGCCAGACGATCGTGGCGCCGTTCAGCGTGCGGCCCCTGCCGGGCGCCACGGTGTCGATGCCGCTCGAGTGGGACGAGGTGAACGACACGCTCGACCCGAAAGCGTTCACGATCCGCAACGCGCTCGAGCGGCTGGACCGGTTAGGCGGGGATCCGTGCGCGGCGGTGCTGGAGGAGAAGCCGGACCTGGCCGGCGTGCTGCAGCGGTTGTCGGCGGTCATGACCGAGGGACAGGACGCAGAGGAGGAATCCGAGTAGTCGGCACGTGTGGCGCACGACCAACTTCGCCGGCCCTTGACGTTGAACCGCCGTTCAATAGAATCAACGGCGTGTCAGGCCAGCCGACATTCACCTGCACCATGGCGCACCAGAGCGCGGCACCACGTGCAGCTCTCCATTCGTGACACCAGCCGGCAGCTCGGCGTCGACGAGGCAACCGTGCGGCGCTGGATCGCGCAGCGCAACTTGCCGGTCCACTACGCGCACGAACAACTCTACGTCAACGCCGTCGAGCTTTGGGAATGGGCCATCGAGAACGGCGTCTCCGTCTCGCGCCGGCTGCTCGACCAAGCGCGCGGATCGCCGGAATCCGTGCCTGCCTTGCACGAGATTCTCCGCGCCGGCGGCATCTTTCACGATGTTCCGGGCTCGACGAAAAGCGCCGTCCTCCACGAGCTCGTGCAGCGGCTGCCGCTTCCGGATGACGTCGATCGCACCTTTCTGCTCTCCGTCCTCGAAGCGCGCGAAGCGATGGGCTCCACCGCGATCGGTGGCGGCATCGCCATTCCCCACGTGCGCAACCCCATCGTCCTTCGTGTCGAGCAGCCGTTCGTCACCCTCGGACTGCTGCGTGACGCGCTCGATTTCGGCGCGATTGATGGCCAGCCGGTCCACGCGGTGTTCGTGGTCGTGAGCCCAACGGTGCCGACACACCTCGCGATTCTCGCCCGCCTGGCGTTCGCGCTCCGCGACGAGCCGCTCCGGGCGTTGCTTCGCGAGCGTGCGCCCGCCCGCGACATCCTCGATCGCATCGTGGTGATCGAAAGCACGCAGACCACCGGCCCGCACGCGACGATGCCACGGCCGTGACGCCGTTTCTCATCGGATTGGGCCTGGTTGTCGCGGCCGCCATCGCGCCTGTGGTGCTGCCGCGCGGCGGGGCGCGAAGCCGCACCTTCGGCGTGCTGCTCCTCGCCGGCTGCGGCCTAACGGCTGCGGCGGGCGTGATCGTCCTCGCCGGCGGTGGTGCCGTCCATCAGCAGTGGCGCTCCTACCTGCCGGGCGGCGATTGGGTCATTGGCATCGACCCGTTGTCGGCGGTGTTCGTGATCGCCGTCGCGGTGGTCGGCGCGACTAACGGAGTCTACGGCGACGCCGACGTGCGCGCGAGCGCGCACCCCGAGCGATCGACCGAGGCGAACGCGACGTATGCGGCGCTCGTCGCGAGCCTGCTGCTCGTCGTCACCGCGCAGTCCACGCTGCTGTTCCTCACGGCGTGGGAGCTGATGGCCATCAGCTCGTTCCTCCTCGTCATTACGGAGCACGAGCGCGCCGAGGTGCGGCGCGCGGGATGGATTTACGTCGTCGCGACACACGCAGCGACGCTGCTGCTTTTCGTAATGTTCGCGCTGTGGTCGACCGGCGCGCATGACTGGACGTTTGCTTCGCTCGCGGCAGCGTGGGGCGGCGCGCCATCGCATCGCGGCGTCATCCTGCTGCTCGGCCTCGTCGCTTTCGGCCTCAAGGCCGGCTACGTGCCGCTGCATTTCTGGCTGCCGCCGGCCCACTCGGCCTCGCCGGCCCACGTTTCGGCGCTCATGTCGGGCATCGTCATCAAGACCGGCGTGTACGGAATTCTTCGGCTTCTCACGCTGTCGGGCACGCCGCCGGTGTGGTTCGGATGGACCGTGTGCATGCTCGGAGCCGTGTCGGCGTTGCTCGGCGTGCTGTGGG
>DATNAM010000210.1:0-5800 GCA_035572595.1 Gemmatimonadaceae bacterium
CGTCACGGTGATGTCGCGCGCCCGGCGCTCCTCGCGCGACTGCTCCCGTTGGGCATCCAGCGCGCCCTCGAAGCCGCTCAAATCCACCGTGTAGCCGCGCTCGCGCGCCATCAGCTCGGTGAGGTCGATGGGGAATCCGTACGTGTCGTAGAGACGGAACGCGTCTTCGCCGGAGATGGTCCCGCGCACCGCCACCGAGCCCTGCGTGCTGCGCTCGGGCGCCAGCTGGTCGAAGCGCTGCATCCCGCCTTCGATGGTCGCCAGAAACCGCTCCTCTTCGGCGCGCGTCGTGTCCAACAAGAACTTGCGGCGGCCGGCGAGCTCGGGATACACGTCGCGCATCGTGTCGATCACTCGCTCGACCACGTGCACCAGCGTGGGCTCCGTGCGGCCCAACAGCCACGCGTGACGCACAGCGCGGCGGAGGATGCGGCGCAGCACGTAGCCGCGGCCCTCGTTGGACGGATACACGCCGTCGCCTAACAGAAACGCCACCGCGCGCGCGTGGTCGGCCAGCACGCGGAACGACGCTGGCCTAACGGTCACCCGTCGTGTCGCGCCGGCGCCGCCGGCCGTCTTCTCGCGCACCGGAACCTGGGCCTCGTACGCCTCGTCGGACTCGCGCCCCCGATACGGAATGCCCACCGCCTGCTCGGCCGCCTCGATGAGGGGCGCGAAGACGTCGGTGTGATAGTTGGACGTGACGCGCTGCTTCACCGCGGCAATGCGCTCGAGTCCCGCGCCGGTATCCACGGACGGACGCGGCAGCGGCTTGAGCTCGCCGTTGGGCTGCCGGTCGAACTGCATGAACACGAGGTTCCAGATCTCGAGAAACCGGCCGGCTTCCGCACCTTCGACGAAGGCGTCAGGCGAGAACTCGGTGCGTGCGAGATCGGTCCACTCGCCGGTTGCACCGGCCGGGAACGCCCAGTCGGACGTCATGTGCGCGAGGTCGACGTAAATCTCGCTGCACGGTCCGCACGGACCCGTATCGGCCATCTGCCAGAAGTTGTCCGCTTCGCCCAACCCGTAGATGCGTGAATCCGCGAGGCCTGCGATCTCGCGCCACAGCGCGCGCGCCTCGTCGTCTTCCTTATAGACGCTGACGCGCAGGTGACGCTTGTCGAGCCCCAACTCTTCGGTGACGAACTCCCACGCGAATCTGATCGCATCGCGCTTGAAGTAGTCACCGAACGAGAAGTTGCCGAGCATCTCGAAGAAGGTGTGGTGGCGCGCGGTGTGGCCGACCTGTTCGAGGTCGTTGTGCTTGCCACCGGCGCGCACGCACTTCTGTGCGGTCGTTGCACGACGGCCGAACGCGGGCTGTTCCTGTCCAAGAAAGATTTTCTTGAATTGGACCATGCCGGCGTTGGTAAACAGCAGCGTCGGGTCGTCCTTCGGTACGAGCGTGGAGCTCGGGCGGATGGCGTGACCGTTCCGCTCGAAGTACCCGAGAAAACGCTGTCGAATCTCGGAAGCGCGCATAGTGCAACAATATACTCGGACTGAAGCCGTACGAGTCAGTAGGTGAGCGCCGCTGCACGGCGACTTGCGCGTGCGTTGGCCGAGCGCGTCAACCGCGTCCAACGAGGCGGTCGACGACGGCGCGCACGTCGTCCATCTCGTAGCCGCGCCGGGCGAGGAAGGCGTACAGGCGGCGGCGTTGCACATCGGCTGGAAGGTCCTTGAGCGATCGGAACTTCCGTGCGGCGATGCGGTCGCACGCTTGGGCCTCGTCTATTTCGTCGTCGACGACGACTTGGGCGATGGCGGCATCGGCGATCCCGCGATCGACGCCGCGGCGGGCGAGCTCCGTTTGCATGCGGCGTCGCGACAGGCCGAGCGCGAGTTTGCTCCGGGCGTACTGTCGCGCGAAAGACGCATCGTCCAGAAAGCCCTGAGTGGCGAGACGGGCTACCGCTGCTTTGGCCAACGCGGCCGGCTCGCCTTTTCTGACGAGGAGCCGCTCCAGCTCCCTGGAGGCGCGCGCGCGCGTGGCTAACAGACCAACCGCGCGGTCGTACGTTTTGAGTGCCTGCGTTTCTCTCGTGATCTCGGCGACGACGCGTTCGCTGACCGACCCGCCGATGTGGATGTCGAGCCGCTCGATGGCGTCGAGCGAGAGGTCGCCCACGGCCGTGCCATCGATGGCAATGCTGTATCGCCCGCTCACGAGCTCGCCGGACGCGGCCTGGCGTGAGCTGTGCGAGCGACGCGCGCTTGGGGTAACCGCCGTTACGACTGGCACCGTGACGTTATCCTCATGACGCTCCAGTTAGGCGCGGGTTGGCGCTGTTATCCGCGTTTCCTGCTTTTTCCGCGTCCGGGCCAGCCGTAGCAGCCAGCCCGGTACAAAAAAATGCCGAGGGAGGAAAGCGCGAGATTGGAGCAAACTCCGGGTACCCCTGATCTCTGCGTTCCACCCCCTCGGCACTTCCCGAGTGATGCGTATGTCACTCCTCGGCGAGATCGCCCTCCCCGCCCGGGATCAGCCGAATGCCGAGTACGCCTTTGACCTTCTCCTCGATTTCGGAGAGCATGGCCGGATTGTCTTTCAGGAAGAGCTTTGCGTTCTCGCGGCCTTGGCCGATACGCTGCGAGTTGTAGCTATACCACGCGCCCGACTTTTCGATGATGCCGGATTCCGCGCCAATGTCGACCAGGAGCGAGGTGTGGCTGATGCCTTCGGCATACATGATGTCGAACTCGGCCTGCTTGAACGGCGGCGCGACTTTGTTCTTGACCACTTTCACGCGCACGTGCGAGCCGATGACGTCTTCTTTTTCTTTGACCGGTCCGATGCGGCGAATGTCGAGCCGCACGGACGCGTAGAACTTGAGCGCCTTGCCACCGGTGGTGGTTTCGGGATTCCCGAACATGACGCCGATCTTCTCGCGCAACTGATTGATGAAGACCACCGAAGTTTTGGAGCGCGCGATGGCACCGGTGAGCTTGCGCAGCGCCTGGCTCATGAGCCGAGCCTGCAAGCCGACGTGCGAGTCGCCCATTTCCCCTTCGATTTCGGCTTTCGGTACGAGCGCCGCCACGGAGTCGATGACCACGACATCCACCGCGCCGGACCGCACCAGGATCTCGCAGATCTCGAGGGCCTGCTCGCCCGTATCGGGCTGCGAGACCAGCAGGTTCTCGACGTCCACGCCTAACTTGGACGCGTAATCTGTGTCTAACGCGTGCTCCGCGTCGATGTAGGCGGCGACGCCGCCGGCCCGCTGCGCGTTCGCGACCACGTGCAGACACAACGTGGTTTTACCGCTCGACTCGGGACCGTAGATCTCCGTGACACGCCCACGCGGAATGCCGCCCACGCCGATGGCCGCGTCGAGATTGATCGCCCCCGTCGGAATCGCTTCCACACGCACTCGAGCGCCGTCCGAACCCATCTTCATGATGGACCCCTTGCCACAGCTCTTCTCGATCTGCGCGATGGCCAGATTCAACGCTTTCTTCTTCTCATCTTGCAGTGTGGAAACCGCCATTCTCGTGTGTCCCGGTGAGAGATGGTGAGCCTGCTGGTTGATCTGGCTGGCTCTCGAATCTACCCGAAATCTTCGGCGATTCGCATACCGAACAAACTACGAAGAGCCAGCCAGGGCGTCAAGTTCGCTTACGCCACCGCGAACGCGTTCTGTACATGGCGAATCCGGACGTGCGCGCCCTCCACGATCACTCCGATGACATCGAACCGATAGCTATCCGTGGGCCGGCCGAACCGGTGCATCCAGACGTGCGCCGAACGGATGAGCTCGCGTCGCTTTCGCCAATCGACCGCCTCCACGGGATCGCCGAACTCGCTCCCGCTTCTCGCTTTGACCTCCACGAACGCGACCACGCCGTCGCGGCGAGCGACGAGGTCGAGATCGCGGTGGCCATTGCGGAAGCGGCGCGAGACGAGCGTCCAGCCCTGCTGCTCGAGCCACCGGGCTGCGTACGCCTCTCCGGCCAATCCAAGTGCCTGGGTCGACATGGCGCGAATGTAGGAGGGGCGCGCCGGCACTCATAATCAAAACGACGCCGAGTGGTGCGAAATCGCGCGGGGGCTAGGGCGTGGGGGTTTGCACGCCGTTGAGCCCCATGAGCATCTCGACCGACGCGCCGGCCATCCCCACCACCGGCAGGTTTTCGCGGAGCACGACGCCGTCGCTCTTGCGCACCCAGAGCGTTTCTTCGCTCTTGCCCAACTGGAGCGACACCACCCACGTGTCGAACGCGCCGTCAGGCACGTCGATCTTCTCCTGGCCCACCGTGTGCAGCGCGATCGACACCACGCCGCTCTCGTGCCGGTCGATCGCCGTCATCTGCGCCGTGGCGGCCCAGTTCGGGCCTAACGAGGACGCCGCGATCAGCCCCTCGATCAGGTATAGGGTCCCCAGCGCACCGGGCGTGCTCTTCATCGCCACGGCCACGTGCCCGCTGTCTCCGTCGAACACCGTCCGGATGCTGTCCGACGCAAAGTGCGACACGGTCTGGCCGTCGGGCACGTGCTCGATCCGGTACAGCGGCCTCAAGTCGGCCCGCGCCACGTACAACGACTCGGCGTACGTCACGGTGTGCATCTGCCGCGAGTCGACCACGAGCCAGGCGCGCGTCCCGCCGTACGTGGTGTCCGTTAGGCTCAGGGTGCGGAAGCCGATCCGCTGCGGCGTCCCCTCGCCCGTGCGCAGCGAGATGACGTACATCCATTTCATCGGCTTGAGCCGCGCCACCACCGCCGGTGCGGCCAGCGGCGGCGCCTCGCCGGCGCGCGACGACTGCGCCGATGCCGGCACGGCGGCCGACCCGAGCACGATGACCGCGGACACGAGCACGTTCACTCTCATGGCATCCCTCCCCGCCTGGACGTCCCCCTTCTCATACTCGCGGCCCGCAGATGCGATCCAGGTCCTCGAGGCCCATGAGGACGTCGCGCGGCTTCGAGCCGTCCGGCGGGCCCAGAATGCCGGCCTCGTGCAACTGGTCGATGATCCGCGCCGCGCGGCCGTAGCCCACCTTGAGCCGCCGCTGCAACAGCGACGTCGAGCCTAACTGATGTTGGATCACCACCTCGGCCGCGTCGCGGAACAGCTTGTCGCGATCGGTCGGATCGTCGGCGTCGAGCAGCGACAAGCCCGACTCGACCGCCTCTTTCTGGCGGACGATCTCGAGGATGTCCGGCTCCACCACTTCTTCGGGCGCGAGGCCCTTCGCCTCGAGCGCCGCACGCTTGGCCGTTTTGCGGTCGTCGTACCAGCGCATCAACCGCTCGGTGTCTTCGCTGGCGATGAACGCGCCCTGCAACCGCGACGGTTCCGACTTCCCCGGCGGAATGAACAGCATGTCCCCGTTGCCTAACAGGGCCTCCGCGCCCACGCCGTCGATGATCGTACGGCTGTCGACCTGCGATGCCACGCGGAACGCGATCCGGCTCGGAAAATTTGCCTTGATCAACCCGGTGATGACGTTCACGCTCGGCCGCTGCGTGGCCAGGATCAGATGCAATCCGATGGCGCGCGCCTTCTGCGCGATGAGGGCGAGCGGCGTCTCGATCTCCGCCTGCACCGTCATCATGAGGTCCGCGAGCTCGTCGATCACCAACACGATGTACGGCAGAATGCCGCCCTTGTACGTCAGATCCTCGAACGCCACGTCCGGCGCGCGCGGCCTTACGAGCGCGGCGCCCGACTGCACACGCCGGTTGAAATCCTGGATGTTGCGGCACTGGTTGGCCGCCAACAGCTCGTAGCGCTCCTGCATTTCATCTTTGGCCCACTTGAGCACCGATGCCGCATCGCGGTTGTCGGTG
>DATNAM010000211.1:0-2173 GCA_035572595.1 Gemmatimonadaceae bacterium
GTGATGAAGTCGAGCAACTCGCCGGACGTCTCGTCGACGATCGGCGCGCGATCCACCTCGAGCCATCCATCGTCATGATGCTCCACCGCGTGGAGGATTTCGTCCCGGCGCGGTGACTGCGCCAGCTCGTGGTCGGTCCAGCGGCGCATGATGCGCTCGGCGAGGGCAGCGTGGTCCGGCTGCGCGATGAGCAGCACGGTCGAGCCGGTCCGGCGAAGGATCATGGACTGATCCCGCGCGCACGGAGGCGGAACAGCCGCCGACGCGCGCGCGTTGCAGTCATGTCATCACGCGGAGCGTCAGCATCCATGTCCCTATCCCTTGACCACATTGCCGTAACCTACATCGGCGGCCCAACCGTGCGCCTGGACGTCGCGGGGCTGCGTTTCCTCACGGATCCGACGTTCGATGCGGGTGGCGTGTACGAGGGTCCCACGAGCACGCTCACTAAGCTTCGCGGTCCGGCGCTCGACGTCGCGTCCGTCGGACCCATCGATGCAGTGTTGCTGAGCCATGATCATCACTTCGACAACCTCGATCATGCGGGGCGCTCGCTGCTCGCCGCCGTGCCCAGGGTGCTCACGACTCCGTTAGGCGCGAGCCGCCTCGGCGCGGACGCGGTGGGACTCGAGCCGTGGCAGTCGGTGGAGCTCGGGTCGCCCGAAGGCGGATCGGTTCGCGTCACGGCCACGCCCGCGCGCCACGGTCCCGTCGGCGGCGACCGCGGTCCGGTCACCGGCTTCGTGCTCACGCGCGGAAATACGGGACCGGCCATCTACGTGTCTGGCGATACCGTGTGGTTCGAAGGTGTCGCAGAGGTCACGCGGCGCTTCGACGTCGTGGTCGCGATCTTGTTCATGGGCGCTGCGCGTGTCGCTGCGGCCGGCGCTGCCGCCATCACAATGACCGCCGAAGACGGTGTGCATTTCGCGCGTGCCTGTCCCGGTGCCGCTCTCGTCCCGGTTCACTTCGAGGATTGGGCGCATTTTTCCGAGAACCGCGACACGATTCAGCGCACGTTCGAGGCGGCGGGTCTTGCCAAACGGCTCCATTGGCCGGTGCGAGGCGGAACGATCACGGTAAGCGCGAGCCACCAAACGATAGGTACGGGACGACGGTAATTCATGTAGCGCACCTTGGCTCCGCGTGGGCGTCGAGGCGCGCGCCGGTTTCGCCCAACGAGACCTGTTACCCGATTGCCCGCGCGTTCTCACGATTGGGGGATTCCCGTGTCAGGCACGTCCGCGTTCGGTCGCTCGGTTCTCCGGAACATGCATCGCGCTGTACTGGCCGCGCTGTGTCTCGGGTTCGCGGCGTCGATCGATGCCGCGGCTCTTTCCGCGCAGGGTGCATCGCCGCAGGGAGGGGCAGGCGCGCAAGGACGCGCACCCATGCGCCGCTTCTCCGGCGCTCGTCCGGGGATGCGCGGAAGGTCCATGATGATGCGCATGATGTCCGATCCGGCAGCGCGGCTCTTGGATGAGCAATCGATGCTGCAACTGAGCGGGCCGCAGGTGAACCAGCTCATCGCGCTGCACGAATCAACGCTCAAGCAAACGCGCGCGGTGGCCGATCAGATTCGCGCGATGTTCACGCGGGCGCAGGGGCAGGACCAGGCGCAAGCGACGCGGCAGCGTCCGCAGTTGTCGCAGCAGCAGCGCGACAATCTGGCGACGCTCATGGATTCGCTGCGCGCGATCCGCTGGCGCGCGACGAGCGCCGCCGACTCGGTGCTGACGGCCGACCAGCGACACGTCGCGATGCGGCTCGCGATGGCGCGCCGGAGCCGCGTGCGGCGCGGCCGCTTCGGCGCACACGGCGGGATGATGCGGCGCATGGATCGGGGCGGCTCGGATGGGATGCGCATGCCGCCTTCGCCTAACGACAGCGGGCCGAGCGGCGAGTAGCTTCGCGGCGGTGCGTCAGGCGTCGACGGCGCGGAAGGCGGCGCACGTGTCGTGGCCGCCGAAGCCGAAGGCATTGTTGAGCGCGACGCGCACCGGCCGCCGCACGGCGGTGCCTAACGCAAGCCCGATGTCGCACCGGGGATCGCGGCGCTGGACGTTGATCGTGGGCGGCACCACGCCGTCCACGATCGCCAGCACGCTCCAGATCGCCTCCACCGCGCCCGCTGCGCCCAGGAGGTGCCCCGTCATGCTCTTCGTCGAGGTCG
>DATNAM010000212.1:0-4613 GCA_035572595.1 Gemmatimonadaceae bacterium
TTCCACCCCATCGGCACGGATCGCTTCGGCCGCGACGTGTGGACGCGGCTCGTGTACGGCGCGCGCATTTCGATGGGCGTGGGGGTGCTCGCGGTGCTCGTCTCGATCGTGCTCGGCGTGATCATCGGCGCTGTCGCCGGCTATTGGCGTGGCCCCGTCTCGATCACGCTGCTCGGCGTCACCGACTTTGCACTGGCACTGCCGCGGGTCGTACTCCTGTTGCTGCTCGCGGCGTTGTGGCAACCGAGCACCGCGCTCGTCGTCGTCGTGCTCGGGCTGACGGGGTGGATGAGTATCGCGCGGCTGGTCCATAGCGAAGTGCGCGCGCTCGCCGTGCGGCCGTTCGTCGAGGGCGCCGTCGCCGTCGGCGCCCGGCGGCTGCGCGTGCTCGCGCGCCACATTCTGCCGAATGCGCTCACGCCCGTGATCGTCGCGGCGGCGCTCGGGATCGGCAATGCGATCATGCTGGAGGCGGGATTATCCTACCTGGGCCTCGGCGTGCAACCTCCGACGCCGTCGTGGGGCAACATGATCGCGTCGGGTCGTGATACGCTGGTCAACGCGCCGTGGGTCGCGACGGCGCCAGGCATCGCGCTCGTCATCGTCGTCGTCGCCTGCACGCTGGTGGGCGATGCGCTGCGCGACGTGCTCGACCCGAATGTGAAGCGCTAGAGCGCTTTCAACGTCTCCACATCGATGACGTGTCCACCCTCGAACGACATCAGCTCGTAGGACACGCCATGCTCGCGCAAGCGGGCTTCGTTCGCCGCCACGACCTTCGGTGTGAAGAACTCGTCGCGCGTGCCGTAGACGAGCGTCAGCTTCGGGACTCGCAGCAGCCGGAGATCGAGATCGGGCGGGACTTCCCCGCCCCAAAGAATCAACCGGTCCAAACGAGAGGATCCGAGCGCGGCCCAACGGCACACCGTGGCGGTGCCCTGCGAGAAGCCGAGGGCCGTTACACTTTTTGCCGGCGCGATCCGTGCGTATACGGCGTCGAGATATCGGACATAGTCCTCGATTTCGTGTAACCGGTCCTCGCGCGTCATCCACGCGGCGCCGACACGGCGCTCCGCCGGATGCTCCGAGAGGTAAAAACGCGACAGCGCCTCCGGCGCCACGATGCAGCGCCCGTCCATTTCGATTGCCCGAAACCGCTCGAGGAACCGCGCCGCAAGCTGCCCATAGCCGTGACACACAAACCACACGTCGGTCGCGTGGTCCGGCGCCCCGAGGGTGAAATAGCGGGCCGTGCGCGGCGTCGTGAGGCTGTGCTCTTGCATCAAGTCACCATGATCGAGACGATCTCGTGCGGCTCGGCGACGAACCGGACGATGTTGCCGCGTTGCTCGAGCACGAGCGCGACGGCTTCCTTCTCGTCGGCGCGTACGCGGTGCGCCGTCTTCACACCGTGGTCGAAGCGCCACGCGCCCGAGACTTTGCGGTCGGTGGCGTTGTAGCAGCGCAACACGGCGGGCGAGCCGATCTGCGCGGGCTTGAGCGCCGAGAACACGAGCCCGGTGCCCTCCAGCGCGATGTTGACCGGCGAGGGCGCCAGCGCGGTTGCGTCCCGCAGCCACAAGCCGTGCAACGGCAGGAACGCGTCTTCCCAGAGCTGTGGCAGCACGTCTCCCCGCTCGAGCTCCGCGACGCTCACCGGCGCGAGCGCGAGATCAATGCGCGTTTTGCCGATGCATTGCGCCCCGGGAATCGCCGTGGGCCAGCCCGCGTGACCGGGCCGCGTCGGAAGATTCCCGCGCGACAGATCACCGATCGCGCGGAGCAAGGTCAGGAGCAGATCGCCCTTGGGCGTCCACTCGTACTCGAAGAACGCCGGCGCCAGCACCGCGAGGCCACGGCCGCCGCGGGCCGCGGCCACAAAGCGCTGCGCGGGCGCCGTCCGCACCGGCGTTTCGCGCGGATACGCCTTCGGCGCGACGCTGACTGCCGCTCGCTCGACCGCGCCGAACGCCGTTCCCGCAAGCGCGCTGACTCCGGCAAGGCCGGTCGGCACGCGTGCGCGCAGCCGGTGGTAGGAGTTGCGATTGTCGATTTCGAGCGTGACGCGAATGATCGGACTATCGGCGTGGAGCTGGACGAGCAGGCGCGCATCGATGCCGCGCGTTGCTTCCCACCGCGCCTCCAGAGCGGCGACGAGCGGACCGGCCGCCAGCCGCCGGACCGTGATCGGCCCACGACTCGGCTTCACGCGTGGACGCGCGGGCGGAGCAAATGTGTAGGCGTCACCGGCGTCGCCCGAGTCTTCGAGTCGCAGCACGTCGGCGTAGCTCTCGTTTTTGCGGCGATCGGTGATCGACAGAGCGCCGTTCGACTCGAATGAGACTTCGACAAAGCGGTTCTCGATCGTACGGCCACGCACGTGCGCTTCTTCGGTCTTGGCGAGCGGGACGAGCGGCGCCGGTGGGCCCACCTTCAATACCGTGATGCCGAGTCCCGGGACTGAAGGCGCCCGGAACGCTACGCGCACTTGATCCACCTCGTCCTGGTCGGGATAATGGCGCGCCGCATCCGCGCGCTCCTGGGTCACGCGATGCGCCAGCAGCTGCACCGGAATCGGCCGCCCGTCGCCTCCATAAAGCGCAAAAGGCCGGTAGCCCGGCCCTTGTCTCGGCATGCGCCCCTCGGCGGGCGGTCCCACCAGCACGTCGCGGCGGAACATCGTGAGATCGGCGACCGTCACGGCGCCGCGCGGGCGCGCCGCGGCGTTCCACAGCACCAGCGTCCGCTCCGCCCCTTCGGCACGCTCACGCGCCGTGTCCGGATCGTACCCGGCTAGATCCTGCAGCGCGCTGCGCGTCAGCTCCGCGGCGTAAGCGGCGACGCCGTCGAGTCGATGCTCGGCGGCCTCGGCGACGCTGTCGGCGGTGGTTCCCGCGATCGTGTCGTGAAACTGCGTGCGGACCAGCGTTCGCCAGGCGGTGTCGAGGACCGGCCTGCGGTCGCGGCCCGCCGGCGCGGACAGGCGCGTCAATGCGACGAGCGGCTCGGCGATCCGCTCGAGCCAGAGCTCGATCTGGCCGTGCCGTCGCTTGAGCGGCGCGCGCGTGCCGTGCACGCCCTGCAGCGTCCACGTGTAGCCGTAGGACCAGCGCAGCTCACCCTCGACGGACCGCGCCGGCGTTCCGTCCGCGGCCTGGAAGAACTCGTCGAGGCGCGAGACACGGAACGCGCTCGCCGGCTCGAGCTCGGCCAGCACGTCGCGGAGACGACCGAGTGATGGGTGCGGCGCGTGATGGTCGGCGCCAATGAACAGCGGCACGTGCTTCCCAGCGGCGCGCTGCACCAGCGCGGCACGCACCTGCGTCCACGCGTCCGCCAATCGCGCGCCAGCGGCAGGTAGATCCGCGCCGATTTCGTAGCCTTGGGGCGGCAGGTGCCACAGCAGAATCTCGCGACCGTCCATGCCGCGCCACTTGAAGAAGTCGTGCTCCTGGCCCGGCTCTCCGCCCAGACCCCGCCACAGCACGCCGAACTTGATGCCGAATTCGCGCGCGAGCGCCGGCAGCGCGGCGGGATGCCCGAAGGCATCGGGCGAGTACAGCACATCGAGTCGCGCCCCGCCGCCGAGCCGCTCGGCATCCACCGCGCCAAGCAGCAGGTTGCGGATCAAGGACTCCCCGGAGGGGATCAGCTCGTCGGCCAGTACATACCAGGGGCCGACCTGCAAGCGACCCGATTTGACCAGCGTCTTCAGCTCGCCTTCGCGCTCCGGCCGCGCGCGCAGATAGTCCTCGACGAGCACGGTCTGACCGTCCAGCAGAAATGTCCGGAATCCGGGATCGGCCCCCATGCGCTCGAGCAGATCGTCGAACATCGCGATGAGGCGCGCGTGAAACGCCGCGCGCGGCAGGAACCACTCACGGTCCCAGTGCGTGTGGGCGATCAGATGAAAGATGAACGCGGTCACGGACGGATCTGAGATAGCTCCGCGACGCTCGACAGATGGACGTGCGCCACGCGGCGCCCGCGTCCCAGCAGCGCGCGCACATCGCCGCGGGCCTGCGCTTGATGCAGCGCGCCAAACGTGGTGTGCATTTCCGGAATCTCGATATCCGATGCAGCGTCGGTCGTGATCACCAGAAAAAGGCCGCTCGCGGGTCCGCCCTTATGCAGCTGCCCCGTCGAATGGAGATAGCGCGGACCGATACCGAGCGTGGTGGCGCATCCCAGCGCGCGGCCCCACGTGGTCCGGAGCTCCTGCAGCTGGGCGAAGATCGCGGGCGTGGGTGGGACGTAGGCGAGAATCCCGAGGTAATCGCCGGGGCGCGCGCTGTTGCGCAGCTCCGCCGGCGTCAACGTTCGCAACGGCTGCGGCGCGGCACCCGAAGCCAGTTCGGCACGCGCGAGCTTCTTCGCCTCCTCCACATCCGGCTGGTCGAACGCGTTGACGCCCAGTGTTTCGCACATGGCAGCCGTCGCGTATTCCCAGCGCAGGAACTCGATGCCGAGATCCAGCGGGTCGGGGGAGAAGTCGGCGGGGTTGACGCTCTGGACATCGCGCCGCGACGCGCTGGCCGGCTCCTGTACGATCGGAACCACCCCGCGCCCATCCTTCCCCGAGCTTTCGGCGATGAGCTGCTCGATCCAGTAGG
>DATNAM010000213.1:0-3000 GCA_035572595.1 Gemmatimonadaceae bacterium
TCCTTGGCGATGATTTCCTTGACCTTCTCCTCGAGATCCGCCATGGACGTGGTCCTCAATTGGGTGTGGTTGAGGTGCAATTTACGCGTCGCTAAACGGTACGGAAAGCTACATGACCATGCCGCCGTCCACCACGAACACCTGCCCCGTGATGTACGACGCATGCTCCGACGCAAGGAACGCGACGAGCCCCGCGATGTCGGCCGGTGTGCCGAGTCTGGCGAGGGGAATCTGTGCCGACAACTGCGCGCGCGCATCCGGCGTGAGCGCTTTGGTCATGTCGGTATCGATGAATCCGGGCGCGATCGCATTCGCGAGCACGTTCCGTGAGGCGAGCTCTTTGGCCACCGACTTCGTGAGGCCAATGAGACCGGCTTTGCTCGCCGCGTAGTTCGCTTGCCCTTTGTTGCCGATGATGCCGACGACACTCGTGATGTTGATGATGCGACCCGAGCGCCGCTTCATCATGCCGCGCGCCGCCGCGCGCATCGTCGCAAACGCGCCGCGCAAGTTCGTGTCGATCACCGCATCCCAATCTTCGTCCTTGAGACGGACGAGGATGTTGTCGCGCGTGAGGCCGGCGTTGTTGACGAGGATGTCCAACGAACCGAAAGCTTGTTCGACGCTCTCGACCAAGCGTTGGGCATCGCCCGTCTGGCCCAAGTCGGCGGCAAATCCTTGCGCGCCCTCGCCGAGTGTGGCCGCGGCCTGCGCGGCGCGATCGGCGTCGCGGCCGGCGACGGCGACGCGAGCGCCCGCGCGTACGAGCGTCGTTGCAATTTCGAGTCCGATTCCGCGCGTGCCGCCGGTGACGAGCGCGGTGCGTCCGCTCAAATCGATGGGGATCATGCGAGTCGCTGTTGAAGTGCGTCGACGTCGGCCACGGTGCCGCACGGCATCGTCTCGGCGCCCGGCACGATGCGTTTGGCGAGATTCGAGAGCACGGTGCCCGGTCCGAGCTCGACGAACAGCGCGCCCGGATGATCGGCGGCGAGGCGTTTGATCAGTGCGGTCCACCTAACGGGCGACGTGAGCTGTCGCACGAGCAAGTGCTTTGCGGTAGCGGCGTCACGCACCGGCTCGGCGCTGACGTTGGACGAAACGGGAAATGACGGCGCGCGCATGTCGGTCGCGTCGAGCGCCTGTTGCAACCCGGGCACCGCCACTTCCATGAGCGGCGAATGGAACGCGCCACTCACGTTGAGGCGAATCGCTCGCTTGGCGCCGGCTTCTTTGGCGAGCGCCATCGCGCGCTCGACTGCCTGGACCTCGCCGGAGATGACGAGCTGTTCGGGCGTGTTGTAGTTGGCGGGTACGACCACACCGCCTTCGGCGCTTGCCTGGTTGCATGCGCGCTCGACGCCGTCCTCGGATAAGCCGATTATGGCTGCCATGGCGCCGGGGCGCTCGACGCCGCTCTTGAACATGAGCTCGCCGCGGGTGCGCACCGTGCGCACGGCGTCGGTGAGCGAGAACGCGCCGGCGGCGTAGTACGCGGTGAACTCGCCCAACGAGTGACCGGCGGCGGCGCACACGTGCGGGCGCGCGCGATCGCGGATCACGGCCCACGCCGCCGCGCCATGCGCGAGCAGCGCCGGTTGGGCGTTCTGCGTGGAGGTGAGCTGGTCTTCGGGTCCGTCGAAGCAGAGGGCCGAGAGCGCGACGCCTAACGCACGATCGGCGTCGTCGAACACGGCGCGCGCGGCCGGAAACTGCGCCGCGAGGTCCTTCCCCATGCCCGGCTTCTGAGACCCCTGGCCGGGAAAGAGTAGAATCAAGTTCATGTGGCGAGCCGGCGGTCAGAACCGAACGACGATCGAGCCCCACGTGAATCCGGCGCCGAACGCGACGAGGAGCACCGTCATGCCCTCGTGAATCCGTCCGGCGGCGATCGCCTCGTCGAGCGAAATCGGAATCGACGCCGAGGAGGTGTTGCCGTAGCGGGCGACGTTCACGAACACTTTGTCCATGGGAATGCCGGCGTGCTTGGCGGTCGCTTCGATGATGCGGACGTTGGCCTGGTGCGGCACCATGAGGTCGATGTCGGAGGCATCGAGGTGCGCGTTCTCGAGCGCGCGGTCCGCTGCCTCGCACATCATGCGCACCGCGTGCTTGAACGTTTCGCGTCCCGCCATTTTCACCAGGTGCGTCCGTTGGGCGAGCACTTCGGTGGACATGGGGAACGAGGCCCCGCCGTGCGGGCGATAGAGCAGGTCGGCGAGCTTGCCGTCGCTGCGCATGAACGTGGAGAGAATGCCCTTGCCGTTGCGGGCGGGCCGGACGACGGCGGCGCCGGCGGCGTCGCCGAACAGCACGCAGGTGGCGCGGTCGGTCCAGTCGAGGATGGCACTCATCTTTTCCGACGCCGCCACGAGCACCGTTTCGGCGCTCTGGGCGGCGATGAGCCCTTCGGCCACCGTTAGGCCGTAGAGGAAGCCCGAGCACGCGGCGCCGATGTCGAACGCCGCGGCGTGGCTGGCGTCGATCTCGGCTTGCAGGTCGACGGCCGTGGCCGGCAGCAGGCGGTCGGGCGTGGCCGTGCTCAACACGACCGTGTCGAGATCGGCGGCCGTGATGCCGGCGCGCGCCATGGCGAGGCGCGAGGCGTTGGCGGCCATGCTCGCGGTGGTATCGTTAGGCCCGGCGATGTGGCGCTCGCAGATGCCGGTGCGCTCGACGATCCACTCGTGGCTCGTCTCGAGTCCCATCGCCTGGAACTCGGAATTGCGGAGGATGCGCTCGGGCGCGTAGTGCCCGATGCCGGCCAGCTCGACGATCGGCCGGGTCATGATTGCGGCACCGCGCTCGTCTCGAGGCGGCGGCCGATATGGTCGACCATGCGGCGCTCCACGGCGCGCAGCGCCACGCCGATCGCGTTCTTGATGGCGCGCGGCGATGAGCTGCCGTGCGAGATGATGCTCACGCCCTTCACGCCTAACAGCGGGGCGCCGCCGTAGTCCGAGTAGTCGAAGCCCTTGAAGATCTTGGCGAGGACGTCCT
>DATNAM010000214.1:0-7146 GCA_035572595.1 Gemmatimonadaceae bacterium
TAGCCGTGCTCGTTGTGGCCGCCGTGGTGTGGGGCGCCGTGCCGCTCTCGGTCCACGCGATCGCCGCGGCGGTGATGGGGCGCGGGGATCCGGACACGGTGGCCATCGTGCGCACGCTCCGGCTCCCGCGCGTGGCGCTGGCCGTGCTCGTGGGGGCGGCGTTAGGCATGTCGGGCGGGGCGCTGCAGGGGTCGCTGCGCAACGCGCTGGCCGAGCCGTACCTGCTGGGCGTGTCGGGGGGCGCGTCGGCCAGTAGCACCATGATCGCCGCGTTGGCGAACGCGCCGATCACCACGCCGGCCATGAGCAGCACCCGCGGATCGGCGCGCCCGCCCGCCGCGCGCGCGACGGCAATGGCGGCGCCGATGGCGAGCGCCGCGCCGGCGAACGCGCCTAACGGCAACAGGAACGGCGTGGCGAATCCCATCGACACCACCACCACCGCGCCCACGGCCGCCCCGCCCGACACGCCCAAGAGATACGGCTCGGCCAACGCGTTGCGGAGCGAGCCCTGCAGCGCCCCGCCCGACATGCCGAGCGCCGCGCCCACGAGCACAGCCAGCGCGACGCGCGGCTCGCGCAGCGTGCGCACGATGGCCACCGTGTCCGGATCGCCGCGCCCCATCACCGCCGCCGCGATCGCGTGGAGCGACAACGGCACCGCGCCCCACACCACGGCCGCCACGACGAGTACCGCCAGCACCGCGATGGCGAGCGGCCAGAACATTCGCCGCATCACGGCACCTGCCCCGGATGCAGCAGCCGCGCGAGCTCGGCGGCCGCTTCGCCTAACCGGACCGACGGCCGGCCGACCAGCGCGGTGTCCACCACCACGATGTGCCCGAGGCGCACGGCCGGCACGGCCTGCCACTTGGCACTCGACCTGATGCGGGCCGCGCCCAACGACCCGGCGAGCACCAGATCGGGATTCCGCCGCACGATGTCCTCGAGCGACACCTGCGGCGACGGCCGCGGATCGTCGGCGTACACGTTGCGCGCGCCGGCGATGTCCAACAACTCGCTCTGGAAGCTCCCGCTCCCCACGGTGATCACCGGCTCGTCCCAGATGTGCCAGAACACGGTGGGATGCGGCAGCGATCTGGTGGCGGCGCGCACGCGCGCCAGCGCCTGGTCCACGGTGTCCACGCAGAGCTGGGCGCGCGCGCTTTCGCCGGTCGCCCTGCCTAACAGAATGGCGGCGCGGCGGAAGTCGGCGATGCGATCGGTGCGGAGCGCCAACACCGGCACGCCGGCCGCCTTCAGCTGTGCCGCGGCGGCGCGGTCATCGCGGCTGGCGTAGAGCACCACGAGATCGGGATGCGTGGCCAGCACGGCCTCCACGTTAGGCCGCAACCCGGCGCCCAGATCGGGCACCAGCCGCGCGGAGTCGGGCGACACATCCCAGTGCGTGCGCCCAACGACGCGCGGGCCGGCGCCGATCGCGAACAGCAGCTCGGTGGTGGCCGGACTCAACGACACGATCCGGTTGGGCCGGCTCGTCGTCCCCGCCGCCACCGAGTCGCCGAAGTCGTCGGACACCTGTGGCGCGCGCGGCGCGTCGTGCCCAGCGCACGCCGCGAGAGCGGCGCACGCCATGAGTCCCGCGACGGTGCGCGCAACCGTGCGCGCGACCCGGCGCGCGACCCGGCTCGCGACCCGGCGCGCGACCGCGGCCCGGCCACGGCTCCTGCCTAACGAAAGAAACGACCCGCCTGAACGCACGAAGGGCACCTCCCTTGGGGAAGTGCCCGGTGGTCAGCGGCGAATGAAAGTGCATCGCGCGCATCGCCACCAGCCCTTCTTCCGAGGGTCTGATCGAGTGGCGCGGACGCGAGGCGTCTCCTGGCTTCGGGGCACCGCGCTCGCCTTCCCGACCAAAGTCAGTGGCGTGTAGAGCGCGGGACTACCTTCCCCGTTACAGTGGCGGGACCGCGCCGGAGTTGCACCGGCTTCCGGAACCCACGACCGCTGTCATTCAGTTGTCAAACGCAACCTACGCACCGTGCTTTCGCGCGTCAAGCGCGCTCGCGAGCGATCGCTTGAGTGCATCGCGCTGATCCGCATAGTTGGCCCGCGCGTCGTCCGACGGATGCTGCACCGTCTCGAACTCGGCATCGAGTGCGGCTATTTCCCGCGCCAACCGCTCGGCATCGTCGCCCAACGCGGGCGCCGGCTGCCCAACGATCGCCGGCGCCGGCGCGCGACGCCGCGCCAGCACGATGCCCAACGCGCCGAGCATCAGGAGCCCCAAGGCGATCGCCACGATGATGAGGTAGTGCTGCTGCTGCGATGCATCGGTTCCGGTAGGCCCGTCCACGCGCAACACCGCATTCGCCGGCACATCTTCGCCCAGATAGCGCGTGAACTGCCGCCCCTGAATGCTCACGGGCTCGGCTTTCTTGAGGGCGGGACCGCTCACCGTGGCGCGCGGATCCTCGGCCAACACCTCGAGCACGCCCACCGGCCGCGTCATCGGAATCGACAACGGAAACGATTTGGCCGGCACCCGATACGAGAACGACAGTTGCTTGAGTCCCGGCGCCATCGGCGCCACCACTTCCACGCGCCCGCCCACCGCACGCACCGCGCGCGGCGAGATGTCCGACTGCATCACCGAAAATCCGATCGCGCCCTCGGGCAGCACCGCCGTCCACGTGGGGTGCGCGTCGTCGGGCGACACGAGCGTGATGCCGCTGTCGTTGGTGATCTCGTACACCTCCACCACGTCGTGCGACCCGTCCACGTTAGGCCGAGACACGATTACGTGCCGCCCGCGAATGGTGAGCGGGAATTGCCGCGACGTGGTATCGAACACCGTGATCTCGGCGCTGTCGCCGGTGACGCGCGACGTGAGCAGCGGCAGCGAGAAGTACGCGATGCTGCGATACGATGCGGACACGAAGTAAATCGCGTCGGCCCGCCCATGCCGCCGGTAATGAAACGCGTACCGCCCGCCGCTGCCGGTGCGCATGGAGTCCAGGGGGCCCGCGGTGTCCGACCCCACGCGGTGCAGCGTCACCCAGATGCCGCTCACCGGGTCGACGTTGGTCGTGTCCTTGGTGCTGGGCCTAACGACGCGTCCGGCCACGTACTGGAGCGACGTGTCCACCGGGGCCGCCGTGTCGGGCGACAGCATGCCGGCCGAGCCCTGCGCGCGCGCCGGCGACGCGGCCGCCCAGAGCGCCACGCACGCGAGGGCGGCGACGCGCCGGATGGCGGCAAGACAAAGGCGGCCCGTCACGAGGCCGCCCCTGTCACGCTGTTTGCCGTTAGGCAAGTGCAACGAACGCGATCACAGGTTGAGTTTACCGAAATCCTCGGGGCGCATCTTCTCCAGGTACGCCTTGAGCTGCTCGGCCGACAGATCGTGCTGGCCTAACTCCGGCTCCGGCCCGGCGAACGACACCCCCTCGCCCTCCCCCGCGCTCGCCGGCTCATCCGCATCCTCCACCGAAATCTCGGTGAGCAGCGAGTCCTGCGCGAAGATCGGCGCCGCCAGACGCAGCGCAATCGCGATGCTGTCCGACGGCCGCGCGTCGATCTGGAACATCTCTTCGCCCCGCGACAGGTGCAGCTCGGCGTAATACGTGTTCTCCTGCACCTTCGTGATCTGCACCCGCTTGAGCGACGCGCCCATCCCGACGATCAGCCGCTTGCACAAATCGTGTGTCAGCGGCCGCGGCGGACGGATCTTCTGCATCTCCATCACGATCGATTCCGCCTCCGGCTGCCCGATCCAGATCGGCAGCAGCCGCTCGCCTTCCTTCTCCTGCAGAATCACCACGTACGAGTTGGACACACTGTCGAGCCCAAGACGGGCCACTTTGACTTCAACCATGATGCCTCCCTGGAGGCCGTCACGTACCCATGTCCCACGAGGCCAGGTACTTCTTCTGCTCGTCCGTCAGCGTGTCGATGTGCGAGCCGACCGCGGCAAGCTTGAGTCGAGCAATCTCGCGGTCGATGCTTTCCGGCACCCGGTGCACGTCGCGTGAAAGACTCGCTCCCTTCTGTACCAGATACTCCGCGCCCAGCGATTGGTTCGCGAAGCTCATGTCCATCACGCTGGCCGGATGGCCCTCGGCGGCCGCCAGGTTGATCAAACGCCCTTCGCCGAGCAGGAACACGCGCTTACCCTTGACCACGTACTCCTGCACGAACTGCCGCACCTGGCGCGACTTGCCGCCGGCGAGCTTCTCCAGCGCCGGAATGTCCACTTCGACGTTGAAGTGGCCCGAATTGCATACCACGGCGCCGTCCTTCATGGCCGAGAAGTGCTCGGCGCGAATGACGCTCGTATTGCCGGTGAGTGTGCAGAAGATGTCGCCTAACGGAGCGGCATCGGCCATCGTCATGACGCGGTAGCCGTCCATGGTGGCCTCGAGCGCCTTGAGCGGATCGATCTCGGTGACGATGACGTTGGCGCCCTGCCCGCGCGCGCGCATCGCGACGCCGCGTCCGCACCAGCCGTAGCCGGCAACGACGAAGTTGGACCCCGCGAGCAGCAGATTGGTCGCGCGAATGATGCCGTCGATGGTCGACTGCCCGGTGCCGTACCGGTTGTCGAACAGATGCTTGGTGAACGAGTCGTTCACCGAGATCACAGGGAACTGGAGCACGCCATCCTTGGCCATCGCCTTGAGGCGGATGACGCCGGTGGTGGTCTCCTCGGTGCTGCCTAACACACGGGACACGAGCGCCTTGCGCGCGGCGCCATCGAGGCCTTCCACCCACTGCCGCACGGCCTTGGGCAGATCATCCAGTCTGCCTAACGCAATCATGTGGATGGCGCCCACGACGTCGGCGCCGTCGTCCATGGTGATTTCGGGCTCGTGCGCGATCGCGGCCCGGATGTGCTCGTAGTACGTGTCGTTGTCCTCGCCCTTGATGGCGAACACCTTGATGCCGTGGTCGCGCGCCAGGTGCGCGGCGACGTCATCCTGCGTCGACAGCGGATTGGACGCGCACAACGCGATGTCGGCGCCGCCGGCCTTGAGCGTGATCATCAAGTTGGCCGTCTCGCTCGTCACGTGCAGGCACGCCGACACGCGCTTGCCGGCTAACGGACGCTCCTTCGCGAACCGTTCGCGAATCTGGCGAAGCACCTGCATCGACCGCTCGGCCCACTCGGCGCGCTGGCGGCCCTGGTCGGCGAGCGCCAGGTCGCGCACATCGTGGGTTGCAGTGCGGGAATCAGTATTGGCGATGGTGGCCATTCGTGGTCAGGAAAAGGTGAAGGACGGCGCCGGACAACGGTTCGTGCCGCGAGGGTCGTGCCGCACGGATGAAACCTGCGTCAGATCGCGCGCTCGAGCGCCTCGACGCGGTTGGTGCGCTCCCAGGAAAAGTACGTCATGGCGCGCCCGTTGCGCTCGGAGGTGGACGCCTCGCGCCCGAAGTGGCCGTACGACGCGGTCCGCTGGTAGATCGGCGCGCGCAGTCCGAGTGCCTCGATGATGCCGCCCGGCGTGAGATCGAACACGTCGCGCACGGCCTTCTCGATGCGCCGCTCCTCCACCGTTGCGGTGCCGAACGTGTCGACCATCACGCTCACGGGCTCGCGCACGCCGATCGCGTACGCCAACTGCAGCTCGCACCGATGCGCGAGACCGGCGGCGACGATGTTCTTGGCGACCCATCGCGCGGCGTAGGCGGCGCATCGATCGACCTTCGATGGATCCTTGCCCGAGAACGCGCCGCCGCCGTGGCGCGCCGCGCCGCCGTACGTGTCGACGATGATCTTGCGTCCCGTTAGGCCGGCGTCGCCCTGCGGACCGCCGACCACGAACCGTCCGGTGGGATTCACGTGGATGGTGGCGCGGCGCAGGTCGAACATCTCGGGGGGCAGCGTGGGCACGATCACGTTGGCGATGATCGCGGCGCGCAGCTCCTCGCTCGAGATCGAATCGGCGTGCTGCGTGGACACGACCACCGTGTTCACGCGCACCGGCCGATTGCCTTCGTATTCGACAGTCACCTGCGACTTCCCGTCGGGCCGCAACCACGGCAGATCCCCGCACTTCCGCCGCTCGGCCAGCGTGCGCGTGAGCGCGTGCGCTAGCTGGATGGGCATCGGCATGAGCTCGGGCGTCTCGTCGCTCGCGTACCCGAACATCATCCCCTGATCACCGGCGCCGCCGGTGTCGACACCCATCGCGATGTCGGGCGACTGCCGGTCGATCGTGCTCAACACCGCGCACGTCTTCGAGTCGAAGCCGAACGTGGCGTCGGTGTAGCCGATGTTGGCGATGGTGGACCGGACGATGTCCGGAATGGAGACGTACGTGCTGGTGGTGATTTCACCGGCGACGCACGCGAGCCCCGTTGTGACGAGCGTCTCGCACGCGACGCGCGCGGTGGGATCTTCGGAGAGAATTGCGTCCAAGACGCCATCGGAAATCTGATCGGCAATCTTGTCCGGATGTCCCTCGGTTACGGACTCCGAGGTAAAGAGAAAGCGCTCGGGCACGCGAGTCTCCAGCGCTGCCGTCGTTAGCGGCGAAGCGTCTGATCGGGAGTGAATGACGGTCGAATCATACCGCCCGACGATAGGCGGGACAACCCGTCACGATGCTGGGCCGTCGCTCGAGCCCGCATGATGGACCTTCTTGCGCGCGCGTGGTGGGCATTCCGCGTGGTGGGCTTCCTCGCTCTGTTAATAAGGATTGAAAGGATAACGACACGGATCACTACCGATCGCTCGGCTGCTCCGCGCCGAGCGCATCGACAATGGTGAGACCGAGCTCTTTGGGAAAAAAAAGAATCGCGTATAACCCCGATTCATTCCTTTAGAAAACAAAGAAAAACGTTTTGGGACGCGAGCCCGCTGTTACAGCCGAGCGATCCGCAGTGATCCGTGTCGTTATCCTCTCAATCCGTATTAACAGAGCGAGGAAGCCCACCACGCGGACCTCCGGATCACTCCATCGCCCCGCTGCCCCCATCGCGCAGGAACGGATCACCAGCTGCTGTCTGAGACAAATGCCGGTCGAGAATGCATTCCGCATCCATACCCGATCTTTTTCCCAAAATACTTCGGTCTCACCATTGTCGATGCGCTCAGCGCCGAGCAGCCGAGCGATCCGCAGTGATCCGTGTCGTTATCCTCTCAATCCGTATTAACAGAGCGAGGAAGCCCACCACGCG